>NZ_CP013232.1:933288-1244384 GCF_001584145.1 Collimonas fungivorans | reverse complement strand
GGTGATGGGCGCCCTGTCCGACCGCATCGGCCGCAAACCGCTGCTGCTGGTGTTCACCATCCTGACCATCCTCACCGCCTACCCGGCCCTGTCGTGGCTGGTGGCTGATCCGACTTTCCAGAAGATGCTGATGGTCGAGCTGTGGCTGTCTTTCCTGTATGCCAGCTACAACGGCGCGATGGTGGTGGCGCTAACCGAAGTCATGCCGGTTGAAGTGCGCACCGCCGGCTTTTCCCTGGCCTACAGCCTGGCGACCGCGATTTTCGGCGGCTTTACCCCGGCAGTTGCAACCGGCCTGATCGAATACACCGGTGACAAGGGCGCGCCTGGCATGTGGATGACTGCCGCGGCGATATGTGGCTTGTTTGCAACATTGTATTTGTATCGCAAAAACGGCAACCAGACCCCTGCCGCTGTCAAAAATTAAGGCCGCCTTGGGCGGATGCCATGTTCGCCCAGGATAAATACCAAAGAGACAATACTTCAGAATAGCCGCCAATTGTCCCCAAGGCACTGATTTCATTCATTTTTTCCAGTCTGCTGCTGGATTTATTGTATAATCTGCGGTTTTCCACCCCCGGCAAGTGATCGACAATCGGGTCAAGAAGCAAGACGACCGACGAAGTGATTGATTGGCTACCACACAATTGAGGCAATTATGAAAGACGGCATTCACCCAAATTACCGCGAAGTCCTGTTCCACGACGTTTCGAACGATTTCAAGTTCGTCACCCGTTCGACTATCCAGACTCGCGAAAACATCACTCACGAAGGTAAAGAATATCCTTTGGTGAAGATTGAAGTTTCGTCGGAATCGCATCCGTTCTACACCGGTCAACACAAAATCGTCGACACCGCTGGCCGCGTTGACAAGTTCCGCAAGAAATTCGGCGCTGTCGGTTCCAAGACTTCGATCGCAAATACTTAATTCGATCGCTTGTTCAAAAAGGCAGCTGCGGCTGCCTTTTTTTGTTTATCGAGACAGGCAGCCAGGCAAAAATCGACACTGTCTGCTGCGCTGCAGCTAACTCTTCAAGAAATCGTAAATAAGTGTATGTCTTGTTGAGATCATCAAGAACAAAAACTACGCTCAGTAATAGCGCAGTAACCCGCTATCCGGCACAATACCCAGCAATTCAACATTGATCAGACGCCATTGTGATGAAGCCCGTCCGCCTTCCCGCCTCCGCCACCAGCGCACTGCCACGCTGGGGCCTGTGGGCGCTGGGATTGCTATACATACTGCCCGGCCTGATCGGTCGCGATCCCTGGAAAAATGAAGACGCCTCCAGCTTCGGCATCGCCTGGACCATGGCCCACGGCAGCATCGCCGACTGGCTGATGCCGAATATCGTCGGCTTGCCGATGCCCGGCGAAAGTCCTCTGACTTACTGGATCGGCGCCGTTTTCATCAAGCTGTTCGGCTGGTTGCTGGGCGATCCGCTGGCAGGCCGCCTGCCGGCCGTGGGCTTCTTCCTGGTCGGCTCGCTGTCGGTCTGGTACGCCACCTACCTGCTGGGACGCCGCACCGAAGCACAGCCGCTGCGCCTGGCTTTCGGCGGCCAGCCCGAACCCCAGGATTTCGGCCGCACCCTGGCCGACGGCGCCTTCCTGATTTATCTCGGCTGCCTCGGCTTGCTGCTGCCGAGCCACGAACCTACCGCCAAAAGCCTGCAGGTCGCATTGGTCGCTTTTTCAATCTACGTTGCAGTGCGCCTGTTCGAAGCACGCAGCCTGCGCAGCGCAGCCCTGCTCGGCCTCAGCTTCGGCCTGCTGATCCTGAGCCGCGGCTGGCTGCTGCCGCTAGCCTTGCTGTGCGGTTTGCTGAGCCTGGCCCTGATACGGGAAAAAGCCATCGTCCGCGATTTGCTGGCAGTGACCTTGCCGGTCGCCCTGTTGGTCGCAGCCGCCTGGCTGATCACCAGCTGGGCGCTGTTGCCGGGCGCGCTGAACCGCCTGGTCGCCTGGGAAAATTACAACCTGCAGCAGCTAAGCTGGCCGACCTGGACCGCACTATCGTATTACCTTAAATACGGCATCTGGTTCGCCTGGCCGGCATGGCCGTTCGCCGGCTGGGCAGTGTATGCCTGGCGCCAGCAGCGCTCGACCTTGCATATCGCCTTGCCGCTGGCGTTTTTTATCAGCCTGACGATCATACTGCTGCTCAATCCGCATCCGGAAGAAGGCATCCTGCTGCCGCTGCTGCCGCCGCTGGTGATCCTGGCTGCGTTCGGCTTGCCGACCATGAAACGCGGCGCCATCAATGCCGTGGACTGGTTCTCGGTGATGACCCTGACCGCTTGCGCGGCATTTATCTGGCTGGCCTGGATCGCCAAGGAAAGCGGCTGGCCGGCGCAGATCGCCAAGAATGTCTACAAGCTGGCGCCCGGCTTTAAACCGGAATTCAACCTGATCGCGCTGGCGATCGCCCTGCTCGGTTCGGTGTTCTGGATCCTGCTGGTGAACTGGCGCTTGTCGCGCCGGCCGGCGGTGCTGTGGCGCGCGGTGGTGCTGTCTTCAGGCGGCGTGATCCTGTGCTGGCTGCTGCTCACCACCTTGTGGCTGCCATGGATCAACTACAGCAAGAGCTACGCTGGCGTGGCCGCCCAGATCGACGAACACCTGCCGGCCGTCAAGCAATGCGTGGATACCAACGTCGGCCCGGCGCAGCGCGCATCGTTCGCCTATTTCGGCGACATCCCGTTCGGCGAATACGGCCAGCCGCATTGCGATTTCCTGCTGTACCAGGACAATATCTCGGTCAAGTCGGACGATGCGATCTGGCGTGAGTTCAAGGGCAACTGGAAACTGCTATGGACCGGCCGCCGGCCGTCGGACCGCGATGAGCGGTTCCGCCTGTACCAGCGGGTCAGCAACTAGCTCCTGCCCGGCAGCAGGTCATCCGCAGGGAAAATTGATTGATGCAACTATTGATCGGACCGCAGAAACCAGTCATAATAGCGGACGCGTTGCCGAGATGGCGGAATAGGTAGACGCACGGGACTCAAAATCCCGCGCTGGAGACAGCGTGCCGGTTCGATTCCGGCTCTCGGCACCAACAGACATAAGGCTTCCAGAAATGGAGGCCTTTTTGTTTTGCATCAACAATATCGTCAAAATTGGTGGCGTACGCCCACCATGATGCTTGTACGCGACTTGATGAAATCGGTCACGGCGCCGCTGGCATCCTTGGTCGTTGGAAACGCATAAACGTCAAACACATTACTGGCATAACCCGCATCGACCTTGCTGTAATCAGCCTGCAGGTAGACATTGGTACGTTTCGACAATTTGTAGTTGAACATGCCCACCACGGTACGTTTGCTGCCGTCCTGCTCACGCTGGCGATCGTAATAGAAGCCCCCGTACAGCTCTACCGCCGGCGTCGCCGCATAGGAAGCGCCGGTTGCCCAGACATCGTTCTTTTGCGGCGTCAGGTCGCTGCGGTGGTTCAGGTAACTGAGAAACAGTTTCAACGCGCCGATCGGATAATAACCGCCGGCGGTCCATACCTTGTGATCGGCCACGCCCTGGGCGTCATGGGTCTGCTGGTAGGCGGCGCTGACGGCGGCCTGTCCGAACTCATAAGCGAGGCTGCCGCCCAGCTTGTTGCCGTTGCGGTTGCTGCCTGCCTGTTCGCCGAAACCGTACATCAGCGAACCCGACACCGGCCCTACCTTGTACTGGTAAAACAGCGAATTGTCCCAACGGTTGCCGCCGGTGTAATTGTCGTAGATGAAGCCTGATTCATAGACATTGGCCCAGCCGAAAGGCTCATTGGCAAACTCGACGTTATACACCGGGCTGTAATGGCGCCCGGCGGTCAGCGTTCCCAGCTTACCCGACAAGCCGACCCAGGCCTGGCGGCCGAACAGGCGACCGCTTTGCGCGGCTTTGCCGGTATCCGGCTCGAAGCCGTTCTCCAGCGTAAAGACCGCCTTCATTCCGCCACCCAGGTCCTCGCTGCCCTTCACGCCCCAGCGGCTGCCGCTGGCGCCGCCGGAAGTCAGTTCAAGCAATTTATCGCCGGCGATGTTCTGGTTGGTGCTGTAACGGATGGCAGTATCGATACGGCCATAAAAGATGACCGACGACTGGGCGCAGGTTGTCTGGCTGGCCAGGGCGGCAACACAGCCGCCTAACAGGAAGCGTAGTTTCATGTGGTCTCCGGGATGGACTTATTGAATGGCGTCGGGGGTGACGACGATCCAGTTCTTGTCAGCCGTCACCGGCAGACCGAGCTCTTTCTGGCGCGCGGCATTCTGCTGCTGCATGCCGTTCAGCTGCTGCATGTATTTGTCCTTGCGGTTGACCCAGACCCTTACCCCGCCCTTCTCGACATCGGTCTTGTGAAACAGCATCGGACCGTCGCTGACCGGCGTATCGCCGGCCACCAGGATCGGACGTTTCCATTCATCGATATAGGTGCTGATCGCCGCCGGCTTGCCCTGGAACCAGGTGAGCGGCGCCCACAAGGCGGGAGTCAGCTCGTAATCGAGCAGCGCATCGGGTCGGTATTTTCCTTCGGTCACCAGCTTGCGCACCGTGGTCACTTCAGCCGTCTTGCGATTCTTCAGCAGCATGCTGACACCGATCACATTCTGCGGCTTGACGTTGTAACCGTATTTGGGATCGGCCAGCAGCATGCGCGCCAGGTCCTCGCTGGCGGCGCTTATCACGTAGACTTCAATGCCGCTCTGCATCAAGGCCTGGTACAGCTCGCGCATGCCGGTAAACAGCTGGGGCGCTTTCACCTCGGAGGATTTGATCCCGGCGCCTTCGTAATACCTAACAGATATCGGTTTGCCGTACGCCATCAGCTGGTCGACTTGCATCTTCAGCTCGCGCAATGTGAAGCCGGCAAACACCTGCGCCACCCACGGATAGCAAACCTGGTCGTCGATCTCGCACAGGCGCTGGTAGTAGCTGTAGAGGCTTTCCTTGAACTGTGGCGTGTCCTTGAATGGAATCAGCCTGAGCGACGCCGGCAGCTTGTTCCGGGTTAACAAGCCTTTCATTTCCATGAAAGGCAGCAGCGATTCTTCCAGGTCGTAACGATAACTGGTGTTGTCCATATCGAACACGGCGAACGCACCCTGGTTGGCGTTAGCGGCAATGACTGTCTTGAGTTTCTCAGCCGCCGCCGCGGGCCAGTGATCCAGTACGATTTCCGCCTGAGCGCAGCAGGACGCCGCGCAAAGTATAAGCCCGGCCCACCATGTTCTTGCCTTGTTGTTCGCCATACCATTCCCCCTCAAATGATCTGCATTCGTGTCCGTAGACGTACCGGAGTCGGCAAGGCATTGTGGGATTGATGATTTGGCGCGGATTGTAGGCAGGCGACGTGAAATATGCAGCGCGCGACAAAACCGTGCGCCTGATGGGAGAAGAGCGAGGCGCCGGACAAAAAAAATCGGGATGCGCAATATGCGCATCCCGACATGTCTTCTGCCAGGCGCCAGAAGCAACCGCCTGGCGCTAGCCCCCTGCTGTGGCTGCGTTACTTCTTGCCGCTCTTGGGATCACTGTAATTGACGTTATCCAGTACGGTCTGCTGGGCTTCCAGCGTGCGGATACGGTTCTGCAAACCACGCAATTCGCTGCGCGCCGCTTGCTGCTTGTTGCTCAGCAGCTGTGCCTGCTGGCGTGCCTGGTCCTGCTGGACGCTGACGTTCTGCTCTTGCTGCTGTTGCACCACCAGATCGTTCTGCAAGGCATTGAGGCGGGTTTCCTGGGCTGCAATCAGCTGCTCGGTGTAGCTTTTCTCCGCTTCCAGCTTGATGCGGCGGATATCGACCTCAGCCAGCTTTTCGGTCTGGCCGACAAAACTCTTGTAAATCTGCTCGGCTTGCCCATCCGACTGGGTTTTTACGACGCGCCAGAAATTCTTTTGCTGGAACAGGGCGACATAATAAGTACGGCTCTCCGGCTTGAACAGCAGGCTGGCGCCGTAATTGCCGTTGTAGGTAGTGCGCATCTCGCTGATGCTTTGGCTCTGCATCAATTGCTGCAATTCGCTGATGGTGCTGTTGGCCGCAGGCTGAGGGGCAGTGGGCGGAGTAGGAGAAACGGCGGTCGGCGCGGAACTGGCGGGCGCCGGCTGCGCCAAGGCGTTGACCGACAAACCGGCAATGAGCATTCCCAGTCCTAAACCGCACACTGCGCGGACTGCATTGCGTACATTTACATTCATCCCCTGATTCCCTTCGCTAACATTAATTTAGTCGATCTTAGACAGCATGTCGGCAATTTTATCTGCAATCCTGTTGTTACTGGGCATTGTTTTTACCTAAACCACTATCGTTGTCAATTTATCACATCTATTCGTGTGCTTATTGTGTGATTACTCAGCCTCGCCCACCGCCTCCGTATCCGCAATCTGGAACTTGCGCATTTTTTCCCACAGCACTTTACGGCTGATGCCCAGCGCATGCGCGGTATCCTGGCGCCGCCAGCCGTTGGCGTCCAGCACCGAGAGAATCCGGCTGCGCTCGGCCAGGTCCCATTTCTTGCGTACCGCGGTCAGGTCGCTGCCTTCGTTGACCCGTTCCATGGTGCCCAGCTTGTCGAATACCCGGTCGATGCGGACACGGTCCCAGACGCCCAGCTGGCGGTAGATGATGCCGACCCGCTCCGCCACGTTGCGCAGCTCGCGCACGTTGCCGGCAAACTTGGCTGCAGCCACCAGCTCCAGCAGCCAGTCCGGCGGTTGCGGGATCTGCTCGTAGGTCTGCGCCAGCAAGGTGCTGAAAATCGCTATCTTGTCGACCCTGCCGCGCTCTTCCAGGTTTGGCACGCGCAGTTCGATCACCGCCAGCCGGTAATACAGGTCGGCGCGAAACATGTCTTGCTGCACCTGTTCGCGCAGATTGCGGTTGGTCGCCGCCACCAGCCGGAAATCCAGCTTGACCTCGGTTTGCGAACCGAGCCGGGTGACGGTGCTCTGTTCCAGCACGCGCAATAGCTTGACCTGCTGGTACAAGGGCAAGTCGCCGATTTCATCAAGAAACAAGGTGCCGCCGTCGGCCTGCTCGAAATAGCCCTTGTGCGCCAGCAAGGCGCCGGTGAACGCGCCTTTGGCATGGCCGAAAAACAGCGACTCGAACAAGCCGTCCGGAATGGCGCCGCAGTTGACGGCGACAAACGGTCCATGGCGGTAACGGCCGTGGCGCTGATGCAAGAGCTGGGCGATGCGTTCCTTGCCGACGCCGGTCTCGCCGATGATCAGCACGCTCGACTCACAATCGGCAAAGGCCTCAGCCTCGGCCACCAAGGCCTGCATGCTCTCCGACTGCGCAATCAGCGGCTGCGGCGCGCGATCGGCGCCGGTGCTGGCATGCAGCTCGGAAGCCAGGCGGAACACCAGCTTGCGCAATTCGGCGCAGGTAAAGTCAAGCATCAGGATGTGCGAGTACTCGACCGGATACACACGCGGATTGGCGGCACGCCCCACTTCGGCCACCCAGATCACCGGCATGCCGTGCGATTTCTGCCAGGCGTCGGCGGAAAACTCGGCCTGCTCGATCACCGTCACCGAAATCACCGCCAGCGACGGCCGCGACGCTACCTGGTCGCGCGTCACCGCCATGCCGTCGGCACGGATCACCTCGATATCGAAACTCGCCAGGCATTGCGAAATCCGGTCGGCAATATCGGACTTGCCTTCCCATACGTAGATATCGAGACTTTCTTGCAAAGGTTTGTTTTGCATGATCAACTCTTTCAGTCACCTTCGCGCAAGGCTGGTTGGATCGTTGCCGCCGGTGTGCCCTTAGCTGCGAGCAAATCGCGGATTTCAACCAGCCGTTCGTAAATATTAAATGCCAGGATCAGAAGCTCGCTGAACAAGCGCCAGATCAGCAGGGAAAACAGCAAGGCTGCCAAGGTAAGCAGCATCCTTCCTATGCCATCTACGGTGTTAACCAAGCTGGTCGCACCGGCAATCAGGATCACCACAATGCCGATCCAATAAATCAGCTTGATCAGAACCGGTGCTATCAATCGTTCAAATCCAAAAAAATAAGACAGCTTTGCCAATCGTTGATGGGTGTTCGTCATATCGAATGTATTTTGTATATTCATCTAGCTAATAAACCAGCTTGACGCTGGTGCCGCCGCAATTCAAATCAAGCAAACTGACATCGACCAGGCCTAGCTGGATGCCAAGCAAACCGTTGAGCAAGTTTGCTACGACACCCCCCAGTGCATCCAGGATGGGTTGCAGTAGAGTGACCAGAAGGCCAACCAGGGTCAGGAGGACATTGGTGATTGCTCCCGCGCCACCGCCCTGGCTTCCGGAAAGACTGCCCGCTACGCAAGCCTGTGAATTGTGTCCGATCAAGCCGCACGCTCCGATCAATCCACCCAATATATTCCCCAATGTAGTAAGCAGTCCGCCCACCAAGCTTCCTACGCTATTCAATACATTCAGCAGATTCAACGTTAATACGCCGCTCAGCAGACTCTGAACCGTCGCTCCCAAACCGTTAACGAAAGTTTGCAAATTCCCCGCAACCGTCTGTGTATAGCTAAGAACCGTGCTTGAGTTATTGCCCATGTTAGAAAGAAGGCCGCTCGCCAGATTATTGTTGGTCACTCCTCCTTGTCCCTGACCCAGGAGGTTGCCGGCCAAGGCACCCGTCAACGCCGAAAACAAATTCGATACGGTTGTCCCAATCGGTAAACTATTGCTGCCTGTAGTAAGCGTCTGTCCTTTGTACAAGGACAGACTGCTGTTATTCTGCAATCCATCAATAGCAATTGCTTTGTTCACTTTCAGCACCCCGTTGAGAAGATTGACCATAGGCCAATCCGTCAGGTTCTTCTTGCAAGCACCGTTGGTTGAAAAAACCGTACTGCCGTCGACAGCGCCATTTATACTGCCAGCGCAAAGGCTGAGTACCGGCGCCTGCACATCAATCTTGGCCAGGTCGCGGCCGCTGCTGTCTTTTTTTGTGCACATCTCGCTTATCGTACCGAGTCCGTTGACGACATCGACGATGATTGGCAGATCAAGCTTAAGCAGTCCCAGGTTTAACAAATTGCTTTGGATATGCAGATACAATCGCACCTGCGAAGTAAAGGCAGTGGTGCCGATGCCGCCAATGCCAATCGAAGGCGGCTCCACTATGCCAACCTGCGTCGTCACAGTTGCGACGCCGGGTAAAGCGACATTCAAGTTTACCGATCCAAAACGGTGGCTGTTGGCCACCCCTATCACCGTATTCAACACATTCAAGGCGTTCAGATTTGCATCCAGCGCGGATTGTCCGTCCGCCACATTAACCAGCGTAAACAAGCCGCCTTGTCCGCTGGCGTCAGACAACAGCGGTATCAATACATTGAGCTGGCCCACTGTCAGCCCTCCAAGCGCACTGATCAGGTCCTGCTGACCGCCTACGGTGGTAATCGCTCCCAACAGCGCCTGTAAAGTGCACATGCCGTTACTGCATCCGGCAGTATTCAACTGCAATATCTGTTTCACCGTTCCGATATCGGCATGCAACGGAATTTCAAATCCAAGAGCCTTCAGCAAACCGTTTGGCGTGACAGATACGTTAGCCAGCCCGTTGTATGACACCAGAGATGTACCATTCAGATTTAGCCCGATTGCCGACAGCAGGCCGGGTACCAACCCGCCGTTGAGCTGCAATAGTTGCGATCCGACTGAAAATGCTGCGTAAGGATCGCTGGTTGAAGCAATCGCCTGAGCATTAAGAGTATGCGTGCCCAATCCAAAAAAAATCGGCACTTTCTGCGCCATCACAATCCTTACTGCGTTCAAGCGTGTTCCTGCAGCGGGCGCCGAAAAATAATTCGGCTTCATAGCCGCGTTGGCAATCGGATCCCATCGGCCGCAAGTAACATTGATGGAATTTCCCATCGGATTAGGGGCAACAATTGAAAAACCGTTCATCTGTGCATTGCCTATGGCGGCCAATACAGGCCCGTCCGTCGCCGCGCATGCCGTAGGCACCGGATTTCCGGTTAACGGCACGCTGACCAGCTGCTGGGCACCTGCCAGCGCCGCCAGGTCAGCCGATTTTTGCAAATCCCGTTTCATGTAAAACATGTAGCCGATATCAATCGACGACAACAAAATAACCATAATAGACAAGAAAATCGCTGCCATCACTGCAATCGAACCACGCTGGCAGACGGCCTCACACCGTTTCTGGCGTGAGACCGAGACTTGATCAGCACTGGTGTTTTGATGTGAGATCATGATAGTTGGCACCGATTTGATATCGTTGTCCTCATTCAAAAATGTTCAGTTTGAGGGACTCTTTGTTACTTTGATTTCATAAAATTCCGGCAATGGATGCCTGAAGCTATCCAGGTAACGTTGCCAACTGGCGTCGGCTGTCGCCCCCAGCATCGGCAAGCGAGGACCGGCGACACGACCATCGGCTTGCGCCTGCAATAAGATGTGCGTGACGTCACCGACGCGTACTCTTGTTTCCCGCGCCGCCGGCGCTGCGGGCTCTGCTGTCTGCACAGGCGCGGCAGCGGCTGCGGGGGAGGTGGCGGATGCACTGACGGCCGCAGGTTGAGCGGCCGGCGTCGGCGGGTTTGCCGTGGCCGCCACAGGCCCCTGCAACAGCTTTCCGGTAAGCGGAGAATTGGTCTGTGCAAACGCTTCAGGAATCCCGGCTGTCGCCAGTAACGCGGAGCCGATAAACAGAACGTATTGACCGAGGATTCCTTGCGCTTTCATTATCGACCCCTTGAGCAAAAATTAGATTGCATGGCGTTCAGCTGCCGTTGCCAAACCGATCCAGCATAGACTGGAATGGCGTCGCAGGCGGTGATGCCGGATTTGCATTTTTACCGGCGTTTTTACTGGCATTAACAGCGGATTCGCTGCCGATTTTTTTTGCACCGCCAGCATGTTCCTGAACCGCGACCACCACCGGCTGCTGCTGACCGATTTCTGCGGCCAAGCGATATACAGTGGCGCGACTGTCCACAGACAAGCTACCCTTGTCCATGACTGCGCGCGCCTTCTCAGCTTCACCTGAAACCAATAACAGAAGCGCCAGATTGCCTATCATCTTCCGATTGTCCGGAGCCAATTCGGCGGCCTGCGCTAGCGGCATTCTGGCGGCGGCTATATCGCCGCTACGCAGCATCGCATAGCCCAGATCGCTCAACATCACGGGATTGGTCGGCTCACGCTTTACCGCTTCCCGCAACGAAGTAACGGCAGCCTTATAGTCGCCGTTTTGCGCCGTCAGCAGGCCCAGGCCATGCCAGGCAGCGCTCGCTTCGGAAGAGCTCAGCAATTTGCGGTAAGCCGCATCTGCCGCAGCACCCTGCCGGGTTTCGCGCAAAGCGTCAGCACGCAGACGCTGGACTTCCGGGGTGCTGCCATTTTGCTGTTCGTAGGCATCGATATGCGCCAGTGATGCGAAATACATGCCCTGCTCCTGCATTTGCCGGATCAAACCGAGATACATACCTTTGTTGTCCGGAGTCGGCGCTTTTTCGCCGGCTTCCTGGCGCAATTGTGCAGCTTCGTTCTGCTGCGCATACACCTTTGCAGAATTGGTGGAGCAGCCGGCCAGCAGCGCTGAAACCAGTACGATGGAGAATGGAAAAAAACGGGTGGGCAGAGCCTGTTGCCTGGCTCCGCCTTGTGTGTTTTCCTGTATCAGGAAAGATTTCATATATTTGCTCCCATTTTCGAGAGTGCCCGGATCACTGCCAGAAAGCCCATGCCGCCGGTAATAACCAGCAACCCAGGCAGCAGGGTCAGCACCATGACGCCGGTCATCTTCACCGTCAGTTTCCCCACCCTCTCCTTCATATCCAGCTTGCGTTGCTCACGGATCCGTTCGCTGAACTGCTTGAGCGGTTCCTGCACTGCGCCACCGTGATGCTCTACCTGCACCAGCAAGCGCGATACCGCGTGCAAATCCTCATTGTCGAACACCGTCGAAAAGCGCCGCATCGATTGCTCCCTGCTTCGCCCTGTGCTGTATTGGCGGCCGGCGATCGCCAGCTCCTCTCCCAATACCTTAAGCACATTGCTGAATTCGTTTTCAATGACATGCAGGCTCTGGTCAACCGATAAACCTACGCCCTGCAACAAGCGCAGCAAATCTATCAACAACGGCAACTCTTCCGCAGCCGAACGCTGGCGCTTGATTGCAACTCGCTGCATTACCCATTTCGGCAACATATATCCCAGTGCAATGCCAAAGAATAGAATCAACAGCACCGATAACCATCCTTCGCGCGCAAACAACAATAGGCCCAACACGGAAAAACCGATCGCCAGCACTATTCGAGCCACGAAAAACAGCGATTTTCCGCGCAAATCATTGACGCCGCATTGATCCAGCAAATGCCTGTCTTCTTCCGCTACAAACTGACGCCCCACTGGCGTATCAATCCAATTTGCACTAAGCGCCATCAGACGATCGCGCCAGCCCGGCGTCTGTATATCGGGCGCAGCCGAGGGCCTGTCGTGCGCCGCAATCTTTTGCTCAACCGTGGCCAGATTACGCTTAAGCCTCCACGCTCTTGCCAGCAACGCCGCCCCCACCAGCAACAAGGCCGCAGCCATCAGCAGGATCGCCAGGATAATCAGCGTATGTTGTGTTGTATTCACCCTATTTCCGCCTCATCTAATACTCAGCATCCACCGTGCCATCAGACCGACTTGGCCAGTCGGAATAGACCGTAACCGCCCAACAACTCGAGCACGAGTGCGCCAATCAACATCTTTTTCCCAATCGGGTCATGCCACATATTGACAAACATATTGTTGTTAAAAATGATCAGGAACATGCCAATAGCGACCGGCAAGAGACCCATGATCCAGGCCGACAATCGAATCTCCGCCGACAAGGCGACCAATTCATTTTGTGCATGCTCCAGGTCTCGCATGAATGCAGCCATGCGTTCCAAGACCAGATCGGAGCGTCCGCCAAAGCGTGAAGAAACCCCGATTACGGCGGCTACCAGATCAAGTTCCTTAAATCGAAAAATCCCTGCCTGGTGGCGCAAGGCATGTTCCAAATCGACACCGGCTTGCACTTGCCGGTTGGCCCGATCCAGTACTACCCGCAACGGCCCCTCGGCGCCGGCGATGCCAGTTTGAAATGCTGCACCTATGCTGTTGCCGATAGTGACCAGGCGTACCAAGGTATCCAGGAATCCCGGTAGTTGCCGCACCATGGTGCGTTGCAATTTCGAACTTCTCAACCAAAAATAAAAAACCAGCACCATGGCATATAACATCAGCGTTCCCAACGCCGACAGCCATCCGCCCAATATCAGAGCCAGCAGAGGTAAACCGATGGCAGGCACCAGGAGTTGGACATACAGCCTGCTGCTGGGATGTTCGATCCCTGCGCGCAAGAAAAAATGGCGTAAAGCTTCTATCTGCAACTGCAGTTGCGGTGGCCGTTCGCCCCCATCCTGGGGCTGCATCTGCGTTGCTTGCATCCCCTCAATCTGCCGATTCACGAATGCAGCACTGACATCCTGCTGCGAACGCTGCTGTGCGCGCTGCCACAGCCATAGGCCGGTTCCAGTCAACAGCAGTGCAACCGCAAGCAGCCAAAGAGCGATAGGCATGATTAGCGTTTTCCCTGTTGGCTACCCGTTGCGCTATGGCCAGGGCCACCGGTATTCGGACTGCCGGTGCTTTGCTGCCCCAGTTGGCGTTGGCGTTGCAGTTTGGGTGCATGTGGGAAGATGCCCAGCGATATCCAGCGATCGGCTTCTTCGCCATCTGGCCCGATAAAACTTTCATGCCGATACAGTTCCTGCAGGGTGATGATGTTGTCGCCCATGCCGGTGACTTCGGTAATCGAGACGATGCGGCGGCGACCATTGGAAAGCCGGCCGATCTGCACGATGAAATCGAGGGCGCCGGCGATCTGCCGCCTGAGGCTGCTTTCGCTGCCCTGGAAACCGGCAAACCCAGCCAGCATTTCAATCCGGTACAAACATTCGCGCGGCGTATTGGCGTGGATCGTGCCCATCGAGCCGTCATGGCCGGTATTCATGGCTTGCAGCATTTCCAGTACTTCGGCGCCGCGCACCTCGCCGACAATAATCCGGTCCGGCCGCATCCGCAGGCTGTTGCGGATCAGGTCGCGGATACTGACTGCGCCGCTGCCTTCGAAGCCGCCCAGGCGCGATTCCAGGCGCACCACGTGCGGATGGTTGAGCGACAGTTCGGCGGTGTCTTCCACTGTCACTACACGTTCATTCTCCGGGATGAAAAATGCCAGCGCATTCAACAAGGAAGTTTTACCGGAACTGGTGCCGCCCGAGACCAGGATATTGCAACGGGCCTTGACCGCGTTATCCAGCAGCGAATAGATCTCCTCATTCATGGTGCCGAGATTGAGCAGGTCGGTAGGCTTCAGCGGCTCCTTGCGGAATTTCCGGATCGACACCATCGGTCCGTCTACCGACAGCGGTTCGATCACCACGTTGAGCCGGCCGCCGTCCGGCAAGCGCGCATCGACCATTGGATTCGATTCATCCAGCCGGCGTCCCAGCGGCGCCAGGATACGCCTGACGATGCGCAGCAGATGGGCATTGTCGGTAAAGCGCAGTGTTTCGCGCTGCAATATGCCATGGCGCGAAACAAACACGTCGTTATAGCCGTTGATCAGGATATCTTCGACCGTCATGTCGGCCAGCAGATCTTCCAGCGGCCCCAGGCCCGCCAGTTCCTTGGTCAATGCATCGGCAATCTGCCGCACTTCTGCTTCATTCAAAGGGATGCGCTGCAGGCGGACAAAACCGTCGACGTCCAGATTGACGAATTGCTGGATCGCGCTGCGCGACCAGCGGCCGAACTCCGCTCCCAGTTCTTCAATCCGCGTCAGCAGATGATCGTAGGCCGCCGTCTTGATATCCTGGAATTCCTGGGTGTTCGTAAACGCTTGATCGTCGTCGGCAAATTCAATCTGGTTACTCACGTTCGTTTCTCCCGTCTTTCATCAGGGGCCGCTTTCCTTCCTGCTTTTTTGAACAGGTTCTGAGATAGCGGCGCGAATTGCATTTGCATTACGCTTGAATCGGCTTACTTACTTTCGCAATAGAATTTTCGGTAACCAGCGCCCCACGCCGTGTTTATGCGACACCGTCTCGCCATGGCTGAGCAAGCCGTCGATCAAAGCTTCCACAGCCCGGACATAAGTATCGTGCGGGGCAACTTCATGCAACAGCTTGCCGCGATTGGCGCTTGAGGTCAGTTTCAGCGTCCGTTCGGGCAAAGTCGCCAGCAAGGGCAATTTGAAACGCTCGGCAATCTGGCTTGCCGCCATGCCGAAGCGGTCGTCGTAACGGTTCACCACCAGATGGCGCTTGCCATCGTCGGGATGACGGCCATTCAGTTCCTGCAAGGTGCCCGCCAGGGAGACCAGGGCGCCGACGCTCTGGTCAGTCACCAGCCATACCTGGTCGGCAGCGCCGGTCAGGTTGGCGATGAATTCATGATTGGTAAAACCGCCGAGATCGGCGATCAGCACGTCAAAGTACAAGCGCAGGCGATCGAGCAAAGCCAGCGCATCGTGGTGCGACACCGTGCGCATCTCGCTCAGGCTGTGCGGCAGGGAAATCACGGTAACGCCGCCGGGACTGCACGGCAGCGCCGTATGTACCAGGGTTTCGTCAAAACGGCGCAGGTTGCGCACGGCTTCGGCGAAATCGAAATTGCCGTTGGCGCTCAGGTACAGCTTGCCATCGCCGGCAGGAAGGCCGAGATCGAGTAACGCCACTCGGCTGTCAGTGGCGTTGCGCTTGCCGCCGTGGCTGGTATTGCGTTGCTGGATCATGTCCGCCAGATGCGCTGCCAGCGTACTTGTGCCGATACCCGAACGCACTCCGAGCAAAGTAACCAACTGACCGCGCTTGACCTGCGTCGGAGCCCGTGCCGCGGCCTTTGCCAGCACCCGTTGCACCACGTCGCGCGCTTCGTCTTCGGAAGCGCTGACATCGATGAAATCGCTGACCCCGGCGCGCAATGCCGCAATCGTCCCCTCGGGAAACGCCATCGAACCGACCGCTACCAAAGGTAAATTCGGCAATATCTTACTCAAAGAGCGCGCCAATTCCGTTGCATGCGCGGTGGTGCCTAAAGAATCAAGTGACAGGACGCCAGATTGATCGCTTACTTGCTCTATACCGGAAAAATCCAGCAGCACCAACAAAGGATTGAGCTCCACTATGCGTGACAGCAAATCCGCTACATCGGCTTTTTCCTGCAACAGCGTGCCCCATTTGCCAAGGGCAGCACCCAGCCATTCTGCTTGCGTGCTATTACGCGAGCAGAAGACGAAACGGCTGAGTGCCGTCAGTTCATTCAATGCCTTGTTGCGAGCGTTCATCATTTGTTCCAAAAATTTGTCGCTTATTTCGAAAATCCCGGCAACTCGTCCCTGCTTGCTCCTCCGAGCAAATAACTTCCCCAAGCGGTACCGGCAGTATTACGACGCTCCTGGTTCTCGCCTGGTAAAGGCAATGGCACATTTTTTGCGATAGGCTGGACTACATGTGGCGTGACGATAATCACCAATTCCTTGTCGTCCTGGGTATAACTGAGATTACGAAAGAAGCTGCCGATAATTGGCAAGTCACCGAGCAATGGCACTTTATTAACGTTGGATTTGGTAGTGCGGGAGACCAGGCCGCCAATGATGAAGCTCTCTCCGTCACCCAGCTCGACCGTGGTATCGGCACGGCGGGTAGTAATCGCCGGGATCGGCGAGGTGCCAGTGCCACCGAGATTGATGGCATTTGCGTAGTCGATGTCGCTGGCCTCCGGCGCAACTTTCAAGGCAATTCTTCCTTTGGCCAGGATTGTCGGCGACACTGTCAAACCGATGCCGAAAGGTTTGTAGACAATAGTAGTGGTTCCTAGACCCCCTGACTGGGGAATAGGCAGCTCTCCCCCAGCGAGGAAACTCGCGCTCTGCCCGGAAAGTGCCGTCAGGGACGGCTCTGCCAATACACGCGCCAAGCCATTGCCTTCAATCAGGCGTAAATTGCTGCTCAAACTGTAACTGCCGCGACTGAATTTGGTCAGTAAACCGACAGCTGACGATACAGTCGACAAACCTCCGTTGGACGCAAGATTACTGCCCAGATTAAAACTGAAATTGCCACGATTCAGGGCCGCCCCGAAATCAAAGCCTATTTCTTTCAATACCGTTTTACTGAATTCGACAATCTTGACATCGATCTGTACTACGTTGCCGCTATCGATGGTCGAAATGTCGAGCACTTTTCCTTTGCCTGCTGCGTCGGCTGCAGCGGCACTGCTTTTTGTGTGGTCCAATAACGATGGCGCCTGTCCGCTGATGACACTTGCAGCACCACGAACCTGTACTTGAGCTCCTCCCTGTCCTGCTATCGCTGCCTGCAAGTCGCCCTGCACCGTCACTCTCCAGGTGTTGGCAGGCATTCCTCTGGCCCAGGCAGTCACGGTAGTGAAACCGGCTTTTTTTCCTACCAGGATCACACTGCCACTCTTGCCGCCGGAACCACGCACCATCAGCACATCAGCCACTTCCGGATCGGCCACGGCGATACGTTCTAGCGTGCCGGCAACCGGCAGGCTTTGCTGTTCACGCATACCGAGTGTGATGTCTGCAGTGGCGGCCAGTGAAAATACCGGAATTGCGCTTCCACTCAATAGCAATGGCAGAATTAGGTCGTGAATTTTCATGAGTTGCGGTCAATCCTGTTATTGATATAAACCCGTCATTGAAAAACATCCTGGCGTCAGAAAGCCACCGACTCTCGTTGCGTTCCTCGAATCACCTCTACTGTCCCGGAAGTATTGGCGCCGCGCGCGCGCGGCGCAGCCGATGGCACAGCAGCGTTATTGAAAGACTTACGGCTCAACGCTGACTTCGAGTCACCCGCCAATCCACTCATCTCCATTCCGGCAAAGGCCTGGTTATCGGGTTGCTTCATAGCTTGCTGCTGATCGCGTGTCAGGTCCTTTTTCCCGATGAGTATGGCTGCCGGCGGCGGGAACAGCGCCTGATCTGGCATTGCTGCATCGCTAGGATTGCGCAACGCCAGCGTCAACTTGCCGTTCTGGGTTGCCAGCAGTAGCCGATTGACATCAGCAACCGGTGTCGCCAGCACCGCCGTGCGAGCGACCTGGGCTTGCGGCGCCGATTGCGCTTGCTGACTCGATTGCGAAGTCTGCTGATTCGGCATTTCTCCTGCGCTGCCGCCACCGGTAGCAGTGCCGATCACCGCGGCGCCATATGATAGAACCTGCAAACGCGACATGAGCAAACGCGACTGCGTTTTTTCTATCTCCTGGCCTTGCTTGAGTGTGAAAAACACGTCCACATAGTCGCCCGCCTGGACACGATTTCCAGCTCCCACAATTTCATCCACAGGAATTGCAACCGCCCGTTCACCATCCGCCAATTTCACTGCGAGGCCGCTCGCCAAACCGCTTTCGGTAATCGGAGTACCCGCACCTATATCAATCAAGGGAATTTTCCCAACTACCGAACTGGCCTGGCTATATGCGCCGGCGGGATTGATCGGTAAGGTCACCAGGCTGATGTCGTCGGTGCCGATCGCCTTGCCCGCAGCCAGTGCACGTGCTGCCACCAAAACCTCATACTGCTTGGAAGCCTTGGCTATTGCGACTGGCGCGGCCGAAATCGTCGGTGGGGGACGACTACCCAGCCACCAGGCTACAAATGCCAGGCCGAGAGCCGCTGCTACCAGTATTGCCGCAACAATTTTTGTCAGATTGTTCATAGCGTGTACTCGATGCCTATCCGAACCGGAAGAATGTTCAAAGTGGTTTCCATGTCAAAGACCAAACAGCAAGGACGTCAAATCTTCGGGGCGCCAAAGTATTACCCGGCATCACCCGTAAAATCGGGACAAGCGCAACAAGCACACCATTTCCAGCTCAATACAAAACCTTTTCAATCAATTTGTACCGTAGCCGAACTCCCTATCGTGGTGGGCACCATAACGTTCATTAATGGTCCCAGCAGCAGCGGTACCAATGGCTGAGCACGATATGGGTATATAACGTGAACTGTGATGCACTGTGCGGTGGTATTTAGGGGTAGGGCACAAGTGACCGGTCCGGTCGAAACGCAAGTGGCGTTGTTACCCAGCCAGTTAACCAGCTGCTTGGCGGTAGCGCAGCCATTCGGGCCGCGCTGCGCCTGGACGGGCGTGTAACGTAATGCACTACGTGCGCCTTCTTCTGCCGCAAGCGCCAGCGATTGCTGGGCGAGGAAAATCAAGACATAAGTAATAATTCCGTATAGCAGCAAGAAAAATACCGGGAAAACCAATGCAAATTCTATCGCTGCAACACCGCGTTGGGCTCTGCTTCTGACTCTCGCTCCCTTGACGGGATGAGTCGGATATTTATATTTGTTATACATCCCTGCTCCCGATCTTTACCACCGATATGATCAGTGTATTACCGGCGCGTATTACACCGACATGCGCGCTGACATGCATGAAGCAAATACGAATTCAAACAAAACCTGGTGCCAGGCCGGCGCCATGCATTCCCATCCATGCTCCAGCCAAAGCCAGATATGCCGCATAAGGAATGCCGGCACGGGTACCACGTTTCTCCAGCATCCGCCGATACAAAGACCAGCGCGTCACCCGCATTGCCGCCAGTTGCAAACCCGGTATGATTCCCAGCCGCGACGCGTAAACCAGCAGCGCATGAACAGCGGCGATCAGCGAAGCTATCAGGAAAACCAGCAGCAATACACCGGGCCCAAGCAGTAAACCTAGCACCGCAAAAAACTTAACGTCGCCTGCCGCCATCGCGCGTGCCGCATACAGCGGCACGAAAAAAGCCAAGCCAATGGCAAAACCGGAAAGAGCACTCAGCCAGCGTATCTCGTTTAACCCTTTTCCCAACAGCATGAAACAAGCCAATTGCAACCCCGCTGCAATCAGCAATACGCTGTTGGGTACGCGGCGAAACAAGCAATCGTACAAAAATATCGCGCTGCAAAATATCAGAAACGGTACAAGCAGCAAGGAATTCGTGTCCGGCATCTTCCATTCCGTCTAAATAAACACCAGGGAAAAACTGGAACATGCATGACACGCGATCGGCATACGCTTTTTTATGCTCCGATTGTTGCTGCTATATTTGTTATCTTCGTGCCGATATTGGTGAATATGGTTCCCAAACTGCCACCCAGCGCCGTAGCTCCGAGAATTATCGCCACCGCAACCAGGCCGGCAATCAGACCATATTCGATAGCGGTAACCCCATCTTCATCCCGAAGAAATTTCATTAATTTGGCGTTCATTGTGTTCTCCTGAAAAAGCACATACCTCATTAAAGCAGCAGCCTTTTTTGCGCAGCAATCGACGGCAAAACGACTCCACATTCAACCGTGAAAAACTCCCCTGAATTCGGACTACGCGGTATCAGCATAGCCCCGATTAAAAATTACCTCAAGATAAATTTTTCCTTTAAGAAACATATTATTAGAGACATTCCTCTAGTTGGCTCTTCATAGGAGAAATATGGGTTTACCTTGAAATAGCATTTTACATCGCGAAAAAAATAGTTACATCAAAGCAAGCAATAGTTACTTTTCGGCAAAACAAAATTTCAACTATCAACATGCATTTTCCATAGCTTTATTCATCACAAAAATGCAGACTGGTCTTACTACTTCTGCACATCGCCTGACATCACGGATGTGCACACGGACGACCGTTTTTAGCGGCAGATGCGCGATACTTCCTTAACGTTGGAGTCAGTACGGAGGTGCACAGAAAATCGTTCGGAGCCGACAAAAAAAACGGCAGTGGTATGCAATCCGAAAATCAATCCAGCCGAGACGGCGTGAGATTTAATCCAGCTGATACGAATAGCTCGCATTCACACGCGGCGATCTTGAGCTGGAATTGACAGGAACATCTGCTACCGGCTTCGCCAGCGACAGGTCCAGGGTGTAATAACGGCCATCTGAAAAGCGTACCCCCAGCGCAACAGAACCCAAGGTATCGTGGGTCAAAGGACCCGCATTCGAGTAGATACGCGAGTGATCGACCAGAAAATACGGCTGCACCGATTTCAGATAGGTATAACTCATCGGGAACAGACGATTGATTTCTGCCGATATGCCCCAGCCTTTGTCCCCTGCCAGTTCGCCAGCCGGATAAGCCAGGCCAAACAGCTTGCCGCCGAAGCCGATCTGCTCGGAGGTCGGCAGGATATTGCTGCTGTACTGGGTGCCGACCGCCACCGCCATGCCGAAGCCGCCTGGCAGCTGGTTCGATTGCGCTGCCTGCACTGTGACCCTGGTAAAACCCAAGTCGACATTGCTGTTCTCGCGTTTGGCGCCGAGCGCGTCTACGCCTTTATATATGCCGACATTCAGCTGGCGCGTCTGCTGCAATTTTTCCGGGCTCGTTTTGACATCCGTCCACGCCGCTTCTGCACTCAATACCCGAACCTGGGAACTGAGCTTGACCGTCATAGGCGTGGTTTCTACGGAGCGGGTGAAGACCTGTGTGTTTTCGGCCGCATAAACGCCGCCGGTAACGGTCAGGCTGTGCGTGTTATCAAGGATCACAGGATAACTGAGAGAGCCGCCGGCTCGTGCCGTTTTGGTCTGATAGCGATTCTGGAACTGGAGGTCTGTCAATGCCGAATTTTCCGGCTTGGCGCGGTAATCGGACCAGTTCAGGCGTCCCAACAAGCCGTCCGTGCCGATAGGCTGGACATAATTGATCGCATAATATTTTTCATCCTGCGGTCCGCTTGGCTGCAGTGTACTGACCGTCACCTGCTCGCCCAAGGGCGTCAAGCCGTTGGTGCTGGCAGTGAGCAAACCGCGGATGCCAGGCTGCCGGTAATCGGCGCCGACGCCGACTGTAATCGGCCGCCTCGTCACCGTCAACACCATGTCGGCGGCGCCGTCGGTGGTGGTCGGCGGCGCCACGTTGGCGACAATCTTGACGCCAGGCTGCAAACTGAGAATGCCGGCCACCCGTTCAAAAGTGGCGCGCCGCAACGGCCGCTCCTGCTGCAGCTGTTCAGCAACCTGTTTCAGGCGCTCTTCGCTGCCGCCGGGATTGCCTTCTACCTTGACATTCTTGACGTAGCCCTCGACCACCGTGACCACTACCACGTTACCTTCGAAACTCTGGGCGGGGATGAAGGCAAAGGAAAGCGGATAACCCTGGTCCTGATACATCTGCGTGACCTTGTTGGCCGCGGCCAGCAACTCGGCGACGGTGGTATCGCGGTTGGCCAGCGGCGCGAACAGCGCAGCTACCTGTTCGAACGGCAGGGTCTTGACGCCGGCGATCTGGAAACGCGATGGCGTCAGATGGCTGGCCAGCAGGTTTTGCAACGCAGGATCGACTGCCTGGGTCTGGATATTGATAGTCACCGGCGCGCTTGGCGGCGCCTCGGCCTTAGGCAGGGTGTCGACCGGGTTGCCTTGCACCGGACTGCGCGCATCGGCATGTGCCGGCAAAGGATACGACATGGTGAGCCAGGCGCCGCTGATCATGATTACCGCGGCGCGGCGGTAGCACTTCGATGTGGATAATTGCATGCGGCTACGGCTCTCGTTCGTTATCGGCGGCAAAACCAGTCTGTTAGTCGGGGCCTAAAATTCGGTGCCCTGAAGTCACTGTTAAATTACGGCAATAATTCATCTAGTGCAACTATTTTGTTGTTGCAGGCGTTGTCATTTCGCCTCTGCACAGTTTGACTGTTTTACCGTATGCTCAAAAAAAAGCCCCGGTAAAAACCAGGGCCTTTTACAAACCACCGCTGCTGCCTATTTTTTGCCCAGGCCACCCAGCAAGCCGCCAAGCAATCCGGTAGTTTGCCCGCTGCTTGTGCTGCCGGTAGTGCCAGAGGAAACCGTAGTGGTCAGACCGGCGATCAGGTTGGTCACCGGAGCCAGCGGGTTGCTTGCGCTGCCGCTGCCGCCTGAAGTTACCGTGCCGCTCAGGCTGCCCAATAAACCGGTTACAGGAGCCAGCAGGTTGCCAGTACCGCCGGCACCAGCCGCGCCACCCACGCTACCCAGCAAACCGGTTACGGGTGCCAGCAGATTGCCGGCACCACCGGCGCCAGCCGCACCGCCCAGGCCACCCAGCAAGCCGGTTATCGGAGCCAAGGGATTGCTGCCACCGCTGGCGCCGCCCACCGCGCCAGTCAAGCTACCCAACAAGCCAGTGACCGGAGCCAGGGCACCGCTGCCGGCGGCTGCGCCGCTCAGGCTGCCGGTCAAGCCGTTGACGACGCTGACCACTGGCGCTAATGGCCCTGCAAGGGCGCCAATCAGCACGTTGTCAACCGGTTGCAAGATGCCGCCGGTCTGGTTTCCCAGCAATGGCTGGCCAGTGGTGGTCAAGCCGTTGACTGCCAGGCCGCCCACCAGGTTGCCGGTATTGCTCACCACCGGGCCGAGATTGCTGACGATAGGTACGCCCGATTTGGTCAGGCCGCTGCCGACGCTGGCGACAGTGCCGCCGGCCACGCCCAGCAACAGATTAGCCGGCTGGTTCAGCGCAGTGACATTGCCGACGGTCTGCAGCAGGGTCGCCGCAGTGTTGGTCAAAGGCACGATCGCGGTGCTCACCGTTTGTGTTACTTGCTGCACCGGACCTGTGGTCAGCGCCGTAGTCAGGATCGGCGCCACGGTGCCGGAGACCGTGCTGCCGATCGTACTGACCAGGCCGCCGACCGGCGCCGTTACAGGCGCCAGGACGCTAAGCGGGCCGCTGGCGCCAAGGCTGGTCACCACCTGGCCGGCGCTATTGACGGTGGCACCGACCTGGGCCACCACGCCGCCGGCACTGCCGACAGTGATGCCGACCGGATTCTGCGCCGTGCCGATTTGGCCCAGGCCGTTAGTCAAGCCGCCGCCGAGCACGGTGACGATGCCGCTGGCATTGTCGACCACGCCGTTCAGTGCGGTCTTGGTGCCAGGCGTTACCAGCGGCAGCTGGTTGATCAGCGTGTTGCCGATGCCGTCAACCGCTGTGCCGACGCTGGATACGGTGGTGCCCAGGTTCGAAACCAGATTGGACGAACTGGCAGTTGGCGTCGTCGGGGTGACCGGTGTGGTTGGCGTAGTTGGAGTAGTTGGGGTGGTAGGGGCCGTTGTCGTTGTACCGCCGGCGCCGCCGGCATGGCTAAGCAAACTGCCGCCGCTGCCGCAACCTGCGAGTAATGCCGTCAGCAATACCGATGCCGCCAGCAAGCCGTTCTTTTTCGATGCTTTCATGATCTATCTCCCTTTTGGATGAATCGGATAAAGCTTTGCCTACTGTCTTTTCGCAAAGAGCGTGCCAACCAGAAACGCACTCGAAACAGTGCTTCCGGCCGCACATCCATTTTTATACATTGAGAAGAAAAACCATTAAAATCAACAACTAACACCAATTTTGAATGACCCGGCGATAAAACAGCCAGGTACTCTGCAACGGCCCTTGACACGTAACATGTAACGTAACAGCAGGGAACAAGTCGCCTTCACCGCTTCAATAATTATTGCAAAAACACCATCATTAATGCGCTGCTCGGCAGTCCAATCGGTGCCCACGCAAGCGCCTATAATGAGCGCTCTCGCTATAGCCCTCAAGACCACCGCCCATGCCGCAGTCCTTAGATAATTTGCTGGTGATCGGGATTTCATCCCGTGCGCTATTTGACCTGGAAACCGAAGAGGCAATCTTTCGCCAGCATGGCCTGGAAGAATATCGCCGCCACCAGTTGCGCAATGAAAATGAAATCCTCAAGCCGGGAGCCGGCTTCGCCCTGGTGAAAGCGCTGCTGAAACTAAATCGCCTGACCGGTCAGCGTTTCGTCGAAGTGGTCGTGATGTCGCGCAATTCCAGCGAAACCTCGATGCGCATCTTCAATTCGATCAAGCATTACGGCCTCGACATCACGCGCGCGGTATTGTCGGGCGGCTCGTCGCTGGCGCCCTACCTGCAAGCCTTCAATGTCAGCCTGTTTTTATCCTTGCATGAGGATGACGTCCAGGCGGCGGTCAATTCCGGCGTGGCGGCGGCGCTGCTGTACCAGAAACCGGAGAACGCGCTGGAAGAGCTGGAACAGATCCGTATTGCCTTTGACGGCGATGCCGTGATTTTTTCGGATGAGTCGGAAAGGATTTACCAGACCGAGGGAATTGAAGCCTTTGAAAAGCACGAGCGCGAAAACGCCCTGCTGCCATTGCCGCAAGGTCCGTTTGCGCGGCTGCTGCTGGCGCTGTCCTACATCCAGAACAACTTCAAGAATCCGGACGGGCATGCGGCGCCTATCCGCACCGCACTGGTCACGGCGCGTTCCTCACCGGCCCATGAGCGCGTGATCCGTACCCTGCGCGCCTGGAATGTCGCAATCGACGAAACCTTTTTCATGGGCGGCATCGTCAAATCGGATGTGCTGGCGGCCTTCAAGCCGCACATGTTTTTTGACGACCACCCCGATCATTGCGACCGCGCCGCCGGTAAAGTGCAAACCGGGCGGGTGCCGTGGAAACAGGCGGGCGAATTTGAATGAACCGGGTGGTGCATGACATCAGGCGGTCGGCAAGACATATTCCTTGAACTGTTCCCGCAGTTTGTTTTTCAGCAGCTTGCCGGTGGCGCCAAGCGGCAAGGCGTCGACAAACGTCACATCGTCCGGCGTCCACCATTTGGCGACTTTTCCTTCGAAAAATTTGAGCAGCTGCGCGCTGTCCACCTCCATGCCCGGCTTCCGGACCACCACTAGCAGCGGCCGCTCATCCCACTTCGGATGAAAGATGCCGATGCAGGCAGCCATCTGCACCGCCGGGTGCGCCATCACGATGTTTTCCAGGTCTATGCTGCTGATCCATTCGCCGCCTGACTTGATCACATCCTTGCTACGGTCGGTGATCTGCATGTAGCCGTCGGCGTCGATGGTCGCGACGTCGCCGGTAGCAAACCAGCCATCCTGCAACACCGCCCCGCCTTCATTCTTGAAATAGGTATCGATAATCCACGGCCCCTTGACCAGCAGGTTGCCGTAGGTTTCGCCATCCCACGGCAGCTCCTTGCCGGCGTCGTCGACAATCTTCATGTCGACGCCGTAGATCACATGGCCCTGCTTTTGCAGCAGCAATTCCTGCTGCTCGACCGGCAGCGACAGATGCCTGGTCTGCAGGCAGCAAGAGGTACCCAGAGGCGACATCTCGGTCATGCCCCAGGCATGCACTACCTCCACCCCATAACGATGGCGCAAAGCCTGCATCATGGCCGGCGGACAGGCGGAGCCGCCGATGATGGTGCGCTTGAAACTGGAGAACTGCAGCTGGTTCTGCTCCATGTAGTTCAGCAAACCGAGCCAGACAGTCGGCACGCCGGCCGAGATGGTGACCTGTTCCTGTTCAAATAATTCGTACACGGATTTACCGTCCAGCGCCGGACCGGGAAACACCATCTTCGCGCCCGTGATCGGCACCGCGTACGGCAAACCCCAGGCATTGACATGGAACATCGGCACTACCGGCAACACCGCGTCGCGCCCCGATATGTTCATGGTGTCGGGCATGATCGAGGCCAGCGAATGCAATACGGTCGATCGGTGCGAATACAAGGCGCCCTTGGGATTGCCGGTGGTGCCCGAGGTATAACACAGGCTGGAGGCGGAATTCTCGTCAAACAAGGGCCAGCTATAGTCATCCGGACTGTGCTCCAGCAGCGCTTCGTAGCACAGCAGGTTCGGCAGCTTGCTGTCTGGCGGCATCAGTTCGGGATCACACAGGGCAATGTAGCCCTTGATGGTCTTGGCCAGCGGCGCTACCGCCTCGACCAGCGGCAGGAAGCAGATATCGAACAGCAGGTACTGGTCTTCGGCGTGGTTGGCGATATAGCCGATCAGGTCCGGATGCAGGCGCGGATTGATGGTGTGCAGCACGGCGCCCGACCCGGACACCGCGTAATACGCCTCCATGTGGCGGTAGCCGTTCCAGGCCAGCGTTGCGACCCCTTCGCCCATGCCCACGCCTAGCGTTGCCAGGGCATTGGCGAGCTTGCGAGCACGCCGGTGGCAATCGCTGTAGGTATAGCGGTGGAGATCGCCCTCGACCCGCCGCGACACGATTTCATTGCGGCCGAAATAGCGGTCGGCGTGCTGGATAATGCTGGAGATGAGCAATGGCTGGCTCATCATCTGCCCCATCAGCGGGCTCTTGGGATATTGGGACATCGCATCTCCTGACGTTGTAATGTTTTTATTTTTATTGCAATTTACACGTTTTATCCTGCCCGGAGATGCCTGCCGTAAAAAAAAAGACCCAGCTTTGCCGCCGGTCATTTGGCGGTAAAGCTGGGTCCTTCCTGGGTCCTTCTATCTCTGCTTATGTTTTACTGCTGCTTTCGGGTTAGCGCGCCGAAATCGCATCCACCACGCACAACGCAGTCATGTTGACGATGCGGCGCACAGTGGCCGACGGCGTCAGGATATGGACCGGCTTGGCGCAGCCCAGCAGGATAGGCCCCACCGCAACGCCGTTGCCGCAAGTATTCTTGAGCAGGTTGTAGGCGATGTTGGCAGCGTCGATGTTAGGCATCACCAGCAGGTTGGCGTCGCCTTTCAGGGACGAATCCGGCATCACTTTCCGCAGCAGCTCGCCGTCCAGCGCGGTATCGCCGTGCATTTCGCCGTCGACTTCCAGATCCGGCGCCTGCTCCTTGATGATGGCCAGGGCATTCCGCATTTTTTGCGCCGAAGCGCTGTTGCTGGTGCCGAAATTGGAATGGGACAGCAAGGCTGCACGCGGCTTGATGCCGAAACGCAGCATTTCTTCCGCGGCCAGGATCGTGATTTCCGCCAGCTGTTCGGCGGTCGGATCCTCATTCACATGGGTATCGACCAGCACCAGCTGCCGGCTCGGCAGGATTAGCGCGTTCATCGCCGCATAGACATTGACGCCGTCGCGCCGGCCCAGCACCTTGTCGATGTAGTTCAAGTGCAGGCTGGTAGTGCCGTAGGTGCCGCAGATCATGCCGTCGGCATGGCCCTTGTGGATCGCCATCGAACCGATCAGCGTATGGCGGCGGCGCATTTCCAGCTTGGCGTACTGTTCGGTCACGCCCTGGCGCTTGGTCATCGCCAGGAAAGTCTGCCAGTAGTCGCGGTAGCGTTCGTCGAAATCGGGATTGATGACTTCGAAATCGACATCAGCTTTCAGGCGCAGGCCGAAGCGCTCGATGCGCTGCTGCAGCACCGCCGGCCGGCCGACCAGGATCGGACGCGCCAGGTTTTCGTCAACCACCACCTGCACTGCGCGCAGTACACGTTCTTCTTCGCCTTCGGCATACACGATCCGTTTCTTCTCCGCCGTCGTTTTCTTGGCGATCTGGAACAGCGGCCGCATGAACGTGCCGCTGCGGTAAACGAATTGCTGCAGCTTGTCGATGTAGGCTTCCATGTCCTTGATCGGACGGCTGGCGACGCCAGACGCTTCGG
This sequence comes from Collimonas fungivorans, assembly GCF_001584145.1. Classification (NCBI taxonomy): domain Bacteria; kingdom Pseudomonadati; phylum Pseudomonadota; class Betaproteobacteria; order Burkholderiales; family Oxalobacteraceae; genus Collimonas; species Collimonas fungivorans. Next base: position 1,215,907 of record NZ_CP013232.1, on the reverse strand, counting down.
CGGCCTTGGCGACTGCCGGCGCGATCTTGATCATCAGGCGCGGATCGAACGGTTTTGGAATGATGTACTCAGGGCCGAACGACAGGTTGGTGATGCCATAGGTGGTTGCTACGATGTCCGACTGTTCGGCTTGCGCCAGCTCGGCGATCGCATGCACCACCGCGATTTCCATCTCGCGCGTGATGGTGGTGGCGCCACAATCGAGCGCGCCGCGGAAAATGTAGGGGAAGCACAGCACATTGTTGACCTGGTTCGGATAGTCCGAACGGCCGGTCGCCATGACGGCGTCGTCGCGTACCGCCTTGACGTCTTCCGGCAGAATTTCCGGGGTCGGGTTGGCCAGCGCCAGCACCAGCGGCCGCGCCGCCATCGCCTTCACCATGTCTTGCTTGAGCACGCCGCCGGCCGACAGGCCGAGGAAAATGTCAGCACCTGGAATCAGCTCGGCCAGTGTGCGCGCATCGGTCTCGCGGGCGAAACGTTCCTTGTCCGGATCCATCAGTTCGACCCGGCCTTTGTAGACCACGCCGGCCAGGTCGGTGACGAAAATATTCTCGATCGGGAAGCCAAGGTCGACAATCAGGTCGAGGCAGGCCAGCGCCGCTGCGCCCGCGCCCGACACCACCAGCTTGCAGCTCTTGATGTCTTTGCCGACCACTTTCAGGCCGTTCAGGATCGCGGCGCCGACGATGATCGCAGTGCCGTGCTGGTCGTCATGGAATACCGGGATCTTCATGCGGTCGCGCAGCTTGCGTTCGATCTCGAAGCATTCTGGCGCCTTGATGTCTTCCAGGTTGATGCCGCCGAAAGTCGGCTCGAGCGAAGCGATGATGTCGCACAGCTTTTCCGGATCGGTTTCGTTGATTTCGATATCGAAGACATCGATGCCGGCGAATTTCTTGAACAGCACGCCCTTGCCTTCCATTACCGGCTTCGACGCCAGCGGCCCGATGTTGCCCAGGCCAAGCACGGCAGTGCCGTTGGTGATGACGGCAACCAGGTTGCCGCGAGCCGTATAGCGGAAGGCATTGGCCGGATCGGCCACGATTTCTTCGCAGGCGGCAGCTACGCCTGGCGAATACGCCAGCGCCAGGTCGCGCTGGTTAGTCAGCAGCTTGGTCGGGGTGACGCTGATTTTCCCCGGGGTCGGAAACTCGTGATACTCAAGCGCCGCCTGACGCAATTGTTGACGAAGTTCTTCTTTTTTATCGATCATCGAATCCATATGCGTCTGTCCCCAAGCGTAACAAGTGAAAGTCCTTGATTTTATCAGACTGGTCGCGGCCGATTATGTGAATTTCGCATGGTGAATGGCTATTTCATAGGATAATTTATAAAAACTATTAAATTATTTAAATACAATCTTAAAAACTATTGACCCTATACATATAATCAACTCACTGAGATATGTTCATCTGAAATTCCGCCGTCGGGCCAAATTTTGAAATGATTGAGATCCAGGCGCTTGTTGTAAAATTAGCCGCCGCAAATATTGCGGCGGCGAGCATGCCACACGTCGCGTTCCTCGCTACCGCCAACCATCCTTCAGGACATTCATGAAACCCATCATCATCATCGGCGCCGGCATGGCTGCATATTCTCTGGCGCGCGAGGTGCGCAAGCTGGACAAGACAGCGGCGCTGCTGATCATTACTGCCGACGATGGCGGTTTCTATTCGAAGCCGATGCTGTCCAACGCCTTCGCGCAAAAGAAACTGGCTGCGCAGCTGATCTCGCAAAGCGCGGTGCAGATGGCTGAGCAGGTCGGCGCCCACATCATGACCAAGACCCGGGTCAAGGGCATCGACACCGCGGCCAAGGTGGTCGACACCAGCAGCGGCGCTTTCGAATATGCGCAGCTGGTGATTGCCGTCGGCGCCCAGCCTATCCGCCTGAACATCGCCGGCGACGCTGCTGACCGCGTGCTGTCGGTCAATCACATCGAAGACTACGCCACCTTCCGCGCCAAGCTGCTGCCGGATCAACAGGCAACGGCGCGGGTAGCAATCCTGGGCGCCGGCCTGATCGGTTGCGAGTTTGCCGACGACTTGGCCGCGCATGGCCACACGGTGACGCTGATCGATCCCAATTCCCTGCCTTTGGCAGCACTGGCGGCACCGGCTTTGTCGCAAGGTTTGCAGGCAGCGCTGACTGCCCGCGGCATCGCCCTCCAGCTAGGAACCACCGCCGCCAGCATCGACCATGCCGACGGCGCGATCAAGCTCACCTTGTCGAACGGCGAAGCAGTGATTGCCGATGTTGTCCTGTCCGCTGTCGGCCTGCGCCCTGACCTGGCGTTGGCGCAGGCAGCCAAATTGGCTACTGGCCGCGGCATCATGATTGACAGCCATGGCCGCACCAGCGCTGCCGATGTCTATGCGCTAGGGGATTGCGCCGAGTATCGCGTCGACAGCGAAGGCCGCACCAGTCCCCTGCCATACATCGCGCCTATCCTTACCGCGGCACGCGCGATTGCCAAGACCCTGACGGGTGAAGATACCGCGATCGACCTGAAGCATTCACCGGTGATCGTCAAGACCCCGAGCTATCCGCTGGCGCTGGTGCCGCCGCCGTCGCACGCGGTGGCGGCCGGCCGCTGGGAAACCGAACTGGATGGCGCGACCACCATTTGCCGTTTCTTTGATGCGCAAGGGGTGATGGTGGGTTTTGGAGTGGCGCCGCAAGAGGCGAAAATCCGGCAAGCCCTGATGGCAGCCTTGGGTACGACGATTTAAGGAATTGAGCGGCGCTGCCGTCGAGCGCCTCCGGGATGTCAGGCAAACTCGGCAATCAGCTCGACAATTTCAGCGCCGTAAGTCTCCAGCTTCTTCTCGCCGACGCCGCTGACGCCGCGCAGATCATCCAGGGATGACGGCTGCGCCTTGGCGATTTCGCGCATGGTGGCGTCGTGGAAGATGACGTAGGCCGGCACGTTGTGCTTGCGTGCAGTCTCGACCCGCCACCAGCGCAGTTTCTCGAAAATCGCCTGCTCCAGCGTCGACAGGTCGGTTTCGACATAACCCTTGGGCTTGCTGCCGCTGCGTTTCTGCTTGACCGGTTTCTGGTACTGCCGCAACTGCACCGGCTGCTCGCCGCGCAATACCGGCCGCGCGGCGTCGGTCAGCTTGAGCGCGCTGTAGGCTTCATGGTCGACCGTGATCAGGCCCAGCGCAATCGACTGCCGCAAGATGGCCCGCCATTCGGCTTCGCTGCGGTCGCTGCCGATGCCAAAGGTGGAAAGCTGCTCGTGACGCCATTGCTTGATCTTGTCGGAATCGATGCCGCGCAAGACATCCATCACATGCATCGCGCCAAACCGCTGGTCGACCCGGTAGATCGTCGACAACAGCTTTTGCACCACCACCGTGGCGTCGAACGACACCGGCGGACTCATGCAGGTGTCGCAATTGCCGCAGCGTTCGGAGCCCTGGCCGAAATAATCCAGCAAACGCACACGCCGGCAATGCAAGGTCTCGCACAGGCCGAGCATCGCATCGAGCTTGACGCCCAGCACCCGCTTGAAGACTTCGCCGGCTTCCGACTCATCTATCATGCGCCGCTGCTGCACCACGTCCTGCAAGCCATACGCCATCCAGGCGTTGGCGGGGCCGCCGTCGCGGCCTGCGCGGCCGGTTTCCTGGTAATAACCCTCTATGCTTTTCGGCAGGTCCAGATGGGCGACAAAACGTACATCCGGCTTGTCGATCCCCATGCCGAAGGCGATGGTGGCCACCATCACGATGCCGTCTTCACGCAGGAACCGCCCCTGGTTCTTGGTCCGCTGGGCATAGTCCATGCCGGCGTGGTACGGCAAGGCCTGTATCCCCTGCTGCTCCAGGAATTCAGCCGTCTCTTCAACCTTCTTGCGCGACAGGCAATACACGATGCCGGCGTCGCCGGCGTGCTCGCTCTGGATGAAATCGAGCAACTGCTTGCGGCCGTTGGCCTTCTCGACAATCTGGTAACGGATGTTGGGCCGGTCGAAAGAGGAAACGAAACGCGCGCCCTGCTCCAGTTGCAGGCGCAGCGCGATTTCCTCGCGGGTCTGCTGGTCGGCGGTGGCCGTCAGCGCAATCCGCGGCACTTGCGGAAAACGCTCGTGCAAGATCGACAGCTTGATGTATTCGGGCCGGAAATCATGCCCCCATTGTGAAACGCAGTGCGCCTCGTCGATCGCGAACAGGGCGATCTTGGACGATTCCAGCAGGTCCAGGCAGCGCGGCGTCAGCAGGCGCTCCGGCGCTACATATACCAGGTCGAGATCGCCGCTGCGCACGCGGCGTTCGATCTGCGAGGCTTCTTCGTAGGTCTGTGTCGAATTCAGGAAGGCGGCGCGCACGCCGACTTCGGCCAGCGCATCGACCTGGTCCTGCATCAGCGCGATCAGCGGCGACACCACCACGCCGACGCCGTCCCGCAGCAAGGCCGGGATCTGGTAGCACAGCGACTTGCCGCCGCCTGTCGGCATCAATACCAGCGCATCGCCGCCGTTGGCTACGTGGCTGACAATCTCAGCCTGCTGGCCACGGAAAGAGGGGTAACCGAATACCGTTTGCAGTATGTGGAGTGCTTGCGGGTCGGAACCGGCGGATACGTCTGGATGTGGCGAGTGTGACATCAAATATTCATTTAGCTAAGGAACCCGTTGTGCACAGCCACCAGAAGGAAAACCCCCAAGGCGATGCGATACACGATGAACGGCCAGGTGGAAAACTTCTCCAGGAATTTCATCAATCCCCAGATCGCGCCGAAAGCCGAGATGCTGGCGACCACCAGGCCGAAAATCAGCAGCATCCAGGTCTCCAGCGGCATATGCAGGTGGAACAAAACCAGCAACTCTTTCAAGCCGGCCAGCGCGATCGCAGGCAAGCCGAGCAGGAAAGAGAAACGCGCCGCTTCTTCACGCTTGAAGTTGAGAAACAAGGCGGCAGTCAGGGTCGAACCGGAACGCGACACGCCCGGAATCAGCGCTCCTACCTGCGCCAGGCCGACGATCAAGGCGTCGCGCAAACGCATCTCGCCGACCGTGCGGCGATGGCGGCAACTCAGTTCGGCAATCGCCAGCAGCAGTCCCATGGCGATGCAGGCGTAACCGATCACGCTCAGGCTGCGCAGCGGCGAGCCGCAGGCGTTCAGCACCGGCGCCAGCGCCAGCCCGGCGATGCCGATCGGAATCGTCGCCAGGATGATCGCCACCCCGAGACGGAACGGCGGACTGCTGAAATTACGCTCGCGCACCGCGGTGATGCTGCCGACGGTCACCTCGCGCACGTCGCGCCAGAAGTAGCTGACCACGGCCGCCAGCGCCGCCAGCTGCATCGCCGCCGAAAACGCCGAGCCGGGATCGTGCCAGCCCAGTATGGCCGGGACGATGCGCATGTGCGCAGTGGAAGAAATCGGCAATAGCTCAGAGATGCCCTGAATTACGCCAAGGATCGCGACCTGCACGTAATCCAGCGATGCAAACCCGATATCGGTACCAGCGGAACATACACCTGCCACAACACCCTCCTGTTCGTTCAAGACCCGGATAACTCGCCTGGATAACTCTTTTGCCGCAGGCCCGGCTCAATGCGTCCAGCTCAATGCGTCCAGTTCACCCAGCCGGTGTAGCCGGTCACGATCACCACCAGGCCGAACACGATACGGTACCAGGCAAATGCAGTGAAATCGTGGCTGCTGATGTAACGCAGCAACCAGCGTACGCACAAGAATGCCGAGACAAACGCGGCGACTGTGCCGATCGAAAACAGCGGGATGTCGGCAGCCGACAGCAGCGCGCGGTCCTTGTACAGCGAATAGATGGTGGCGGCAAACAAGGTGGGAATCGCCAGGAAAAACGAAAACTCGGTGGCCGCCTTGCGCGACAGGCCGAACATCATGCCGCCGATGATCGTGGCGCCGGAACGGCTGGTGCCGGGAATCAGCGCAAACGCCTGGGCCACGCCGATCTTCAAGGCGTCCAGCGCGCTCATGTCGTCCACCGATTCGACCCGGGCGACGCGGTCGCCGCCCTTGTTGCGGCGCTCGACCCACAGGATGATGAAACCGCCGACGATCAGCGCAATCGCCACCGGCAAGGGCGCAAACAGTTTTTCCTTGATCATCTTGCTGAAAAAAAGTCCCAGCAGCGCGGCCGGCACAAAGGCGATGACCAGGTTGACGACCAGCTTGCGCGCCTTGGGATCGCTGGTCAGGCCGCGCAGGACCGCGCCGATGCGGGCCCGGTATTCCCAGCACACTGCGAAAATCGCGCCAGCCTGGATCGCAATCTCGAACACTTCGGCTTTTTCGCGCGTGATGTCGGCGGTGAAATCGAGCAAGCTGCCGGCCAGGATCAGGTGGCGGTCGACGAGATAGGCAGGAATTCGGTGAATCCCTCGACCAGGCCCATGATGAGCACTTTTAACGCGAGAATAATATCCATGTAGTGTGGGAGTAGTAAGAGAAAAGAAATCAAGCGCCGGGGCGAATGATACCGCCCTGGCAGTCGTATTGTTGCGAGTGTTGTCTTAAAACTTGCCGGCTATTTTACCGGTTCAAACGTGACCACCAGATTTTCCGCCCTGGTGCCGATTTTTGTCGGCATGAACGCGACGCCGGCATAACGCAGGTCTTCCGGTTTGAAGGTATACAGCGGCAGGTTGGTCAGCAGCTGATGCGCCAGCAGATTGCCGATCTGGGTGACTTGCGCAGCGTAGGTATTGTCGAGGCCATCTAGCACCAGGCTGTCCAGCTTCGGCTCCTGCAAGGTCACCGCGTTATGCGGGTTGTCCAGGAACAGCACGCCCGAAATCGCCATCTTGCCGTTCCACGACTTGCCCAGCAGCGGCATGGTCAGGATCACGTCGGTTGTCATGGCGAGGCGGTTCTGCTCGGGCGGCAAGCTGAGCTGGGCCTTGTCGGCAGTTATTTCGAACAGGCCCAGGTACCGCTGGGAAAACGGCAAGCGCTTGTCTACCGATTGCTGCAATTTAGCCAATGGAAATTCGACATCGCGCGGTCCGATCAGGGCCGCACAGGAAGACAACAGCAACGTCGCCAGCAAACCCAGCAGCACTGGCATTTTCGTAACAGGCATGTAATTTTTCATTTGCATTCGGATTTTCCTTATTCTGTCTGCAGACAGACCCTACGCGGCGGTTAAACGTTCCAGCGTTGCCAGGTAATGCATCGCATGCGCCCGGGAACTGCCGCACATATCCGGCGCCGGCTGCAGGCTGGCGCATACCGCGGGACGGTCGGGACTGCCGAAAATCCGGCAAAGATTGGACTGGTCCAGCTGGATGCAGCGCACGCCCGCCGGTTTACCGCCGGGCATGCCGGGGATAGGCGACGAGATCGACGGCGCCGTGCAGCAGGCGCCGCAATCCGGGCGGCAAGCGCTGCCTTGCGCACCCATTTGCGCGCTCATTCCCCACCCTCGCCGATCCATGTATTTTTTGCAAACATCCGAAACCTGTGACAATGCCGATTTAACCGAAGGCCAGATTCTACCGGCAATCGCCGTGCATGCCCCAAGTTCCAGCGCACGCGCCAACCCTTCTTGACACTCCCACGGTTGCCGCTTACATTACTGACTCTTAAGTCATTAATTGAAGATAGCAAGTATTCATGAACTGCCCTTTCAGCTCCAAACCCCGCTGGGCAAGACGCAAGGAAGCGCGCCCGCAGGAACTGCTGGCGGCCGCGCTGGACCTGTTCGTCGAACGCGGATTCGCCGCCACCCGGCTGGGCGACGTCGCCGCCCTGGCTGGTGTATCCAAGGGCACGCTGTACCTGTATTTCGAGAGCAAGGAAGAGTTGTTCAAGGCGGTGGTGCGTGAAAACATCTTGCCGGCGCTGGCGGAAGCGGAAGATATCATCGATGGCTACCAGGGCCCAAGCGCCGACCTGTTCCGCGAAATCCTGCTGGGCTGGTGGGAGCAGATCGGCGCCACCAAGCTGGCCGGCATCACCAAGCTGCTGATGGCCGAATCGGGCAATTTCCCTGAGCTGGCGGCGTTCCACCGCGAAGAAGTCAGCGAACGCGGCGAAGCCATGATCATGCGCATGCTGCAGCGTGGCATAGAGCGCGGCGAATTTCGCGCGATCGACGTGCGCCAGACCGCCAACGTGCTGATCGCTCCGGTGATCATGCTGATGATGTGGCAACAACCGCTCAACCCCTGCCACGTAGAGCCGGTGGATGCAGGCAGTTACCTGGACAGTTTTATCGATCTTTGCCTGCACGGCTTGCTCAGCAAACCGTAGCGTGCAATAGGATTTGAGGGTGGGCTTTGATAGAATGAGCCCTTTATTTTCACTACCGAGCCTTAACCATGAATATCGAACAAGCCCGCTTCAACATGATCGAACAGCAAATTCGCCCTTGGAACGTGCTGGAACTGGACGTGCTGGAATTGCTGACGGTAGTACGGCGCGAGGAATTCGTTCCTGCCGCTTACAAGAGCCTGGCGTTTTCCGATACCGAAATCCCGCTGCCTGGCCCGAACGGCGAAAGCATGCTCGCGCCCAAGGTTGAAGCGCGCCTGCTGCAGCAAGCTGCCGTGAAGAAACATGAGCAAGTGCTGGAGATCGGCGCCGGCTCCGGTTACATGGCTGCCTTGCTGTGCTACAAGGCGAGGCATGTGACGACGGTAGAAATCGATCCCGATCTGAAAGCGCTGGCCGAAAAGAACCTGGCTGCCTACGGCATCACCAATGTCGAGGTAGTGCTTGGCAACGGCGCCCAGGGCTGGGACCAGGGCGCAAGCAAGACCTACGACGTGATCGTGATTTCCGGCTCGCTGTCGACGCTGCCTGACGCCTTCCTCAAGCAACTCAATGTCGGCGGCCGGATTGTCGCCATCCTGGGCGAAGCGCCGGTAATGTCGGCACAGATCATCACCCGTACCACGGAAAGCAACTACAGCACGGTGCACCTGTTTGAAACCAACGTCAAACCGCTGCGCGAAGCTGCCGTTCACTCCCAATTCAAATTCTAAGCCTGCCCATGCAACATCTCACCGCCTCAGAACTGGCCGCCTGGATCGCCGATCCGCAGCGTCCGACGCCGTTGCTGCTGGACGTGCGCGAACCCTGGGAATACGAGACCTGCCACATCGCCGCGGCGCAGCTGATGCCGATGCAAACCGTGCCGGCGCGCCTGAATGACCTGGAAGAGGACCAGGCGATCGTCTGCATCTGCCACCACGGCGCGCGCAGCATGCAGGTCGCCGCGTTTCTCGAACGTCAAGGATTTTCCGCGGTCAGCAACCTGACCGGCGGCGTCCACGCCTGGGCGCAGCAGGTGGATCCGGCCATGCCGACCTACTAGGGCTCAGGCCCTGCTCAGGTCCTTTTAAACCAGATCATACCTACCTGCCGCCATTGTTCCGGAGAGTGTAATGCGCAATACCCTGATGGCCTCGTTGATCGCAAGCGCGTTGCTGGCCGCGAATGCGCATGCAGTCGACCTGGTCCAGACCTATCAGCAAGCGCTGGCCAACGATCCGGTATACACCAGCGCACGCTATGCGCTCAGCGCCAGCAATGAAAGCAGCATCCAGGGACGCGCCGCCCTGCTGCCGGTAGTCGGCTTCGGCGGCAACTACAGCCGCGCCGGGGAATCCTGGAAAACCATCACCAACAATTACAGCCTGCAGCTTACCCAGCCGCTGTTCCGCCCGGCATATTGGCAGCAGTACCAGGAAAGCAAGCTGTCGGTCGCCGCCGGCGAGGTAAAGTTTGCCCAGGCTGAACAAGACCTGATGCTGCGCGTCAGCCAGGCTTACTTCGACACGCTGACGGCGCAAGACGTGCTGGCGACGCTGCAAGCCCAGAAAAGCGCGATTGCCGAGCAGCTGGCTTCAGCCAAGCGCAATTTCGAAGTCGGCACCGCCACCATTACCGACAGCAACGAGGCGCAGGCCAGCTACGATCTGGTGATCGCGCAGGAAATCGCCGCCAGCAACAACCTCGAAGTCGCTCGCAATGTGCTGCAGCAGATTATCGGCAAGCCGCCGGCGCCGCTGGCAACCCTGCGCGCCGGAGTCCAGCTGAGCGCGCCGCAGCCGGCTGCGATCGAGAACTGGGTCAGCAGCGCCGAACAGCAGAATTTCGGCGTGGTGGGCCAGGAAATTGCGCTCAATAGCGCAAAATACGAGATCAAGAGGAACCGTGCCGGCCATCTGCCGACGGTCGACCTGGTGGCCAGCCGCGCGCACTCTGATGTCAGCGGCAGCCCGATACCTTTTTATAATATTTCGCAGATGAGCAACTCGATCGGCGTCCAGTGGACGATCCCTCTGTACGCCGGCGGCGCCGTCAATAGCGGCGTGCGGCAGGCAGTGGCATTGGAAGACAAGGCACGTTCGGACCTTGAGAACGCGCGCAGGAACGCCGCGTTGAATGCGCGCCAGGCCTATCTGGGTGTCAGCAGCGGCCTGGCCCAGATCAAGGCGTATGAAGCGGCGGAGATTTCCAGCCAGTCGTCGCTGGATTCGAACCGGCTGGGCTATCAGGTTGGCGTGCGCATCAATATCGACGTGCTGAACGCACAGCAGCAGCTGTACTCGACCCGCAGGGATTTGGCCAAGGCGCGTTACGATACGCTGATGAATAGCCTGAAGCTGAAGTCAGCGGTGGGCGCCTTGAAAGAAGAAGACTTGCAGCAAATCAATGCCTTGCTGACGCCGGCAGCATATTAAGACGGCTCCGCAGGCCACGTTCAGGCTTCGCTGCTTTTCAGCATGAACGGCGAGGTCTTGAACATGTGGATGCAGTTATCGACCACTTTCGACACGTTCTCCGCGAGATCAAAACTCTGCGGACTGAAGGTCCAGTTGTTCAGGATGCCGAACAGCAAGCCTTGCACCATGACCGCAGCCAGTATAGGATCGAGCTCGCGCGGCAACTGCCCTTTCGCAATCGCAAATCGCAACAAGCGTTCGATATCGGTGCGGCCTTGCAAAAAACATTCGTGCTGGCGGATATAAATCGGATCTTCCGGATCGACCAGCTCGCATTTATGCAGGACGATTTCAAAAATCTTGCGCGACTCCGGATTCAGCGTCGCCTCCTGCAGGGTAAACAAACATCTGTTGCGGAACTGGTTCAAAGGATCATGGGCATTTTCGTCGGCGGTTCTTTCTATCATCGCCTCCATCGGCAGGCGCACCCGCTCGCACATTGCATCGAATAAATCGCTCTTGTTCTTGAAGTGCCAATAGATAGCTCCGCGCGTTACGTCAGCGGCGCTGGCGACGTCAGCCAGGGTGGTGCGCGCTACGCCATGCTGGTGAAACACCTCGGCCGCCGCATCCAGGATGCGGCCGCGTGTTTCCAGTGCCTCTTCTTTTGTACTTCTAGCCATTTTGAGCCGACCTCCAAACTGTTACGATACTTTGTGCATTTGCAGCAAATAATTAATTGGCAATACAGACATCGTATATACACAACGCATACATTCATGCATGTATGTATAATAGCAGCATTCCGGTTGTTCCACCCGCTTTCTGGCAAAGCATCCGGTGCACCAAAGCAATTACTTATATATCCTATGTCAATTCCAGAAATAGAGTCACCTGTCAGATTTGCAGTCTTTCCTCAATTACCGTGCGAGAATTTTATGAATTCAGTTAGCTCTATCAGTCGTCTCACGCGTATCACCCTGGCAATCGCGCTCCTGTCCGCAGTTGCCGCCTGCGGCAAGAAGCCGGAAGCCCAAGCGCAACCGCCAGCCAGTGTTTCCTTCGTCACCATCGCCCCAGAACGCCTGGCCCTCACCACGGAATTGCCAGGTCGGCTGGAAGCTACCCGTATCGCCCAGATCGGCGCCCGGGCAGCCGGCATCGTGCTCAAGCGGAATTTCCGCGAAGGCAGCGATGTAAAGGCTGGCCAGACCCTGTACCAGATTGATCCGGCGCCGCTGCAGGCCGCTTACGATAGTGCGCAGGCAACCTTGGCCAAGGCTGAAGCAAATCTGACTACCGCGACCCTGAAAGCCCAGCGCTACAAGCCGCTGGTGGATGTCAATGCAGTCAGCAAGCAGGATTACGACGACACCGTCGCCACCCAGAAGCAAGCCGCGGCAGATGTGGCATCCGCCAAGGCCGCGCGCCAGACCGCCAGCCTCAATCTCGGCTACGCCACCGTAACATCGCCGATTTCCGGCCGCATCGGCAAGGCGCTGGTGACCGAGGGTGCGCTGGTCGGCCAGGGTGAAGTAACGCAGCTGGCAGTGGTGCAGCAGATCGATCCGATCTACGTCAACCTGACCCAGTCCAGCACCGACATCCTCAAATTGCAGCAGGCAATGAAGAGCGGTCAGCTGGAAAGCGCCGGCGCTGGCCTGGCCAAGGTCACCCTGGTGACTGAAGACGGCCGCACTTACCCGCAAACCGGCAAGCTGCTGTTTTCCGACTTGACGGTCGACGCCAACACCGGTTCGGTTACGCTGCGTGCTGAATTCCCTAACCCGGACCGCAGCTTGCTGCCTGGCATGTACGTACGCGCCAAGCTCGAGCAGGCAGTCAATGCCTCCGCCCTGACCGTGCCGCAACAGGCTGTCCAGCGCGACCTCAACGGCGCTTCGGTGTTCGTGATCGGGGCTGACAATAAAGTGGCCGTACGGCCGGTAACCGCCGATGTCGCACAAGGCGACAAATGGATCGTTACCGAAGGCCTGAAAGCCGGCGACAAGGTAATCGTTGATGGCTTGCAAAAGGTAAAACCAGGCGCGCCGGTCAACCCGTCGCCATGGAAGCCTAATGCAGCTCCGGCAGCTACTGCCGCACCGGCTGCAGCAGCCGGCGCCAGCGCCAGTGCCGCAGCTGCGTCAGCTGCCGCCTCAGTTGCCACATCTACCGCTAAATAAGGAGCCTATTAATGGGCAAGTTTTTCATCGACCGCCCCGTATTTGCGTGGGTGCTCGCCATCTTCATCCTGCTCGGGGGTGCTTTGGCGATCACGCAATTACCGGTGGCGCAGTATCCTTCGATTGCACCGCCAACGATTGTCGTTAGCGCCTCCTATCCCGGCGCAACCGCGCAGACCATCGACGATAGCGTTACCAGCCTGATCGAACAGGAAATGAACGGCGCCGACGGCTTGCAATACATCGAGTCGCAAAGCCAGGCCGACGGTTCGGTATCCATCACCGTCACCTTTACCCCGGAAACCAATGCCGACCTGGCAGCGGTGGACGTGCAGAACCGCCTGAAACGGGTTGAAGCACGGCTGCCGGCGGTGGTTACGCAGAACGGCGTGCAAGTTACCAAATCGCGCAGCAACTTCCTGATGTTCATCGGCCTGTCCTCGACCGACGGCAAACTCGATCCGATCGCGCTGGGCGATTACCTGTCGCGTAACGTGCTCAATGAAATCAAACGGGTGCCAGGCGTAGGCCAGGCACAGCTGTTCGGTACCGAACGCGCCATGCGGATCTGGATCGACCCGGTCAAGCTGGTTGGCCTGAGCCTGACGCCAGCTGACGTGACAGCCGCCATCACCGCGCAAAATGCACTGGTCGCCGGCGGTACGCTGGGCGATTTGCCTAGCCCCGGCTCACAGCAGATCTCCGCAACCGTGGTGGCAACCGGCCAGCTGAATACTGTCGAACAGTTCGGCAATATCCAGCTGCGCGCCAACTCGGATGGTTCGATCGTGCGCCTGCGCGACGTGGCTCGCATCGAAATCGGCGGCCAGTCCTATGCGACTGCCGGCCGCCTCGACGGCAAACCGACATCGTTCGTCGGTGTGCAGCTGTCGCCAACCGCCAACGCGCTGGGCACAGCTACCGCTGTGCAAGCCAAGATGAAGGAACTGTCCAAGTACTTCCCGGCTGGCGTCAAGTACGAAATCCCTTACGACACCTCGAAATTCGTCAAGATCTCGATTGAAGAAGTGGTCAAGACCCTGGTGGAAGCAATCATCCTGGTGTTCCTGGTGATGTACCTGTTCCTGCAAAACATCCGCTACACCTTGATCCCGACCGTGGTGGTGCCGGTGGCGCTGATGGGTACATTTGCGACGCTGCTGCTGTTCGGCTTCTCGATCAACGTGCTGACCATGTTCGGCATGGTGCTGGCGATCGGTATCCTGATCGATGATGCGATCGTGGTTGTGGAAAACGTCGAACGCATCATGAGCGAAGAAGGTTTGTCGCCGCGCGATGCAACCCGCAAGGCGATGGGCCAGATCACCGGCGCGCTGATCGGCATCACCCTGGTGCTGATCGCGGTATTCATTCCGATGGCGTTCTTCAGCGGCGCGGTTGGCGCGATTTACCGCCAGTTCTCGCTGTCGATGGTCGCTTCGATGGTGTTCTCGGTACTGATGGCGTTCACGCTGACGCCGGCGCTGTGCGCCACCATCCTGAAACCGGTGGAAGCAGGACATCATCACGAGAAGAAGGGTTTCTTCGGCTGGTTCAACCGCAAGTTCAACGCAACCACCAACGGCTATCAGGGCGTGATTGCCAAGATGCTGACCAAGACCGGCCGCTATCTGGTGGTGTACGGTGCGATCCTGATTTGCGTAGGCGTGCTTTACACGCGCTTGCCGGCCTCGTTCCTGCCGGCCGAAGACCAGGGTTACATCATCACCAACGTGCAATTGCCTGCGGGCGCCAGCAGCAACCGTACATTGGAAGTCATCAAGCAGATCGAAAAGTATTACGCGAGCCTGCCTGCCGTGGCCAATGTGGTGGCAATTACCGGTTTCAGCTTCTCCGGTAACGGCCAGAATGCCGGCCTGGTGTTTACCCCGCTGAAGGACTGGAGCGAACGTGGCCCGGCTGAATCTGCCGACGCGATCGCCGGCAAAGCGTTTGGCGTGTTCTCGCAAATCAAGGACGCTATCGTCTATCCGCTGAACCCGCCGCCGATCCCGGAACTGGGCAACGCCACCGGCTTTACCTTCCGCCTGCAAGACCGTTCGGGCCAGGGACATGCTGCTTTGACCGCAGCGCGTAACCAGATCCTGGGCATGGCGTCGCAGAGCAAAATCCTGGCTGGCGTCCGTCCGGAAGGCCTGGAAGATTCGCCGCAAGTGGAGTTGAACATCGACCGCGACAAGGCCAATGCCCTGGGCGTATCGTTCAGCGCCATCAACAGCACGCTATCGACCGCTCTCGGCTCCTCTTACGTGAACGACTTCCCGAACCAGGGCCGTCAGCAACGCGTGATCGTGCAAGCGGATGCGCCGCAACGGCTGCAACCGGAAGACCTGGCCAGGCTGTATGTCAAGAACACCCAAGGAACCATGGTGCCGTTCTCGTCATTCACCACCTCGCACTGGATCAAGGGCCCGGTACAGCTGTCGCGCTATAACGGCTATCCGGCGATGAAGATTTCCGGCGGCGCAGCACCTGGCCACAGCACCGGCGAAGCGATGGATGAAATGGAAGCGCTGACTGCCAAACTGCCTCCTGGCTTCGGCTTCGAGTGGACCGGCCAGTCGCTGGAAGAAAAAACTTCCGGTTCGCAAGCGCCAATGCTGTACCTGCTGTCGCTGATCGCTGTATTCCTGGTGCTGGCGGCATTGTATGAAAGCACTTCGATTCCGCTGGCAGTGATGCTGGTGGTGCCGCTCGGTATTCTCGGCGCGCTGCTGGGCGTTACCTTGCGCGCCATGCCGAACGACGTGTACTTCAAGGTCGGGATGATTACCGTGGTCGGCTTGTCGGCCAAGAATGCGATTCTGATTATCGAATTCGCCAAAGACCTGCAGGCTGAAGGCAAGGGCCTGATCGAAGCGACGCTGGAAGCGGTGCATCTGCGGTTCCGTCCGATCCTGATGACTTCGTTTGCGTTCATCCTCGGCGTGTTGCCGCTGGCGATCAAGACCGGCGCCGGTTCAGGCAGCCAGCGCGCCATCGGTACCGGCGTCATGGGCGGCATGATCACTGCGACAGTACTGGCGGTGTTCCTGGTGCCGGTGTTCTTCGTGGTGGTGCGCAAGTTCTTCAAGGGCAGCGAACGCCAGCAGAAACTGCACGATGCCAACAAGAAAATAGATCCGGAGAATCAGCATGTTTAATTTATTACCCAAGCAACTGACCGGCGCCCTGCTGCTGGCCGGCGTCCTCTCGGGTTGCACCATGGCGCCGACCTACGTGCGGCCGGAAGCGCCGGTCGCCGGCAGCTATCCTGCCGCCGCCGACGGCCAGGCGCAGCTGGATGCGGTGGCGCTCGGCTGGCGCCAGTTTTTCCCGGACCAGCGGCTGCAAGCGCTGATCGCCTCGGCGCTTGAAAACAATCGCGACCTGCGCACCGCCGCCTTGAACATCGAACAGGCGCGTGCCCAGTACGACATCACCGCGGCCGATGCATTGCCGAACTTCGACGGCAATTTCAGCCGCACCCGCGGCCGCACTGCCACGTACCAGCTGGTGCCCGGCCAGAACGCGGTTGGCAATGTCTACCAGGTCGGTCTGAACATGACCTCGTTCGAGCTGGATTTCTTCGGTCGCGTACGCAGCTTGAAAGACGCTGCACTGGCGAGCTACCTGGCAACCGAAGAAGCACGCCAGGCAGCGCAGATCAGCCTGATCTCGCAAGTGGCCCAGGCTTACCTGACCGAGCAGTCGTATGCCGAGCAGCAAAGACTGGCGCAGCAGACCCTGGACAGCCGCCTGGACGACTACAAGCTGGACAAGATGCGCTTTGATGTCGGCGCATCGTCAGAACTCGACTTGCGCAATTCCGAAACGCTGGTGCAATCGGCCCGTGTCTCGCTGACCACGCTGGTACGCCAGCGCGGCCAGGCCACCAACGCACTGGTGCTTCTGGTCGGCAAGCCATTAGGCGACCTGCCGGCGCCGCAATCGCTGTCGGATGAACAAATCGTCACTGACATTCCAGCCGGCTTGCCTTCCGACCTGCTGAACCGCCGTCCCGATATCCGTGAAGCAGAGCAGCAGCTGCGCTCCGCCAACGCCAATATCGGCGCAGCGCGCGCCGCCTTCTTCCCTACCATCTCGTTGACGGCAGGGATCGGCAATGCGAGCACGTCGCTGGGCAGCTTGTTCTCGGCAGGCAGCCGTACCTGGTCGTTTGTGCCGCAGCTGACGCTGCCGATCTTTGAGGGCGGCCGCAACCGCGCCAACCTGTCGCTGAGCGAAATCCGCAAGAACCTGGCGATCGCCAGCTACGAAAAAACCATACAGAGCGCATTCAGGGAAGTTGCCGACGCGCTGGTGGCCCGTGGCACATTGGAAGATCAGCTGGCTGCTCAAGATGCATTCCTCAAGGCGCAGGAACAACGGGTGAAGTTGACCGAACTGCGCTACAAGAACGGCATCGCCAGTTCGACCGACCGCCTGAATGCGCAGCGCGACCTGTTCTCGGCGCAGCAATCCTTGATCCAGACGCGTCAGCTGCGCCTGAACAATGCGATTGACCTGTATCGGTCCCTGGGCGGCGGCTTGAATGAAAACACAGCTGTGGCGGCGAAATAGTCGTTCACGCTTGAGTTAGCGAGTTCAGCAACAAAAAAACGCCGCACTTGTGCGGCGTTTTTATTTCAGGCATCCACAACCAGTCAGCTTGCCGTGGTCATGCTGCCAGCCGATAATGAGCTGCCGCGTGGCGAGCGCGGTACCAAAGTATTCCCAGCCATTCATGCAGGGCGTATTCGCTGCGGCGCAAGCCTTCTCCCGACGGCAGGAAATTGAGAATGGTAAGCCGGTCCCGGCTAAAGAATACGGTCGGCGCCATCGTCACTTCCAGGCCTGCATCGACAAACATCATCTGGGCCCGCGGCATCTGCAACGTGTCTGTCACCAGCACGATCTTTTTCACCCCCGCTTGCGCCAGGATCCTGGCCGTGAATTTTGCATTTTGTTCGGTATCGTCTGAACCCTCTTCGAGCCATTTGACCGGCGTCGCAAAATCATCCCGCAAACTGTTTGCCATCATTGCCGCCTCCGACAATTTCTGCCCCTCAGGCGCTCCGCCCGTCACCAGGATTGGCAATCCGGTCTGGCGCTGCAACCTGGCGCCGTAACGTAAGCGCGCCAGGGTCCAATAGTTTGGCGTGTCGCCGCCGTCATACTCTGGCGCGCTTCCCAGCCTGCCCCCGCCCAATATGACGATGGCTTGCGCGCCGTCGGCAGCGCCGGCGGCCAGCGGCGGAGCACGCTGTTCGAGCGGCGCCACAAGCAGTAAAGCCCCGGCCCTGCTGCTGAATATTGCCAGCAGCAGCAATGACGCCAGGCTTATGCTCATGCCGATGCGCGGGAAAGCACGCCGCAGCAGCATTCCCGCAATACACAGCAAGATCAGGTTGGTTGGCAGCAGCAGCAGCGCGCTTACCACTTTGGTGACGACAAAAGATGCATTCATGGTTGTAGGCAAGATCAGATAAACGGCGCCAGCAAGGCCAAGGTGCGCGTGGTGGCGCCCCGATGCAGTTGCGCAAAATGAATGGCTCGCTCGCCCATTGCCTGGCGTTGCTGGCTGGCCTGCAATAGTTGCAGGGCTGTGTCCAGCATTTGGCCGACATCGCCCACCCGCTGCGCCGCGCCGGCAGCAATAGCCTGTTCGGTGATATCCGAAAAATTAAAGGTATGCGGCCCGATCAATACCGGTTTGCCGACTGCAAACGCCTCGATCAGGTTTTGCCCGCCCATCGGCAGCAGGCTGCCGCCAATAAACGCCACGTCGCAAGCAGTGTAATAGGCGAACATTTCTCCCATCGAATCGCCGACCAGCACCTTCACCTGCTGCCGCACCGCCTGATCGCCCAGGCCAGTGCGGCGCAATGGCAGCAATCCTTTTGCTCGCGCCATCTCCGCCACTTCATCGAAACGCTGCGGATGGCGCGGTACGATAATTGTCAGCAAATCGGCATAGGCATCGTCCTGGCTTCGTTTGGACAAAGCCTCAAGAATCAGTTCTTCTTCACCATCGCGAGTGCTGGCGCACAGCAGCACCGGACGGCTGCCGATCTGTTCCCGCATTGCCGCGCCGACAGCCAGCAAGGCCGGAGCCGGTGTAACGTCGAACTTAAGATTGCCGGTCACCTGCACATTGTCGCCGCCGAGCTGCCGCAGGCGTCCGGCGTCTGCTTCGGTCTGCGCGCCGACACAAGACATGCCGCTGGCAGCTTCAGTCATCAAGGTGGCAAAGCGTTTGCCGCGACGCAGGGAGCGCTCCGACAGGCGGGCATTGACCAGCGCCACCGGCACCTTGTAGTGCCCGCACTGGGCGATCAGGTTCGGCCACACTTCGGTTTCCATCAGCACGCACAGGACAGGCGAGAAATGGCGCAGGAAGCGGCCGGCCATCCAGCCGGTATCGTAGGGAAGAAAACACTGCAGCACACGCGGTGACTTGCCGAACAGAGCTTGTCCGGTTGCACGGCCGGTTGCGGTCATATGTGTCAGCAGGATGGCGTGCTCCGGATAGGCATCGAGCATGGCCGCAATCAGGGGCTCCGCGGCGCGCGTCTCCCCTACCGAGACCGCGTGCACCCAAAGGAATTTGCGCGACGCCAGCGACGACGCCACCGGCGGATAAAAGCCGATGCGCTCCGCCACATGCTGGCGATAGCCCGGTTCCTTGCTGCCGCGACGCCACAAGCGCAGCAAGACCAAAGGCATCGCCAGCCACCAGACTGCCGAATACAGCAAGCGGATACGCCATGCCCGTCCCGCATCAAACCCCGACGCAGCCTTCATTCGGTCAGCGCACGGCCGGTCAGGCGACGCAAGATCGCCAGCGGACTGGCGCCGGGATCGTACTGCTTGGCGGCCGGCAAGTGCAGGGTCTGCTCCATCATGTACTGGCCTGCCATCACCGCATGCGGCGTCTGGTCGGAAAAACATACCCATACCGAACCGGCGGCAAACGGCTGGGTCACTTGCGGCCCATCCTTCTGATATTCCGGGTCCGATTTCATGGTGTCGTGCAACTGCAGCATCAGGTGGTCGTACTCGCTGCGCAGCGACTTGGTGACATGCAAGGCCTGCAATACCTGGGCCTGCCAGCGCGAATAGGCTTTCACCCTCGGCAGGAAACGTTGCGCCACATCTTCGAAAGGCTCGCCGACCCGCCATACGCGCGGCACGCCGTCCGGATTGACGTTGGCGAATACGCGCAAGATGCGCTCGCCATAATTAGGGCGCGACGGGAAGGCATCGACGTGCAGGCGGCGATCATCGGCGCGCCACGACTGTGTGCGGGTTTCCACCTGCATCGGCCGGTAGCTGGTAGGCGCCATGCGCAGTTCGCTGCGGCTGTCGGCATACGCCGGGAGCAAGGAGTGGATCAGCTGCTGCGCTTGCGTCCGGAAACGCCCGATCATGTTCGCCAACGCAACCTGGTCGGCTGCATCGCCCAGTGCGCCTTTCAGCCTGCCGTTGGCATCCAGGCTGATATTGCGGCTTTTCGGGTCGCGGATCGCGGGTGTCAAGAAGCGCTGCTCGTCGGCAGTAAAAGTAAAACCAAGATGAGGGAAATACAGGACTTTTCCGGCTTCAAGCGCGGAAATCCACGCCGAATTGGGCGTGCCGATCTGCCAGTCGGCGATGTCGATTTCGAGAATTTGTTGTTCCATGGCCGTATTATGCCGCGTTGTCATCGTTGCGTGAATCTTCAGACCAGCTCACTGTCGAATAAATCAAAACTGCAAATAATTCGAAGCTATTCATTATTTCCTTTCTTTGACTGATGCATTTCCAGATCGCGTACCTTGTCAAGGCTCTTCGCCAATGGCGGTGCAACAATCAGCGCGGCATCGCCGATCGTCCCTTCCCACATGAGGAAGCCTTTGGCGGCAAGATGAGCGTTGATCGCCCGAATATCTTGCGTGTCGGGTCGTGACTCTCCGGCAAGCGCCGAAATTTCGACAATGTCGCCGCATCCGATGTCGACTCGTGATTAAAATCGATGCCGACAAAACCGCGGACGACCTGGCTGTCGTAAATTGCATCTTCGATACCTCCATCGGAAAGTCCGAAACACTGTTGCGCCGCGTACATCCGCAACATCAGCGCCAGCCAAATCGGCGGCTGGCCACTACCTTCTGCTTTCGGATAGAACGAGGCAATTTCAGTCCACAGCTCGGTCTACGGTGCTGCCGTATCAATCTCTGCCAGAAAGCGGTAGCGCCGCATCAATTTCTTCTTCGCCGCATATTTAAGATCCGAAAAACTCTTTTGTATGATCCCCTGCAGATTGTCGATTTGATGCAACTCTCTTAGCTACTGTTCTCATTGAAAATCGCGCGCCATCGAATAAATCAGCACTTCGCCAGAAAAATTGAATTTATCAGAAATAAACAATGAGGATCCATATGGCACACACAAAACAATACATTGAGATACAAAATAATACATGAAAACAATCTCAATTTTTTTCATTTTCCTTGAAAATCATACTTCAGTAATGCAAGTACTTAAAAAATAAATAAACCCTGTGATGTCTTATTTGTTCAAAACAAAGTGAAGTATGTTCTCAAATATACTTAAAAACTATCCAAAATCCATATTGCTTATTTCCTTGCTTTTTTTTATAAAAGCACTTTATCTTTCTTTTTTTGTAACGCCCTTTCCAGGCGTTCCCGATGAAATTGGACATTTCGCGTATGTTCAGGATATCGCATATGGAAAAGGAATTCCCATATTGAGTGCTCCATCGACTGGAAAATCGATTATTGGCTCTGATATCATGAAATATGTTGAGAAGACTACTAATGCACAACCTGCTTACAATTGGATTGCACAGCATCCCCCAATATATTATGTCGTTGCAGCAATACCATTGAAAATTGGAAGTTTTATCACTGACGATCCAGAGATATTATTTCGCCTACCTCGAATTGTGTCGGCCTTATCTGGCGCTTTGTTGCTATTAGTTTTATTCCGAATCTTCAAAACAATCGGACTAGATACATCACGATCCACTGCGATTGCTGCTGCCATTAGTTTTATTCCAATGGTATCGAATTTATCTTCTGGCACAAATCACGATATATTACTTTTTCTTTTCTGCGCGCTAGCTACCTTTTTTTTCACACGTTTCATTATCTATAACAAAATCAGAGATTCTTATCAATGCGCAATGTGGCTTACTATTGCGGGTGCAACAAAAATGATGACGCCTTGGGTTCTACTTATTCCCGTGATTTTCATTTTGATTCTGGAACTTCCAAAATCCAATCGAGCCCTTCATGCTTTAGGAGTCTCCCTAACTGCAGTATCCATGCCATTAATCTGGATGGTGCGCAATTTTATATATTTTGGCAATCCTCTTTATACATCGGGGACAGATAGAAAACCAGGATTAGATATACCGTTATCTCAGAATTTTCCTGATTTTATACATTTTCATCCAACGTTCGATACAGTCATCCATTGGTTTTACGGCATGTTTATTAGTTTTGGCCCCGGCCAAGAAAATTTTTATCTTACATACGATGTGCTACCACGTCATTTAAGATTTGTAATTGCCACAGCAGATAATTTTCCCTATACCGTTTTCTTGACAATTTTATTTATCGTAGCATGCATTTGTGTCATTTACATCGCGATGCTTATTCTACATATTTCAAAAAATGAAATATTGGCACATAAAAAAGAATTTTCACCCTTATTTGGAAATTTTTATTTTTTTAATCATCATAAGAAATTCCTATTTTTGATCGCAGGTATTTTTTTTGCTTTCATTTTTACAGCCTTTATTGGCTATACAAGTATTACTAATTTGAATTTTATTTTCTTTCTCATCATCCCCATCTCGATACTCCTCGGGATTGTGGCATGCTTTTTAATTTTCCACCCTAATAATGCCTTAGATAAAATTGCGATTTATGGGTTTATATTCACATTATTTTTTGGTTCTGTTTTTTTATATCATATTTATCAAGCTTATTTAACAGAAGGTCAAATTTTAGCAACACAAGGTAGATATTTTTATCCAATTATTCCATTTGCCCTTCTATCAGCTTCGATTGCACTAATGCGGTTGCGAGTTCCTGGATTGCTAATTAATATAGCAGTTTCTTTATTAGCATGCGCTGAACTTTTCGTCTATGTCCAGCAAGCTCTTCCATTTTATTTAAAATATTCATGATGAGATTTTTTAATTCATTCATAATTTTTCTTTTTTGGCTGATTTTCTTCCCGATTTTCATTTATATTTTTCTAAATGGCGATTATTCGAAAAAATACGAACATACTATTCTTTCTCCCCCAGAGATTTCGGAACAAACTCCGACTGGAGAGCTAACGACTGGGATTCGCTTCGAACAACCGCTCAATTGGAGCTGGATTAATACAAGACAATTGGGAAAATCAGATACCCTTTGTGTAGATTTATTATTGGCAAATTATAATAATCGGCGCAATATTGGCACTTTTGCGTTGACTCTGAAATCTGAAAATTTTTCACAACAGATTAAATTGAATGCGAGTCTGATACGCGACAATGCTTATCGACGATTCTGTTATGGGATTCTTTCTTTTAAGGATATTAGAAATAAGCCAGCTACTCTTATTCTTGAGGGAATTGACAGCCCCTCGGGAAAAGCTGTTTCGGCATGGATGACATCGGATATAACTCAAGGTAAGTTAATTCGTAATGGTTTAGTACTGAATAAAAGCTTGATATTTTCTATTAGCGCCATTACCGAGTCTCATAATAAATATGTAGGCACTATTATCGTGCTGACTCTGCTTTGCATCTTAAGTATTTCAGTACTGTTTTGGCCAAAAAATTTGGAATCTCATTGAAGATGGATAGTAAAAATCCCCCATGCAGATAATATTAAATTGAAAAATGGAACAAAATTGAAGCTTATTATTCAAATTCCCTGCTATAACGAAGCAGGAACGCTAGCCATCGCGCTTGCAGCCTTACCCAAGAAAGTTTCAGGGTTTGATAGCGTCGAATGGCTGGTCGTTGACGACGGTAGCGACGACGACACTATTAAGGTAGCCAAGGAAAATGGCGTTGATCATGTTGTACGCCATACTCGCAATCAAGGCTTAGCACGAGCATTCATGACCGGCTTGGAAGCCTCCCTGCACCTGAAAGCGGATGTCATTGTCAACACCGACGCTGATAATCAATATAATGCAGACGATATTCCAGCACTTACCGCACCTATTGTCGCCCATCAAGCCGATATCGTGGTCGGTGCACGCCCGATCGAAGCGATTGAACACTTTTCGCCAGTGAAAAAGATGCTGCAGAAATTAGGCAGCTGGGTAGTCCGTGTCGCCAGCAAGACGGACATACCGGACGCCACCAGCGGCTTTCGCGCCATCAGCCGCAGCGCGGCCCAGAACCTGACTGTTTTCAGCAGCTACACCTACACGCTGGAAACCATCATCCAGGCCGGCCAGAAGAACATGAGCATCATTTCGGTGCCAATTCGGGTGAATGGAGACTTGCGACCGTCACGCCTGGTCAAGAGCATCTCATCTTATGTAACACGGAGCGTAGTCACCATCGTACGGATTTTCATCATCTATCGTCCGTTTCGCTTCTTCGGGACGATTGGCGCCGTATTGTTCGGCGCTGGCCTGCTGATCGGTTTGCGCTTCATGTGGAAATACGTCGGCGGCGAAGGCGGCGGCCACATACAGTCGCTGATCCTTGCCGCTGTCTTGCTGGTAATGGGATTTCAAACCTTGCTGGTAGCTTTTTTGGCAGATCTGCTGGCAGCGAACCGCAAACTCATAGAAGATGTGCGTTTTCGGCTACGGGATGACAAAGGCGTGAACGCGGTACTGGATCATTCGATTGATCACGATATGCAATCAGTGCCGCCGTCCGATGACATCGCGGCTTAAGCAAACTCGATGAAAATCGTCCTGTGGGGTACTTATGACACCGGCAAGCCGCGGGTGAGGCTGCTGATCGATGGCATGAGGAAAAACGGCTTTGAACTGATCGAATGCCATGCAGATATCTGGAGCGGGATTGAAGACAAAAGCCAGGTCAGCAGCGTTTTCAGCAAACTTGCCTTGATGCTCCGCCTTTTTTTCCGCTATCCCTCCCTGATCTGGCGATATCTGCAATTGCCGGCCCATGATCTTGTCCTGGTCAGCTACCCAGGCTTGTTCGATGTCTTGGTCATCCGCTGTTTTGCCTGGCTGAGGCGCGCGCCGGTAGCATGGGATGTATTTATCTCGGCCTACGATACCGTGGTTGATGACCGCCGGCTGTTCAGTGTCCGGCACCCGGTTGCCCGCGTGCTATGGGGATTGGAGTGGCTCGCCGTCAGAGCGGCTGACGGGATCTTCATGGATACGGAAGCACACGCCAGACGCTTGGAACGACTCTTTCGTTTACCTGACGGCGAATGCGGCAAGGTATGGGTAGGCGCCGAAACAGAAAAATTTCCAGCTTCCCAGGTCGCACCTCCCCGACTGGGAGAACCCTTACAGGTACTGTTCTATGGGCAGTTTATTCCCTTGCACGGGATCGAATATATTGTGGAAGCTGCCGGTTTGCTGCGTGATGAAGAAATAGACTGGATATTGATCGGGAAGGGGCAGGAAACGCCGCGCATCCGCGATATGCTTGCCAACACCCCCTTGCCCCGCCTACGCTGGCTTGAATGGGTCTCTTACCCGGATTTAATTACCTGGATTCAGCAAGCGGATATCTGCCTTGGTATTTTTGGTACGTCCAAGAAAGCGGCCAATGTCATTCCGAACAAGGTCTTTCAAATTATTGCTGCGCAAAAGCCTTTGATTACACGGGATTCGCCTGCAATTCGAGAACTTCTGCGACATTCGCCGCCTTGCGTATCTTTGATCCCTGCGGGAAATGCGAACGCATTAGCAGAGATAGTGCTACAGCATACGGACAAGGTAAAGTGCAGGACAGAAACTGGCTGCCACGCAGATCTTGTAAATAGGATTGATGCGGTAGCCGTCGGAGTGCAATTTCGTGATTGGCTTTTAACTAAAAGAGATTTAAGCAATTGAAAACTACAATTGACCCCATATTTGGTCCCGCTGCACCTGAACTAGGCTGGATTCCTGCGCCACGATATCTGATGCGGCGTGACCGTATCCAAAACCTGCTAAGTAATGTTCCTGTGGGACGATTACTTGAAATTGGTCCAGGCGCTGCGACGCTGCTTGTTGAGTTATCGCAAAAAGGATTTCAATGCGAGGCATTGGAATTGTCTATCGAAGCACGCATCGTATCGAAAAAAATCGTTGAGAAATTTGACCAAAATATTCCACTTCACGCACTCCCTGATGCTAAATGGGAAAATTCTTTCGATGTCCTGTGCGCTTTTGAGGTGTTAGAACATATCGACGACGATGAGCATGCGTTAGCAGAATGGGTATCATGGCTCAAACCGGACGGACAACTATTATTGTCTGTACCTGCACATATGAAATTATGGAATGCACGCGATATATTTGCCGGGCACTTTCGGCGCTATGAACGCGATTCACTATTAGCCCTGCTGAAAAAAGCCGGATTAGAAGTAGAGGTATTTGAGTGCTACGGCTTTCCTTTAACGAACTTGATTGAAAGAGTAACAGCTCCAATCTATGCTCGTCGCATACTCAAAAACGCCCAAAGCGACGAAGCCAATCGCAAACAAAATAACGACCGCAGTGGTATTGATCGTAAGCCGGAAGTGGCGCTCTATCCTTTATTGCGCTCTCTACCTGGAAAGTGGGCAATCCAGTTATGCTACGCCATACAAAATAGTTTCATCAATACTGATTTGGGTAGTGGTTACGTAATCAAGGCTAAACGTAAATGCTGAAACAGATCTACCGCTTGTTCGGTATGGTTCTTGGTGTGTTGGCAGCCATTGTTTTTGTCGTATACGCGATCAAGACTTTGACCGTCCATGATCTCTCACAATACTTCACCGCCCATGCCTTGACAGGAATTTTCGCCGCCGCCGCGCTCTATACGGCCGTCATCCCGATAAGTGCCTGGGCTTGGAAACGTATGCTTACAGATATTGGCTGCACACATTCATCGGCGGAGTTATCGATGATTATGGGCATTACCCAGATCGCTAAATATCTACCCGGCAATATTGGACAACATATCGGTCGAGCGGCAATGTCGATGGCCCGCAATATCGCCATTCGTCCATTCTTGTTAACTGTGTTTTCGGAGACCTTACTCACTTTGCTTGCCGGCTTGATGATCGGCACGATAGGTGCATTTTTTTCACAAATGGGATTGGTCAATTTTACCTTTGGAAAACAGGCTATCCTTATACCAATACTAGCTGCACTATTGTTCCTCGTAATATTCCTTTATCCCCCCTTGGCACCGCGTTTGTTAAAGCACTTTTTCCCCAACGCGTCATTTAGTAACATATTGCCCCGGCCACCCACCTTGTTGCAAGCATTGGCGGCGTATAGTTTGAACTATATCATCATCGGAGTAGGGATTTTGGTGATAGCGACAACGTTGCTACCAGACATGAAACACGATTACATGTTACTAGTCGCCAGTTTTGCACTTGCATGGTTCGCTGGCTTTCTCACCCCTGGTGCACCAGCAGGTTTGGGTATCCGTGAGGTGATTATGTTGGGAATACTGTCTCACAGTTATCCAGGCTCAAGTGGTCTTTTGATTGTGGTTGGTTTTAGATTGACAACGATTTTAGGTGATACTCTTTGTTTTCTAGTGGCTTATTCGATGCTATTTTTTTCGCGGCGTGCCACAACTTCTACTTAGACGCAGACGCCTTGCAAAATACTTACAAGGCGTAAGATTGTTTGGTGCGAAGAAAAAATGCCGGCCTTGGAATCCCTCAAAAACTAAAATAGTCCCGATTAAAACCTGAGAAAAACAGTGAAATGGATAACACTCCCCTTCACCTATCTTTCATACCAAGGTTCTTGAGAGTGAAGCTGTTGAACGTGCTCCATGCGTTAAGAAGTAAATACCAGTCATCTGGCCCGTCGCAACAATTCAGTTTTGATGAATCGCACATCACAATTGCGCCAGATGTGCAGCCATCTCTAAATCTGGTGGCCGTGGTTCGGAAATAACCATCTTCCAGATGGAATTCTGAAATCCTCTTATAATTATAAAATTAGCAACAAATTGGACGCCTTGCCAAATTGAATTAGGTCGATTCACCATGCCAACCGGACGAATACATTTCCCGCTGTTGGCAAACAATAATCCATCCTATAATAAAACGGCATGCTCCGACGCGATTTGGCATTAATGCACAAAGAGAGGTCTACCCATGGTTCACATGTCAAGACGCCAGTTCCTTAAAACGACTGGCGCTACCCTGGCAGGTTCGAGCCTGGCGCTGATGGGATTTTCGCCGGCGCCGGCATTGGCGGAGGTACGCAGCTATAAACTGGCGCGCACTACCGAAACCCGCAACACCTGCCCCTACTGCTCGGTCAGCTGCGGCGTCCTGATGTACAGCCTTGGCGATGGCGCAAAAAATGCCAAGGCCAGCATCATCCACATCGAGGGCGATCCCGACCATCCGGTCAACCGCGGCACGCTCTGCCCCAAAGGCGCGGCGCTGCTCGATTTCATCCACAGTCCCAACCGCCTGCAATATCCCGAATACCGGGCGCCCGGCTCCAAGGAA
The DNA here is from genome assembly GCF_001584145.1 of Collimonas fungivorans. Classification (NCBI taxonomy): domain Bacteria; kingdom Pseudomonadati; phylum Pseudomonadota; class Betaproteobacteria; order Burkholderiales; family Oxalobacteraceae; genus Collimonas; species Collimonas fungivorans. Next base: position 1,187,359 of record NZ_CP013232.1, on the reverse strand, counting down.
TGGAAACGGATGTCATGGGATGACGCCTTGAACCGCATTGCAACCCTGATGAAACAGGACCGCGACGCCAATTTTGTCGAAAAGACGCCGCAGGGCCTGACCGTCAACCGCTGGCTGACTACGGGCATGCTGGCGGCATCGGCCAGCAGCAACGAAGTTGGCTACCTGACGCATAAAACCATGCGCAGCCTCGGGCTGCTGGCGTTCGATAACCAGGCGCGTGTCTGACACGGTCCGACGGTGGCAGGTCTTGCCCCGACGTTTGGCCGTGGAGCGATGACGAATCATTGGGTCGACATCAAGAATGCGGATGTAATACTTATCATGGGCGGCAATGCAGCCGAAGCTCATCCCTGCGGTTTTAAATGGGTGACGGAAGCCAAGGCGCATAACAAGGCGAAGCTGATCGTGGTTGATCCGCGTTTCACGCGTTCGGCCTCGGTGGCGGATTTCTACGCGCCGATCCGCACCGGCACGGATATCATTTTCCTCGGCGGAGTGATCCGCTACCTGCTGGAAAAAGACCAGATCCAGCATGAGTACGTCAAGAACTACACCGACTTCACGTTCATCGTGCGCGAAGACTTTACTTTCGAAGACGGCATTTTCTCGGGCTACAACGCGGACAAGCATAATTACAGCAAGACCACCTGGGATTACGAGCTGGGCGACGACGGTTTTGTAAAGACCGACCGGACCCTGGCCCATCCGCGCTGCGTTTTCAACCTGATGAAAAAGCATTACGAGCGCTACACGCCGGAAATGGTGGAAAGCGTCTGCGGCACACCCAGGGAAAAATTCCTGAAGGTATGCGAAATGCTGGCATCGACCGCATCGCCGACGCGCGCCGGCACAGTCTTGTACGCACTCGGCTGGACCCAGCATTCGATCGGTTCGCAAATCATCCGCACCGGCGCCATGGTGCAACTACTGCTCGGGAATATCGGCATTGCCGGCGGTGGCATGAATGCGCTGCGCGGGCACTCGAACATCCAGGGCCTGACCGACCTGGGGCTGATGACCAACCTGCTGCCGGGCTACATGACGCTGCCCTCGGAATCCGAACAGGACTACGGCAAGTACATCGCCGCGCGCGCCAGCAAACCGCTGCGCCCGAACCAGCTGAGCTACTGGCAGAACTATGGGAAATTCCACGTCAGCCTGATGAAATCATGGTGGGGCGACGCCGCCACGGCCGACAACAACTGGGCCTTTGATTACCTGCCCAAGCTGGACAAGCCGTACGACATGCTGCAGGTGTTCGAGCTGATGAAACAAGGCAAGGTCAACGGTTATATCGCGCAGGGTTTCAATCCGCTGGCGGCGGCGCCGGACAAGGGCAAGATCGGCGCCAGCCTGGCCAAGCTGAAGTTCCTGGTCGTCATGGATCCGCTGGCCACCGAGACTTCCGAGTTCTGGAAGAACTACGGCGAGTTCAACGACGTCGACCCGAGCCAGATCCAGACCGAGGTGTTCCGCCTGCCGACCACCTGCTTCGCCGAAGAAGACGGTTCGCTGGTCAACTCCGGCCGCTGGCTGCAATGGCACTGGAAAGGCGCCGATGCTCCGGGCGAAGCGCGCAGCGACCTGGAGATCATGTCGGAGCTGTTCCTGAAGATCCGCAAGATGTATGTCAAGGACGGCGGAAAATATCCGGATCCTATCGTCAACCTGGCCTGGCCCTACGCCAATCCGGAGAGCCCGACCGCGGACGAGCTGGCCAAGGAATACAACGGCCGAGCACTGAGCGACCTGGCCGATCCCAAGGATGCGAGCAAGATCGTGCGCAAGAAAAACGAACAGGTGGCCGGTTTTTCCGAACTGCGCGACGATGGCAGCACGGCCTGCGGCTGCTGGATTTTCGCCGGCTGCTGGACCGAGACCGGCAACCAGATGGCGCGCCGCGACAACTCCGATCCGACCGGCATCGGCCAGACCTTGAACTGGTCGTGGGCGTGGCCGGCCAACCGCCGCATCCTGTACAACCGCGCCTCATGCGATATCAGCGGCAAGCCGTTCGATGCCACACGCAAGCTGATCGGCTGGAACGGTCAGAAATGGGGCGGCGTCGACGTCCCCGATTTCAAGGTGGATGAAGCCCCCGCCGGCGGCATGGGGCCGTTCATCATGAACCCGGAAGGCGTGGCGCGCTTCTTTGCCCGCGCCGGCATGGCCGAAGGGCCGTTCCCGGTGCATTACGAGCCGTTCGAAACGCCGGTCGGCTATAACCCGCTGTTTCCCAAGAATCCGGCGGCGACCAGCAACCCGGGCGCGCGGGTGTTTCCTGATGACCGCGCGATGTTCGGCAAAGCCGATGCCTTCCCGCATGTCGGCACCACCTACCGGCTCACCGAGCATTTTCATTACTGGACCAAACACGCGCGCCTCAACGCCATCCTGCAGCCTGAGCAGTTTGTGGAAATCGGCGAAGAGCTGGCGAAGGAAGTCGGCGTGGTCGCCGGCGAGCGTGTCAGGGTCAGCTCCAAGCGCGGTCATATCGTCGCCGTCGCGGTGGTGACGAAACGCATCAAGAAAATGATGATTGAAGGTAAACCTGTGCACCACGTCGGCATCCCGATCCACTGGGGTTTCAAGGGCGTGGCGAAACCGGGCTACCTTGCCAACACGCTGACGCCTGGCGTGGGGGACGGCAATTCGCAAACACCGGAATTCAAGTCGTTCCTGGTCAAGGTCGAGAAAGCATAGGAGAAGCCATGGCACTGCAATCATTAGATATAAAACGGGTATCCGCCACCACCACGCCGCCACCCGGCGTGCGCGAGCCGGTGACGGGCACCGTCGCCAAGCTGATCGACGTCACCAAGTGCATAGGCTGCAAGGCCTGCCAGACCGCCTGCATGGAGTGGAACGACCTGCGCGACGAGGTCGGCGTCAATGTCGGTGTGCTGGACAATCCGCCCGACATGACGGAGCATTCCTGGACCGTCATGCGTTTCTCGGAATATGAAAACCCGGACGGCAATCTTGAATGGCTGATCCGCAAGGACGGCTGCATGCACTGCGAAGACCCGGGTTGCCTCAAGGCTTGTCCTTCGCCCGGCGCCATCGTCCAGTACAACAACGGCATTGTCGATTTTCATGAAGAAAACTGCATCGGCTGCGGCTATTGCGTAACCGGTTGCCCGTTTGACGTGCCGCGTATTTCGAAGAAAGACAACAAGGCCTACAAATGCACGCTGTGCTCGGACCGCGTGGCGGTCGGCCAGGAACCGGCCTGCGTCAAGACCTGTCCTACCGGCGCCATCGTGTTCGGCACCAAGGAAGACATGAAGGAGCACGCCGCCGAACGTATTGTCGACCTCAAGGAACGCGGTTTCGACAAGGCCGGGCTGTATGATCCGCCAGGCGTGGGCGGCACCCATGTCATGTATGTGCTGCACCACGCCGACAAACCATCGCTCTATCACGGTTTGCCGGACAATCCGCGCATCAGCCCGCTGGTGGGCTTGTGGAAAGGCGCCGCCAAGCCGCTGGCGCTGGCGGGCATCGCCCTGACCGCGCTGGCAGGATTTTTCCACTATATCAAGGTCGGACCGAACGAAGTCTCGGCAGAAGACGAGGCGGCGGAACGGGAAGAAGCCGATGCCTCACGGCGCGGCGCGCAACTGCCAGCGCCGCACGGCAGCAATGTCACCTCGCAGGATCCGCCACCATGAACAATTCTGAACGAGACCTAAAAGAAGAAAAGATCCAACGCTACAACGCCAAGGAGCGCATCAACCACTGGATCGTTGCCATCACGTTTGTCATACTGGCGCTGTCAGGGCTGGCGCTGTTTCATCCAGCCATGTTCTGGCTCAGCTTCGTGCTCGGCGGCGGACCATGGACGCGGATCCTGCATCCATTCATCGGGCTGGTGATGTTCCTTTGCTTTGCGATATTGGCGCTGGGTTTCTGGCGGCACAACCTGGTCGAAAAAAACGACATCGCCTGGCTGAAAGGCATACGCGACGTAGTCAACAACCGCGAAGAAAACCTGCCGCCGGTGGGCCGTTACAACGGCGGCCAGAAGCTGTTATTCTGGATGATGATAGCCTGCATGATTGGCCTGCTGCTGTCCGGCATCGTCATCTGGCGCGCCTGGTTCTCCTGGATGTTCCCGATATTCGTCATCCGGGCGGCAGTTGTGCTGCATGCGTTGTGCGGTTTCCTGCTTATCGTCGGCATCGTCGTACATATCTACGCCGCGCTGTGGATCAAGGGAACGGTAGCCGCCATGACGCGCGGAACGGTCAGCCGCGCCTGGGCACGCAAGCATCACCCGGCGTGGTACAGGAAAATGACTGGCGAATAACGGGAATAAATAAAGGGATTACTTTGCAACGCATTCTCGAACCAGGTGAAATTGAAGCACTCGATCATAACGCTATTCCACGCATTCGCCTGCCGGAGCGTGCAAGCGTATTCGGCAATCGCGCACGACGCCTGAAGCAACTTGCAGCCGGCAACGCCATCGGCGAATACCTGAGCCTGATGGCGGTGCTGGTGGAAGCGCAACAACTGGCCCTGGACAAACTGGCCGGCGAACCGAATGACCATGCCCGGGACCAGGCCAGCATCAACCTCGCAAACGCGCATTTAATGCCGCTGATCCTGGCCACAGACCAGGCGCACAGCCCGCACTGGCAAGCAGTCCTGGCGCAATTGCTGGAGCACACCGCATCAACCGGCAACATCCCGGCAGCCGCAGCACAATTGATAACTCGCATCCAGCAAAGCAGCGCGAACCAACGCGACAGCCAGGCCGAAGCCATTTTGCGCGGCAACGTTGAAATCGTCGATCCGGCCACTGCACCGTTCTACACCGCGGCCTTGCAAGTCGTGTGCTGCGATCTTGTAACCCGTTTCAGCGAACGCGACGTACCGCTGCTCGACACACCCGGCCTGTGCCCATGCTGCGGCTCGCCGCCGGTCGCCAGCGTGGTGCGGATGGATGGACAGTCGCAGGGGCATCGTTATTTACAATGCAGCATGTGCGCCGCCGAATGGCATATGGTGCGCATCAAGTGCAGCCATTGCGACTCCACAAAAGGCATTGCTTATCACGTCATAGAAGGTGGCCCGGCAGCCGTCAAGGCGGAAACCTGCGACGAATGCCATAGCTGGCTTAAAATCTTCTACCAGGAAAAAGATCCCTTTATCGAGCCGCTGGCCGATGACCTGGCCAGCGTAACCCTGGACCTGCTGATGGGTGAAACTACTTACGCACGCCGGCGCGGCAACCCCTTGTTCTGGCAATCCATGGAGAATTGAATGGCTGCTGCAATCACGCCGGCCGGGGCGGCAGCTGCTGCGACAGCCTCTGCCAGCAACATTCCCTCGGTGGACCGGGTCTTGAACCTGGCAGATATCAAGCCATTGCTTGCGCTGTATGGCCGTACCCAGCTGGCTGCAGCGCTACGCAAACACCTGGACAAGCTGAGAGCCGATGCCCTCGCGGGCAAACTGATGCCGGCAGACGTGGATGAATCGCAGCTGATCGACATTCTTGAGAAACAACTGGCAGCTGCCAGCCGGCTGCACCTGCGCGCACTATTCAACCTTACCGGCACTGTGCTGCATACCAATCTCGGCCGCGCCCTGTTGCCGGACGAAGCTGTACAGGCGGTGGTCAGCGCGCTGACATCTCCCGGCAATCTCGAATTCGACCTGGAAACCGGCGGCCGCGGCGACCGCGACAGCCTGGTTGAAGATGTCCTGTGCGAACTGACTGGCGCCGAAGCCGCCACCGTGGTCAACAACAACGCCGCCGCGGTGCTGCTGATGCTCAACGCACTGGCGCAGAAAAAAGAAGTCATCGTTTCGCGCGGCGAGCTGGTCGAGATTGGCGGCGCATTCCGTATTCCCGACATCATGCAGCGCGCAGGTGCAAAGCTGGTGGAAATCGGCACTACTAATCGCACTCATCCGGCGGATTACGCCAACGCCATCACGCCTCGCAGCGCGATGCTGATGAAAGTCCATTGCAGCAATTACGCCATCAGCGGCTTCACCCGCAGCGTGGAAGTCAGCGCACTGGCGGAACTGGCGCAGCCGCACGGGCTGCCTGTGACCGTCGACCTTGGCAGCGGCACCCTGGTGGACCTGACGCAATGGGGTTTGCCCGGAGAAACCACGGTGCGGGAAACCATCCGCCAAGGTGCCGACCTGGTCACCTTCAGCGGCGACAAGCTATTGGGCGGGCCGCAAGCCGGCCTCATCGTCGGCCGCGCCGACCTGATACGCCGCATCAAGAAGAATCCGCTGAAGCGCGCACTGCGCGTCGGCAAACTCACCCTGGCCGCGCTGGAACCGGTGCTGCGGCTATACCTGGCTCCGGAATTCCTGGCGGAACGCTTGACGACACTGCGCCTGCTTACCCGCAGCCAGCCGTCGATCAAAGCGCAGGCCGAGCGCCTGCTGCCCGCGCTGCAAAGCTTACTCGGAACGCACTATACCGTCTCCGCCGAAGCCATGTTCAGCCAGATCGGCAGCGGCGCCCTGCCCGTCGATCAATTGCCTAGCCACGGCCTGGTGGTTCGTGCCGGGAATGCCGCCAATGGCGGCAAGCGCCACGGCCGCGCGCTCGACAAGCTGGAGAAAGCCTTGCGCCAGCTGCCGCGTCCAGTCATAGGACGGATTGCCAACGACGCGCTGTGGCTGGACTGCCGCTGCCTGGAGCAGCAGGACGAAGCCCTGTTCAGCACGCAGCTGCAAGGCCTGTCCATATGATCGTCGGCACCGCCGGGCATATCGATCACGGCAAGACTACACTCATCAAGGCGCTGACCGGTGTCAACACCGACCGCCTCAAGGAAGAGCAGGCCCGCGGCATTTCGATCGAGCTTGGTTATGCCTACACCCCGCTGCCGAACGGCGAGGTGCTGGGATTTATCGACGTGCCCGGCCACGAACGCCTGGTGCATACGATGGTGGCCGGCGCGTCCGGCATCGACTTCGCGCTGCTGGTGATCGCCGCCGATGATGGTGTCATGCCGCAGACTCGCGAGCATCTGGAAATCCTGCAATGGCTGGGCATCAGCACCGGTGCAGTGGCATTGACCAAGACCGACCGCGCCGATGCTGCACGCATGACAGAAGTCACCAGCGAAATTCGCGAACTGCTGGCGGCCACCAAACTGGCCGACGCGCCAGTCTTTGCCGTCGCGGCACATCATGCGCAGGATGCCGGAACCGCCGCCCTGCAGCAGCATTTGCATGAGGCCGCACAGCACATGTCGCCGCGCCGCGATGACGGCCTGTTCAGGCTCGCCATCGATCGCGTATTTACCCTCGCCGGGCACGGCACCGTGGTGACGGGAACCGTTTTCTCCGGCCAGGTCCAGCTTGGCGATCACCTCGCATTAATGCCGGCCGGCGATACCGTGCGGGTGCGCAGCCTGCATGTGCAAAACCGCCCTGCCGCCAGCGGCCACGCCGGGCAGCGTTGCGCGCTCAACCTGACCGGCATCGACAAGGATGCCATCAAACGCGGCGACTGGCTGGCTGCTCCGTCCGCCATGACCGCATCGACCAGGATGGATGTGGAACTCCAGCTGTCGGCCCATGCCGGCGTATTGCTGCGCAACCGTTCTCCGCTGCACGTGCACCTGGGCACCTTGCATCAAGTCGCCCAGGTCGCGCTACTGGACGGAAATACGATGATGCCGGGCAGTCGGAGCAGGGTGCAGCTGCTATTCGAATCTCCTGTCTGCGCCATTCCCGGCGATCGATTCATCGTCCGCAATGCGCAGGCAAACATGACGATAGGCGGCGGCCACGTGCTGGATCCGCTTGCTCCGGCGCGCAAACGCCGTGCGCCGGAGCGCCAAGCCTGGCTCGACGCCATGCAGCTGATGCTGGATGGGGCCGGCGTCAGCGCCTTGCTGCAAGCCGCTTCGCCCGGCGGCATGCGCCTGTCCATGCTGATGCAGCTCAGCGGATTGCCAGCCACTGCGTTGCAATTGCCGGAAGGCGCGCAATCCATTGCGGTCAATTCGCAAGAACAAGATAATTTTGTCATGCTGCCGGCCCAGTGGCAGTCCCTAAGAACACTGGCGGTAACCGCACTCACGGATTTTCATGCGCGTTTCCCCGACGAACAGGGCGTGGATGCAGCGCGCCTGCGGCGCATGGCGCTGCCGGCGCTGGACAATGCACTGTGGCAGGCAGTCATCGGCTCGCTCACCAGCGACGCGATGATCCAGCGCAGCGGACCATGGCTGCATCTGCCGCAACATGCGGTGTCGCTGTCTGACAGCGAACAGGTGTTGGCGCAGCAACTGCTGCCGGCGCTGGCAGCGGCTGGATTCGATCCGCCCTGGGTACGCGAGCTGGCGCAAGCGCACAAGATTCCGGAGGAGCAGGTACGGCAGCTGCTGCGTAAATTGCTGCAGCAGGGGCTCGTATATCAAATTGAGCGCGATCTGTTTTATCACCATGATCGCGTGCGTGAGCTGGCCGCGCTGCTGGCGGGCCTGGCAACTGAAGTAAACACTGGCGCAACTGCCGGAGTGAACGCAGCGCGCTGGCGCGATGCCACCGGACTGGGACGCAAGCGCGCCATCCAGATCCTGGAATTTTTTGACCGCATAGGTTATACGCGCCGGGTACGCGATGCGCATGTATTGCGCGATGGCGCCTGGCCGGGATGGCATGGAAGTGCTGAATCAGGATAAGATAGAGCGCCAGAACCAAGGAAGGCACACGTATCCGGTGATGCGGCCGGGCTTCAAACCCGGTGGGGGGCGCCAGTCGCTCCCGGGTAGGTTCGACTCCTGCTGCCTTCCGCCAATCAGCTTATGCCGCTAGCTGGCCAATTGCCTGCGCAACTTGCTCCACAGTGGGCGGTGCCCCGAGTTCTCCCAGGTTGACGATTTGCGGTGACCAGTTGCCTTCGGTTTTCCAGCGGGGCGAATCGCAATACAACTCGATGGTTGGACGATTAAAGGCAGCGGCAATATGGGTCAGGCCGGTATCGACGCCAATCACCAGCGCGGCGCGCTGTGCCAGCAACACCGCTTCCATCAGCGGCAATTTAGGCAACACACGCGCATCGCTCATCTGGCTCGCCAGCTGTTCCGCATTGATCTTTTCGGCATCGCTGCCCCAGGGCAGCAGCACCAGCAACCCACGTTCGGCAAGTACCGTCGCAATGCTTACCCAACTGCTGTTCGGCCACTGCTTGGCAGCACGCGCCGTGCCGTGAAAAAAAACCGCGTATGGCGCGTCCGGCAGCCATGCAGGAGAGTCAGCAGGCGCCATGGCGAGAGGATGCATATTGAAATCGGCGACGCCCTCGACACTGTAGCCGAGCGCTTTTGCCGCTACTTCGCGGGCACGCAATACCGCGTGCGTATGCAAGCCGACCTCGACGCTCCTAGTGTGAAATATGCGCGACAGCGGTTCATAGCCTGATCCCTCGGTCGCATTCGCCAACCCGACCCGCTGGCCATCCAGAGCAAGCCGCGCCATGCGCATTACCACGCTGGTTTTCAGTAAACCCTGGGTATCGAACACGACGTCATAGGCATCCAGTTTGAGCTGTTGCCTGAAATGGGAAATTTCCGCCCGCGTGGCGGCTGAGAACAAGGTCTTGCGCCAGCGCCTCAAGGCAATCGGAATGATACGGCGCACGTCGGGATTCATGCGCACCAGGCCGACATAGCCCTCTTCGACCACCCAGTCGATATTCGCATCGGGATAATGACGCCGGATGTCCGACACCATTGGCATGTTGTGGACCACGTCTCCCAGCGAGGAGACACGGACGATCAGGATGTTCAAACCGGAACCAATTCGTGGAGCCGGTTAAAAAGGCAGCGATGCATCAGGCTTGGCGGCCAGGATCACCCGCTTGAATTCCGATTGGATCCGCGCCAGCGCCTGTTCCGACTCCGCCTCGAAACGCATCACGACCACCGGCGTGGTATTGGATGAGCGCGCCAGGCCGAAGCCGTCCGGATATTCGACACGCAGGCCGTCGATCTTGATGATGTCGTCGGCGCCAGGGAATTTCGCCTCGCCTTGCAGTTTTTCGATCAGGCTGAAGTTCTCCCCTTCCTCCAGTTTCAGCTGCAGCTCGGGCGTGCTGGACGATTGCGGCAACGCGTTCAGCACCGCCGACGGATCGCTTTCGCGGCTCAGCAATTCCAGCAGGCGCACACCTGCATACAGGCCGTCATCGAAACCGTACCAGCGGTCCTTGAAGAACACATGGCCGCTCATCTCGCCGCCGAGCGGCGCGCCGGTTTCCCGCATCTTGGCCTTGACCAGCGAGTGGCCGGTCTTCCACATCAGCGGCTTGCCGCCGTGTGCAGTGATCCACGGCGCCAGGTGGCGCGTGCATTTGACGTCGTACAGGATCTCGCGGCCCGGATGGCGCGTCAGCACATCTGCCGCAAACAGCATCAGCTGCCGGTCCGGGTAAATGATCTGGCCATCCTTGGTCACCACGCCGAGGCGATCGCCGTCGCCATCGAACGCCAGGCCGATTTCGGCATCGGAATCTTGCAGGGCGCGAATCACGTCCTGCAGGTTTTCCGGATGCGCCGGATCGGGATGGTGGTTGGGGAAAGTGCCGTCCACTTCGCAGAACAGTTCCTGCACCTCACAGCCGAGCGCACGGTACAGTTCGCCGGCAAAGGCGCCGGCGACGCCGTTGCCGCAATCGACCACGATCTTCATCGGCCGCGCCAGCTTGGTGTCGCTGACAATGCGCTGCAGATAAGCCTGCCTGATGTCGTGCTGGCGGTAGCTGCCGCTTGGCACCGAGATCGTTGCCTCGACGCTGCCGCTGTCGATGGCCTGGTACAGCTGCTGGATGGTCTCGCCGTATATCGCCTCGCCTGCCAGTACCATCTTGAAGCCGTTATAGTCAGGCGGATTGTGGCTGCCGGTGACCATGATGCCGGACTGAGCGCCCAGCACATGGGTCGCGAAATACACCATCGGCGTCACTACCACGCCCAGGTCGATCACATCCACACCGGCGTCGCGCAAACCGGCCGCCAGGGCGGTCGCAAGCTCGGGGCCGGACAATCGGCCGTCGCGGCCGACAATGACTGTTTTTTCACCCTTGGCCCGGGCAGTGGTGCCGAAGGCCTGGCCAATCTGGCGCGCGATGCCGATGTCCAGAGTTTTACCGACGATGCCGCGAATGTCGTAAGCCTTGAATATGGATTTTGAGAGTGGGAGCATGATTTTATGGTGGGAGAATATGGCTGTTCACAGCACAAGAAGCTTGTGGCCAACGCGTTGTTTGCACGCCATTTCCAGCGCCAGCAAGCCAGAAGACGCATGCCGCGTTCTCAACATGCGTCTTCGGTTCAAACATCCGCTATCAAATCATTGCCACTTGCGAAAAAGGGCAACGAGATGTTTTCAGCTGTTATACGCGTATGGCATCCAGGGACTGGCCGGATGCAACCCAATCCTGAACCCATTTAGGCTGACGGCCACGACCGGTCCATTGCAGCGACGCATCCGACGGATGGCGATAACGGACCGCGACTTTGACCTTGGAAACTGTAGTTTTCCCGCGCGATTGCGCGCCGAGCAAATCTTGCAGGGAGATCCCGGCGCTTTGGGCAATCGCCAGAATCTGCTCGCGTGCCTTGATCTGTTCTTGATGCTCGCGATCTTTCAAGGCTTGCTTGACTTGATCCTGCAGTGCTCGCAATTCAGCTACTGTCAATCCAGATAAATCCATACTACCCCCGATAAATGAAATTTAATCAAATACTGTTTCGTCAATTAATGGAGCACCGCCCCCCCAGCATTCGGTAATTGACGTTTAGCACGCCATATAAAATCCTCGATGCCACATTGCGGCGAATATTCAGCGACTGTCCGCAATAATAGATCACGCACTTCTTCATAGGCAAACCTAGTACAGGCATCGTCCAATTGACTCAGCAGATTCTCCAAAAGAGGCCAAGGAATCTCCACTTCTTGTGCCCGCATGATCAATGGATGCTCCGTGCCTTCGACATTCTCCCCGATCAAAAGCTCTTCGTACAGTTTTTCGCCGGGTCGTAAACCAACATGGTTGATTTCTATCGTGCCGTCTGGCGTCAAATCGGACAGCACCTCTAGCCCGCTTAAGTGGACCATTCTAGTTGCCAGGTCAATGATCTTTACCGGATCGCCCATATCCAATACAAAAACATCCCCCCCTTGTCCCATGGCGCCAGCCTGCAGCACTAATTGGGCCGCTTCAGGGATTGTCATGAAATAACGAGTGATTTCGGGATGAGTCAAAGTAATCGGCCCTCCCCCCATGATCTGCTTGCGAAATAGTGGCACTACCGAACCGGATGAGCCCAGCACATTACCAAAACGTACCATGCAGAATCTTGTTTGCGATGCGCTCTTGGCTTGTCCACGAGAAAATGCCTGCAATATCAGTTCAGCAAATCGTTTGGTAGAACCCATTACGTTAGTGGGCCGGACAGCCTTGTCGGTCGAAATCAATACAAATGACTTGACCCCGGAAGCCATAGCGGCTTTAGCCACACTTAGCGTACCAAATACATTATTTCGTATACCTTCGATCGGATTATGCTCGACCAAAGGAACGTGCTTGTAGGCAGCCGCATGATATACAGTTTCGACCGAAAATGTCCGCATGATGCGTGTGCATTTTTCAGTTTCCAGTACTGAACCCAAAAATGGCAATAACTCAATGTCAAGGCTCAGATTCCTTCGCAACTCACTCAATTCCTGCTCAATCGCATATAGGCCGAACTCCGACATTTCTAGCAAAATCAAACGCGATGGCCGCTGTCGCATAATCTGGCGACAAAGTTCTGATCCGATCGAACCTCCGGCTCCAGTTACCAATACACATTTATTCACGATACAAGCAGAAATCAACTCCGGATTAGGTTCGACTGGATCACGTCCCAATAAATCCTCGATCTCAACTTCGCGAATATCTTGCACTCTCAATTCCCCGTTAATCAGACTCTTAATAGGCGGTGTAACTTTAATCTTGACCTTGAGCGGTTCGAGTTTATCGAGAATATATTTTTGCTGTAACTTACTCAATGATGGCATTGCCAGCAAAATCTCTTTGATTTTGTAGCGTGCAATTAAATTCGGTAAATCGTCAACAGCAAAGACTTTAATCCCGGTAATCGTTGCTCGATACAACTCTTTTTTATCATCAATAAATGCAACAGGCAAATATTCATTCCCAGCACGAAGTGCGCTTGCCAGCTGGGTTCCCGCCTGACCGGCACCATAAATTGCCACAGGCACCGCTCCGTTAGTGCCGCTGACGCGCAACAGATAACCACGTGCTAAAAAACGGCTTGCAGCCACATACAGAATTGCACTTACCCAATAAATGCCAAAAACCGCACGAGAATAGCCTGCGGTCTGAGTGAAAGTCCCAATGGCGCCAAGAGCAACCACAGAAAGCGTTACCCCAAACACCACTACATATACAATCTTGTGATCAATGAAGCGAATGACAGCTCTGTACAATCCCAATTTGATAAAAATCGGGATCGAAATTAAAGGGGCTGCCAAAATCAGCAAGCCATACTGATGTAAAAGCCAGCTACTCAAACCATCGTGACGTAACCATATTGCCAAACAGAATGTCAGCGGCAACAAGATAAAATCTGCCGACGCCGCGATTACTTGCTTATGAAGTCGTGATAAACCAATAAAAGAATTCATATCATTAATTCAATAAGTCAAAACTGTTGGGAAAGTAAATCATTACTAATATGAGGCTCGCATATCTACCGGGATTCAGTGAGCAACTCCATCTCGACGAATAACTTTTAAAAAAGTCATGAATATGATTTTTACATCCAAAAAGAAAGAGCGTCGTTGCAGATATTCAACGTCCAATTTCACTTTTTCTGGAATAGGTAACTCATCTCTTCCATTAATCTGAGCCCAGCCAGTCAATCCTGGCAAAAGCCTATCGACACCGTTCTCAGTTCTCAAAATTATCAAATCATCTTGATTGAACAGTGCGGGTCTTGGCCCCACAAAGCTCATATCACCTCGAATAATACTCCAAAGTTGTAACAATTCATCTAAACTGGATCTCCGTAAAAAAGAACCAATCGGAGTAAGAAATAATTTTGGATCCGGTAATAAATGGGTCGCAATAGCTGGAGTATTTATTTTCATTGTCCGAAATTTTGGCATTTTGAATATTTTATTATATCGCCCTATACGATCAGACCAATAGATAATTGGTCCTTTAGAGGTCAATTTGACACACATTGCAACAAATACAATAGGGATCAATAATATAAATGCAGCAATTAACGCCAATATTAAATCAAAACATCTTTTCATAAAAATCGCTCATCCATGATTTAGGAAATGTGCCACAGTTGAATTAATCGCTTCCTCAACTCCAACGATGGGCACCCAATTCAATACCGCTGTAGTATGAGCAATATCTACTTGTAAAGAATCCAGTAATCGGTTCGCAATAGCCGCTTTGCCAATTAATGCAGCCCCTCCCGCCAACAACCCGGAAGGGAAAGGTAAGAGCATAGATCGTTTATCCATTGCATTCGCAAGCATAATAAGCAACTCCGTCGTACTTAAATCATGACCATCTGAAACTAAAAATGTATTTCCTGATGCGTTATCATGATCTGCACAAACAATCAGCAAATCAATCAAATTATCCAGCGCCACCATGCTTCGACAATTACGAATTGCACCAAATGGCAGCGGCATCCCCAATTTGACAAGTTTCATCAGTCTAAGAAAATTTGCACGAACTCCCGGACCATATACCAAGGGAGGGCGAACAACAACAACTTCTAAACCTGTTGCATCCGACAATTCCTTCAATGCAAACTCAGCCTCGTATTTTGATTGTCCATAGGGATCAATTGGCGCTGGCATATCGAAAGCAGTGAAAGGGACATCGGTTGTTTTTTCCCCATTAACTTTAATACTGCTAACATAAACAAAGCGCCTGGCTCCGAGCTGAGCTGCTTGCTTCGCCAGATTTATTGTGGCGTCAACGTTAAGGGCACGGAAGTTTGACAAGGGATCGTCAGTTTCTTCATTCATGACATGAACACGAGCGGCCAAATGAATTACGACATCGATATTTTTCAGCGCAAGCGACCAATCAGTGGATTCGTTTATATCACTAATTATAAAAGAATTAATTTCCGGCTTCTGCTCTTTACGATAAACAGGTAAAAACTCAATATCCCGCCGCTTCAGAGTCGAGCATAGTGCTTGGCCAACAAATCCTCCAGCACCAGTAACTAATAGCTTTTTCATTATTTCTTAAAAAGACGTTGAGTGTGGATTTTTAAATATGCCCGAGATGTAAAAAATTTGATGGCGCTGTGCAGATGCCATAATAAATAACGCAATTTTCTATGGCTATCGCGTTGTGCCTCATGAATTACCTTTGCCTTTTTACTAATTAGAATTTTATACCCGGCCAAATTAGCCCTAGCGCAAAAATCAACATCTTCGTAATACATATGGTATTTTTCGCTCAAGCCATTCAATTCTTTATAAACATGACGTGGTATCAAAACAAACATGCCGGCAACCCAATCAGGCGAAAGCAATTCAGCTGTTTCAGGAACAACATCATTTTTTAGTTTGATTTTCAACATTGTCGCAACCAACTTTTTCACTAAAAAAACTGGAGTTGGAAAATTCCTTGCACTATCTTCCAATTCGCCAGAATAATTAATAATTGACGGTGCAAAAATAGAATTAGGCGACGCAGAAATTATTGATGACAATATAATGAATGGATCATCAACAAATTTTATATCAGGATTAAGAATTACAAAATTATCACCTTTGCTCACAAGAAAAGCGGCATTGTGATTTTCCGCAAAACCTTTTGGATATTGATTATGGATAATTTGAATCGAATATGGTAGCACCGAATAATCAATTTCTATATTTTCACGTAAATTTAATGTTAAAATAACATCGAAATCTGCGCGTTCAAGACGAGAAAGATCATTTAGTAATTGACATATATATTCTTTGTGCCCATGACTTACTATGGACAAGGTAAATTTAGGATTCATAGGCACTTATCGGTCGATAATTTATATCAATATTACATTCAGAAATTCATTATATAGTCGAAAGAGAATATTTTCCTGCCACTTATATTTAGGTAATAGTTGCACACAAAATATCAATACATATCCTAAATAAATATTTTTGCATTTCCATTTTTTACAAAAAATAGATGCTAATTTTCCTGCGAACATGACAAATTCGTTTGATGCTAGACGTTCTCAAAAGCCAAGTGCAACACCATCTGCTGTAAGGCGGCACCATAGCGAAAATTTACAAAAATTTAACTACTCAGGACCGCGCAATCGTCACTACCTTGCGCGCAGACTTGTGCTCTATCGGATCCATTGTTAAACGCCTTTGCCCTTCAACTAGCATGATTAGCCGCAAAATCCAGTGCACCGGCGGCGTTGGCATCTCTATGATCTCAACTTAGCCCATGCGCAATGCCAACAAGCCCGTCGCGTATTGCCACCGCGTCTTCTCAAGCTGCAGGAGCCTTGTTCCAGGTCATTTGCCACCAACTCAAACTTCTCTGGTCACCACAGCAGATTGTGCGCAAACTTAAGCGCCTTTGGCCCAACAACACTGAGAAGCCGTATCCCACGAAACCATCTGCGACGCCATCTATTTGCCTCCATGCGGCGAGTTCAAGCGCGAATTGATTAGGTCTCTACTACAACAGGCCAGTAAAGCACATAGCCGCAGCACCAATCGCCGTGGCCAAATCAACATGTAGACGTATCCGTATCCTACCTCCAGAAATCGAGGATCGTCTTATCCCTTACCACCGGAAGGACGAGCAGATCAAGGGCGCTGGCAACCGCTCATCAGTTCGCACGCCAGTCGAACGCACGATTGGATTTGTGGTGCTTTCCAAGATGGATAACACCACCATCAAGGCCGTTGTCGACAGCTTCCCCGCAGTATTCAACCGCGATACACAAGACCAAGACTTACGATCAAGGCCGCGAGATACGCGCCCGCCAAATCCCCCGAACACATTGGCGTCCAAATCTATTTCGTCGATTCGCGTAGCTCTTGGCGATGAGGATCAAATGGAAAAACAAAAAATAATATTCATGTCATTAAGCATATATCAAGCAAATAGTGGTTACTCTATTTGTTATTAACCAAGACATCTCTTACGGCTTCCAGATATTGATGGCCCATACTTTCATCAGGCTCCAAATATGCTCCCTCAGACCACTCATTCCATGCATTGATAAAAAATATCTGGTCATCGCGCCTCAAAGAAATATCTCTCACTTTTCTTAACGCAACCTTAAAGTTTTCAATATTGGCATTTTTAAAAAAAGTTGCCTTATCTTTATATCTGGCGCCATTATCCCAATCTGGGAAAACTACTTGATATGCCACTTTATCGCAACACGCATAATCACTGACATTATCCAGGACTTTCAAGTAATCTTCATAATCAAAGCATTTTAATCCACCGGATACTCTCAGTTTAGCCAACTTCAACTGGAAAAATTCCGGCAACAATCGAAGCCGTGGTTCTAGCCATGCGATAGCTTTGTTGTTGGATTTAAAATATTTATTGATTGAAAATCTGGGCTGAAAATTTAAAATGGCGGAAAATTTTTCATAAATTACATTCTGATTTGAGATTTCATATGCACGACAAGCAATTAAATGAATACCATCGAATCCATCTTCTCTGGCTTTGTTGTTAACAAATTCAATCCAGTCTGCCAGTGATTTTATAAGTTCAGGTCTATAAATGCAGAATACAGGTTTATTTTCAATTTTCAAATAACGCTTATCAAGAAAATGCCTTCTCAGATAATCATAATGAGCATTCCAGATATTTCTATCTTCTTGATGAATTTGTTTAATCAGCATATCCTCAGGCTTGCCAATCCACTGACGGGTCCAGCTTTCATTAGCCCATGTAAAAAAATATTCAATTGGGATATTCTGATTGGCAAGCAAATTCTCTACAGGTCTCTCAAGCAACAGCTTTCCATCAAACCAATAATGATAAAAATTAAATCCTGATATTCCATACGCAAGAGCAAGTCGTGCCTGCCTGTCAATTACAGCAGGATCGGACTGATCGCAATACACTCCATCCAATGGAATTCTTGGTTGCTTCTGGAAAGCACCATAGGACGACGCTTTTTTTACAAGATCCCAATCCGTAAAATCTTTTCCCCACCACTCGTCATTTTCGGGAATAGTGTGTAATTGTGGGAAATAAAATGGAAATATTTTAAAACTCATTGGAATCTCAAAAAAATATCTTTATAAATCTCATATCCCTTCTTCTCACGCTTTCACGCAAAGAAAAAAGAATTGCATATGCAATAAAAATACTTCTGACAGCCGGCTTGGGTTGCAAGTATGATCGCCAGAAACTCACATACTCTTTGAATGCCCTGAGATATGAATCTGCATTTGTATTTGTCGGTATAAAACTGATGTCATGTTCTACATCTATATCCATGACATAAAAAAATTTCCGTCTTTTAGCATAAAAATCAAAGAAATGTTTGTCCGTTCCGTATGACTTGCAATATTCTGGATATCTATAATTTGTTTCAGCAAAAAAATCTGTGCGCACTGCCATTCCACTATTGATGCATCCAATATCAACTGTTTTGACAATTCCTGTTTTTTTTTGCTTCCAGAGTTTCCCGCGAAACAATTGGTAATCATGAGGACTATAGATCTTGCCACTTACATAGATTAATGGGACAAATATATCTATATCAGAATATAACTCAGCCTTTTCCTGCAGTTCTCGCAAATAATTTTTTGGCAACGCAGTATCATCGTCCAGGAAAATTGAAATTCCTGGCGCCGTCAATTCATTTTCAATAAAATAGTTATAAACATAGCGTAATGGCCGATTCTCCGGACAATGGCGATAGGTCAGCTGGTACCTATCTTGCAAAAAGGCAATTTCTTGATTGGTCAGTGATCTGCTTTGTGAATTATCCCAGACTATTAAATTTAAATTTTTAATACCATAAACATCTTGATGCAACAACGATAACAATGTCTCCGAGTCGTTCAGCTTTTTCTCATAAAGCACTACAAGAATACTGATAGAAGACATATTATTACTGATACTGGTAGTCATTCAACAAACTTCCTACATACAAAAAAGCAATGAATGAAAGCAAACTATAAGTGAAGGTCAACAGCATACCGTATTTCTTGGATATGGCGCGTCCCAGCAATGGTATGCAAAAAACCGCCGCAAATAAGAAAACCTGGCTTGTTCTGCCGGCCAAGACTGGAATTGGTGACAATAAAAACCATGATATTGATGATAATAAATACGATTTTATTGAAAAATTATTGAATGAATCGATCTTTTTTTCATGAAAATAAAAACAGCATATCCCAGCAAGAACAGCATTCAACAGAGGAAATATTCCATATACATTTATATCATTCTGCGCACCATCATTCAATATATCGATATACAAATTTATAATTGAGATATTAAATATCTGTGCAACGCTAAGTATGACATAGTGCAATGCATCAAAATACGCTGCCAGCATTGATACACATAAAAGAAAAAACCAGATCAAGCCATTGAAACGTTCTTTGCGTAATATATAAAATACTCCTAATACTAGAGCTGACGGATGAATAAAAACACTGACAGCAAAGCATAAGAAAGATTTCTTTTTATCATCAATACAAAGATAGTAAATCGCCAAATATGCGAATGCTATCGCCAAGCCAACCCGAATTTGTGTAAATTCATGCAAATATAAAAAAAGTCCACAATAAATTAATATGTAACTCGAAAAATCATTGCCCTTCATATAAAAAAGCTTTGTTTTCAGATAAATCGATGTTCCCGCATAAAACATAAAAACAAAACCTGTCCAGCCTAAATTTAATGCCACATATGAAATAAAATCAAAAAAATAGCCCGCGTATGTTTTTCCTATCGAAAAAAAACCTCCGCTCTCGATGATTTCTATATATTTTAAATATTGTGGATAATCCTTATCAACTTCACTACCCCGGAAACCTACCAACAACGCCAAAAAGAACAAAAATATAAAAACCCAGAATTTAGAGATTCTTTTTTGCAATATGCAATTAAATGCGGATAATGCCCAAATACACCAATATATAATCACGAGATCACCAGTGCCTTGTTATTTATTATTGGAATCATCATTCTTTCTGTCGCCACATCTATAATATTAATGTCAATATGGCCAGATTTATTGGCCAACTTGCATCATTGTTGAAATTTCACAATTTTTTAGTCAAATTTCCGAAACTATAAAATCATTCAAGATTTATTGTTTCTTCTTTTAAGAAAATTCCTTAATCTCCACACTTTTCTTATTTGCACCACAAGCCATATGGGGCATAGGGATATTAGAAATATATGCAGCCGCGGAATATGCGTCACTCTTGAAAAATAATCTTTATATTCTTTATAAACATTAAAATCCAAGGCGCCGCTTAACCTTAATTGAAAGAAGCCAGGTATTGTAAATATGCCCGCTTTTTCACCATGAGACAAAATACATTTATCTTTTGATTTATTTTTATATTCTGGTAGTCCGCTGATAACGGTAGACCAGTCTTTTATAAATATGTCAAAAAAAGATCTATTTGTTGTGAAGTCACTTATATTCTTTGTTGGATAAACCAATGGACTTGCAATCCAGGAAATTAGAGATTTTTTCATTATTGCCATCTCTAGCAATGCGGCAGTATGTGGAAAAAGTGATCCTGCATATTTCTGATATACGATAGAATCGACAAATCCGCGCTTTACAACGAGACATGATATCAAGGTTATGTGCCAACCCAAGTCTTCGATGAATTTATTCTTATCATCATAAAGACTATCCGGGAGTTCTTTGACTCTCAAATCATTACTCTGAACGTCAAATTTTGTATTGACAACTATAAGATCGCTACCAAATTCACTATTTTTCAAGACGACTTCAATTGCTGTCGGAACCAATCTGTCATCATCGCTTAACAGCCAAACATATTCTGTATCGGGTAGCATTAGCACCCGCGATATGTTTCGGCTCATACCAATATTTGTTTTATTTTTTGAATAAATAATGTGCGGATATACCTGCAGCCACTTTTTTACAGTAGCTTCTGTTGAATCAATCGATGCATTGTCAGATATATATATCGGTATGCCATATTTTTCCACCAACGGCACGAGGCTGTTCAGCTGCCCGTCAAGCAGCTCCGAGCGATTATAGGTTGGAATAGCAATGGCTAATTTAGTTGATATTTCAATCATTGTGGATTTCTCATGGGAGTCACTGCGCCTTAAGGTCATTCTTACTCAAGAAAAAAATAGCAGCTCAAACAGCCCATTCCTTGCGCTTTCTAATAAAGATGAATGTTCCGCCAACCAAGGTAACCAGCAATGCAGTCGCCGCATATGAGTAAACGGCACCGCTTACACCATACCCGGGTACAAGTAGCCAAGCCAAGATTGCCGTTATAGTGCCGCTTAGAATTGACAGGAGCATGAATGGTTCTTGTTTATGTGCGCGCAAATAAACGGCTTCAGCTGATACGATGTGATTGGCAATTGCAACAAAACCCAGAATAGCAAAAAGGAAAGGCGGCAGCACTCGGGTACCGTAACCAGCTCCACTCACAAAAAGATAATAAAAAATTAACCAAACGCATACGACTCCAGTTGAAAGAAAAATCAAAGACTGGAAAAGTCCGCGGAAAAAAAGTGTGTCCAGGGCTTTGCTCTGCCCTGTCGCAACCAATTTCCCATAAGTTGGCGCTTTGGTACTAATCCATGCCATCGCGCTGCTATTCATCGCACCTATGATTTGTAAACTCATCCCCATCTGCCCAGCAACGACGGGGCCATGGGTGGCGAAAAGAAGCGGTGTAAATAATTGAAACATGAGATAGCCACTCATCCAGCTCAGAGCTATACGCCATTGAAAAGGCCATATTTCATTACGCCAATCCAACCCTTGCAATAACGTTCGGTGACGAAGAAGGTCTTTGAAGAATTTTCGATATCGACTCCAAATCCAGACGAAACCGACCACGGCAGTCATCAGACTATTCATCGCCAATGCGTATAAATGACCACCGAAACTCAAAACAATCCATATTGCAACTACTGCGAACACTGACTGGCATAGTCGTAGCATCGCTACCTGCGCAACCTTGCCGCAACCCTCCAAAATTGCAACAGCGGCAGTTGTGACCAAGTTAATAGCCGAAAACACCACAAGCAGCGACCAAGCCATGCTCACACTAGGCGCAGGCGAGTTTTTTGATGCATCAAGAAAGAAATATATTCCTACAGGTAATAGCACGACAATCATCAGGACTGCAGCAGCGCCAAACCAGACAAGGGCAAAGTGCAATAAAGACTGTAAACGCCGTTTGGCTCCAGCGTCTCCCACCAGGATCCCGTCGTCAGTCCAAGAAAGCTTGGCCATTTCATGGCTGGCAAACTGGATGATTGCAAAATTCAATCCTAATTCTACGAATACTTGTAACGCTATAAGACTGTTGAAAGTGTAGTAATACCCTTGCAGTTCCTGAGAAAGGAAACGGGTAACAAACACAATCGTCATTAAACCGGCAACGACAGACCAGCCGCGAGCTACCAATGTAAATAATATGGCCCGGTCAACGCCCAATAAGCGCTTAATTCTGTAAATCAAGCACCCTCCGAAAAAAAACAGCCGGCAAAATACTTTTCCGTTGAGATATTATTTTATTCATAACAAAATTCGCATTTTCTTTCTCAGAGCAGTATTAATAACTTCAATTTTCTTCAGATTTTTCTGGCCAAAAATGAATATGCCAATGTCGAAAAATACCCAGCAAAAACCAGTTCAGAAATTACTGGCGTCCACTGCCGCACCCTCAGTCGCGCGTTTTTTCTTGGGATGCCATTTCTCGGATACCTTCGGCAAGATCCGTTTGGCTAAGCCAGCCCAGTGAATTCAAGCGCTCAGTGTCAGCGGCTGAACTCATGATTTCATTTTCACGATAAGACAAAGCACCAAAATTTAGAAAGGCGGATGATCCGGTTATTTTATGAGCCAATTCTACAAATTCTCGTACCGTAACGGCCTTGCCACTTCCCAGTCCATATTGTTGGAACAGATCTGTTTGGCTATCGGATTTTTCCAGCAGAATTTCATAGGCTGCGACAACATCGTCTACGTAGATAAAATCTCGCTTTTGTTCACCTGGCGTCAGCTTAATTTCCGGTACGTTCGCCAGAAGCTGCCGGAGAACATGGATGATGAATTTTGAAGCATCATCCCCTGGACCGTACATGTGTTCTAGCCGAATATTTACAAACCTGATTTTTTGGCTATCGGCAAACAGCTTTCCCCATTCAAGAAAATGATTTTTCGACAGCGCATATCCATTCAGATACTTGTAAACAATCGTGCCGGAATTAAAGAAAGTATCAGTGTTGAAGAATGTATTAACATCAAATAAAGTAGCTGTTTCCAGTAAGCGGAGCGGAAAAGCAACGTTAGCTTCAAATATTTCAGCCGCCGACTCACCGTTACGTCCATAGCAAGTCGCAGTGTGAATAATCGCATCTACCTTGCCATGCTCCTTAAAGGGCGCCGACAAATCCGTTATATCGTAGACAGACAGCGCAGGTAAAATGGACGCAAGTCGATCAAGCTTAGACGATGATCGTTTGAGTACAATTACCTGATGGCCGCTTGCGACCAATTTTTGCGCAAGATTACTGCCAAGAAATCCTGTCGCTCCGGTTAAAAGAATGGTTCTCACTGGCGGCCTTACCTGGTCAGAAATTGACGCCGAGATAAGTCTCGATCTTGCTCGCCGCAAATTCCAGCATGGCAGGCGTTAACGAAGGTTGTACCCCTATCCAAAAGGTATTGTTCATAACATTGTCGGTATTGGTTAATTCACTACTGATACGGTATTTGGCCCCTTGCATATACGGTTGACGCGTCAGATTACCGGCAAACAATAACCGAGTGCCAACTTTGTTCTGCTCCAGGTAGGTCAGAAGATCCAACCGAGTCACAGGGCAATTTTCTTTCAGTGTGATGGGGAAGCCGAACCATGAAGGATCCGAGTGTTCAGTCGGCTCCGGCAGACTCATGAATTCTTCGCAATCTTTCAGCCGGCGCTTCAGAAAAGCATAATTATCCTTGCGCGCTTGTATGAACTGTGGTGCCTTATCCAGCTGAGCTAGGCCGCAAGCAGCCTGCATATCTGTGATTTTGAGGTTGTAACCCAAATGGCTATAGATGTATTTGTGGTCATAGCCTTCAGGCAAGTCCCCCAGTTTCCAGCAAAAGCGTTTACCGCAAGTATTGTCCTTGCCCGGCGCACAATAGCAGTCGCGGCCCCAGTCGCGGAAACTTTCAGCAATGGTCTTAAGTTCGTCGTTATTGGTGAATACGGCTCCGCCTTCCCCCATCGTGATATGGTGTGCCGGGTAAAAACTCAGCGTGGCGATATCCCCGAAAGTACCGACCATTTGACCGCGGTAGGTACTGCCTAATGCATCGCAGCAATCCTCCACCAGCCACAAGTTGTATTTTTTACATAACGCGGTAACCACATCGAGATTGAATGGATTTCCCAGCGAATGCGCCAGCATGATGGCTTTGGTCTTAGGTCCAATGGCTGCTTCGATCTTGCTCGCGTCTATGTTATGGGTCAGATGATCTACGTCAACAAACACAGGCACTGCGCCGAACTGAAGAATCGGATTAACCGTTGTTGGAAAGCCAGCAGCCACGCCAATCACTTCATCGCCATGTTTGATCGCCCGGTCACCTAACGTCGGCGACGTCAGTGTGCTGAATGCGACAAGGTTGGCCGACGAGCCGGAATTGACGGTGATGAGGTGTTTGACGCCAATGAACGCGGCCAGTTTTTTTTCAAACTCGGCATTGAAGCGGCCTGTCGTCAACCAGCCGTCGAGTGAGGCCTCGACCATGTTTTTAAGCTCATTGGCATCGAGCAGCTTTCCCGATGGCGGAATCATGGTGCCGCCCGGCAGGAACACATCCGGCGCCAGCGCAATGGTGGCGTACTCTTCAACCAGTTTAGCTATTTGTTCGCGGAGGCTTTGGGTTTTGTCGTTTTGCATGATGTAAGATTTAATTAAGTTCAAATAGGATGAGAAGTCAGCGCCTGCGCCTGATAAGCCTGGATTTGCGCCTGTGTAAACTTGCGCATATTGCTGCCAGCGCGCTTTTCGCGAGACCAGTCAACAATCAGCCCAAGCGATTGCTCAAGCCTCATAGCAGGCCGCCAGTCAAGCAGTAGCTCAGCTTTGGAGATATCGAGCTTTAAATAGTGGGCTTCGTGCGGATGCACTCCGGCGTCAATTTTCCAATCGGCATCGTCTTCCCATTTTATCGCGAGTTGGTTGACAATCCACTCGACCGGACGAGCATCATCGCTATGCGGACCAAAATTCCAGCCGTCGGCGAATGCAGCTCCCTCGGTGCTAAGTTTTTCAGCCAGGGTTAAATAGCCACGCAATGGTTCCAGTACATGCTGCCACGGCCGTGTAGCATGCGGATTACGTATCACCACTGGCTCCCCTTTCTCAAAGGCGGCCAGAATATCTGGAATCAACCGATCCTGGGCCCAGTCCCCGCCACCGATCACATTACCAGCCCGTGCCGTTGCCAATCCGACCCGATGCTCATCATATTTTGCAGAATTGAAAAATGAGTTACGGTACGCTGCGGTAACCAGTTCAGCGCACCCCTTACTGTTGCTGTAAGGATCAAAACCTCCCATTGGCTCATTCTCGCGATAACCCCAAACCCACTCTTTATTCTCGTAGCACTTATCGGTTGTGACATTGACCACGGCACGTACTGACCGCGTTCGGCGCACTGCCTCCAGCAAATGCACAGTACCCATGATATTTGTGGAATACGTTTCGACCGGATCAACATAAGAGCGGCGTACTAATGGCTGCGCCGCCATGTGGATCACAACGTCAGGCGCAGCTCGCAGCATTGCATCGGCCAACACTGCACCGTCCCGGATATCGCCGATGACCGAAGTCATTCCTTGCGCAACACCTGCGATATCAAACAGACTTGGATCGGTAGGAGGAGGCAGGGCAAAACCTGTAACCTCGGCGCCAAGCTGCTGCAGCCATAAGCTCAGCCAGCTTCCCTTGAAACCAGTATGGCCCGTGAGAAACACTTTCTTGCCTGCCCAAAATAATGGATTCACGGCCATACCTTCCAAGGTGCTTTACCGGATTGCCACAGTTCTTCCAGATAATTTTTATCGCGCAAGGTATCCATTGGTTGCCAGAAGCCACCATGATGAAACGCGGCTAGCTGACCTTCGTCGGCCAGCATTTCGAGCGGTTTGCGCTCCCAGATACAGCTATCCCCATCGAGGTACTGAAGCACCTCAGGCGACAGCACAAAGAAGCCGCCATTAATCATCCCGCCATCGCCTTTGGGCTTTTCCTTGAAGCTGCGAACCTTATGTCCATCAAAGTCGAGTGCACCAAAACGCCCTGGCGGCAGCGTCGCGGTAAGAGTTGCCTTGACCTTCTGCGCCTTGTGAAAAGCAATCAATTCAGAAATATTCACATCGCTCACGCCATCGCCGTAAGTGAAGCAAAAAGCCTCTTCATCCTGAATATAAGATGCTACCCGCTTGAGACGGCCGCCTGTCATGGTTTCTTCACCGGTGTCAATTAATGTGACGCGCCAAGGTTCTGCGTTCCGATGATGTACCTCCATGTTGTTCTTGCTCATATCAAATGTTACGTCTGACATATGCAGGAAGTAATTGGCAAAATACTCCTTGATCATATAGCCCTTATAACCGCAGCAGATCACGAAATCATTCAGTCCATAGGATGAGTATATTTTCATGATATGCCACAAGATCGGCCTTCCGCCAATCTCAATCATCGGTTTAGGACGACTTGTGGTTTCTTCGCTAATGCGTGTGCCTAACCCCCCGGCAAGGATAACTGTCTTCATAGATTTTTTTGTTTCAATGATATTGATTGTGTTTGGGCCACTGGCTTGAACCGTACTGTTTATTGCAAATACATATATCAGTCCATCTCAAATCGCTCGAAGAGACCGATGTGTCCGGTGCTCGTGGGCAAGTACTAAGATTGCGTTAGTTGCACTTCATCCCTGGCATAGTTTCAATGCAGCATCCCAATCAGGCAAGCCGCAGAAAGTATTCATCAAGCGCTCGCAGGACAGGCTTGAATATGCCGGACGCTTAGCAGGCAACGGGTAATCCTGTGCCGTGATTGGCATGACAAGCGGTTTATTGGCAAGCCGCGCATTTTCCAGGATTGCCTGCGTAAATTCAAACCAGGTAGTCTGGCCTTGTGCGGTCAAATGATAGATTCCCGAGCGCTCTTGCCACCAGTCCTGAGGATCCTGCATACCTTTGCCAAGTGCTACCACATGAGCCGTGGTGTCAGCAATTGTACGGCTCCATGTAGGCGCTCCGCGCTGATCCGCGATCATGCGCAACTCATTACGCTCTGCAGCCAAACGCAATACCGTGAGCAGAAAATTTTTCCCTCGCATACCGTAGACCCAGCTGGTGCGAAGAATCAGATGTGGAACACCGGTGGCTTGGATCGCCTGCTCGCCTGCTAGCTTGCTTCTGCCATAGACATTGATAGGACATGTCGAGTCAGTCTCAACATAGGGGGTATTTTTACTGCCGTCGAAAACATAATCGGTACTGTAATGTATAACTGCCGCATTGAGTTTCTTTGCTTCCTCCGCGATAACGCCGGGAGCCTCGCCATTGATGCGCATGGCGATGTCAGGTTCGCTTTCGGCCTGATCAACAGCCGTGTAGGCGGCGGGATTAATGATGAGATTAGGTTTAATCTCACGAATAACGTCCCGTACCTGAGTTAAATCAGCCAAGTTCATTTGGCTACGACCAAGGGCAATAATTTCACCAAGACCTTGCATGCTGCGCTCTAGCTCATAGCCGACTTGACCAGTCTTCCCGGTAATAAGAATCTTCACGCGAACACCTCTGCATCAGCGAGAATTTTACCCAGCTGATCCTTCCCGGAAAGCATCGGCGCATCACTGATTGGCCAGTCGATGCCAATCGCGGGGTCATTCCAGAGAATGCTGCGCTCGAATTCAGGCGCCCAATAATCAGTGGTCTTGTATAAAAATTCTGCTGACTCGCTGGTAACCACAAAACCATGCGCAAATCCTTCAGGTATCCACAATTGACGCTTGTTTTCAGCCGACAGCGTTACACCGACCCAATGACCGAAAGTCGGCGAGCTTTTGCGCACATCGACGGCAACGTCAAATACCTCTCCAGCCACCACGCGCACCAGTTTGCCTTGCGGCTGGCGAATCTGGTAATGCAGTCCGCGCAGGACATTCTTGGCGGATTTGGAGTGATTGTCCTGAACAAAGCTAACGTTAAGGCCGGTCAGCTCATTGAAACGACGTTCGTTGAAGCTCTCATAAAAAAAGCCGCGATCATCGCCGAAAACCTTCGGCTCGAAAATCAGTACTTCAGGAATATTCGTGGTTTGTACTTGCATGTTTAAAATACCTTATCTTTTAATAGGCCCAGCAGATATTGGCCATATCCGTTTTTCTTCAGCGGCTGCGCCAGTTGCTCCAGTTGCTCGGCATTGATATATCCCGTGCGAAAGGCGATTTCTTCCGGGCAAGCCACTTTCAGGCCTTGACGGTTCTCAATGGTGGCAATGAATTGCCCGGCTTCCAGCAACGATTCGTGAGTACCGGTGTCCAGCCATGCCATTCCGCGCCCCATCAGCTCGACATTCAGGCGCTGCCGCTCCAGGTATACGCGGTTCACATCGGTAATCTCCAACTCTCCGCGTGGAGACGGCTTGATGCCGGCGGCAATGTCGCATACCTCGCGGTCATAAAAATACAGCCCGGTGACAGCGTAATTGGATTTGGGTTGCTGAGGTTTTTCTTCGATGCTGACAGCGCGCCGCTGGTCGTCGAACTCGACCACGCCGTAACGCTCCGGATCATGTACGTGATAAGCAAATACAGTGGAGCCTTCGGTACGGGCCGAAGCTGCACGCAACTGGCTTTCGAAGTCGTGGCCGTAGTAGATGTTGTCGCCCAGGATCAAGGCCGACGGTGCATCACCGACAAAATCACGGCCGATAATGAATGCCTGAGCCAGGCCATCCGGAGTCGGTTGCACCGCATAGCTCAACTCAATCCCCCATTGCCGGCCGTCGCCCAGCAACTCCTTGAATCTGGGCGTGTCCTGAGGCGTTGAAATAATCAGGATTTCCCTTATCCCGGCCAGCATCAGGGTGGTCAGCGGATAATAGATCATCGGCTTGTCATACACCGGCAGCAATTGTTTCGACACTGCCATGGTGACTGGATACAAGCGAGTGCCAGAGCCTCCCGCGAGAATGATGCCTTTACGGTTCTGAGGTTTAGTCATTACGCTGCCTCCCCCGAGCTTTGGCGTTGCTCGTAATTTTTCTCAACCCATTTCAGATAATCGCCAGATTGGACATTTTTTACCCAATCCTGGTTGGCCAGGTACCACTGCACGGTCTTGCGGATGCCGGTATCAAAAGTTTCCACCGGCTTCCAGCCCAGCTCACGCTCGATCTTGCCGGCGTCGATGGCATAGCGGCGGTCGTGACCTGGACGATCGGTGACGTAGGTAATCTGGTCGCGATAGCTGCCCGTTGCCTTCGGATCGAGTTCATCCAGAATGTCGCATAGCGTATGGACCACATCCAGGTTGGCTTTCTCATTCCAGCCGCCGACGTTATAAACTTCTCCTGGCTTGCCCGCTTCCAGCACGCGACGGATCGCGGCGCAGTGGTCGTTGACATAAAGCCAGTCGCGCACCTGCTGCCCGTCGCCATATATCGGCAGCGGCTTGCCGGCGCGCGCATTGGTAATAATTAACGGGATCAGTTTTTCGGGGAAGTGGTAAGAACCGTAATTGTTGGAGCAATTGGTGGTCAGCGTCGGCAATCCGTACGTGTGGTGATAAGAGCGCACCAGATGGTCCGAAGCTGCTTTCGATGCCGAATATGGGCTATTGGGCGCGTACTGGGTAGTTTCGCTGAACGGGGCGTCGGCAGGGCCTAGCGTGCCATATACTTCATCGGTCGAGACATGCAGAAAACGGAATGCCGCTTTTTCAGCATCCGGCAGCGCGCTCCAATAGGCGCGGGTGGCTTCCAGCAGGCCGAAAGTGCCGTTGACATTGGTTTCCACAAAAGCCGCCGGGCCGTGGATCGAACGGTCGACATGGCTCTCAGCGGCAAAGTGGACAATCGCGCGCGGCTTGTATTGTGCGAACAGAGCGGCAACTTGTGCTGTATCGCCGATATCACCCTGTACAAAAATATGGCGCGGATCCTGGCGAACGCTCGCCAGATTATTCATGTTGCCAGCGTAAGTCAGTTTATCGAAATTAATCACTGGCTCGTCATTTTGCGCCAACCAGTCGAGTACGAAATTGGACCCAATAAATCCAGCCCCGCCGGTAATGAAAATCATGTATTTGTCCTAAAAATAGAGTTCTGAAGAATTTGCGCGGCCAGCTTTGGATACTACGCGTCTCTTCCAATTCACCAAATTCGTGCTTAACCCCGAATTATCCACTATTGCTGGCCAATATAAGTTACTTAAATATCATTTAACGATGTTTAACTCGGTGCATATTGGTAAGCAATGTAACAATTTGTTGCAGAATAACAACTAAACAATAATTCGGAACTTTTAATCAACTTCAGACAGTAATAAATACAAGAAGTGCCGCGCTCGTCCTCTATCAATCCCCATGCTGGATTCCGATGCCGACTGCGCGTACATAAAACATAATGAGAGCTTCAAGAAACTGACTGGCGATCTACAATACCAAACCTCAATTGCTGCAATCGCTGCCAAACATGACACCTATCAGTTCCACGTTATTTGCCATCGGCGACTTGCAAGGCTGCTACCAAAGCCTGCTCGATTTACTAAAACGCATTGACGCAAGCACCCCCGACGCACATCTGGTTTTTGTCGGCGATCTGGTCAACCGCGGCCCGCAATCGCTGGCAACGCTGCGCCTGATCCGCTCGCTGGGCGATCGCGCCCAGGCAGTGCTCGGCAACCACGACCTGCACCTGCTGGCCGCTGCACACGGCATCCGCAAGCTGCACCGCGGCGATACGCTGCAGGAGATTCTCGACGCGCCCGATCGCGATGAACTGCTCGACTGGTTAAGGCAGCGGCCCCTGGCCCTGCTGGAACAAGACCATCTGTTTTTACACGCCGGCGTGTTGCCGCAATGGTCAGCCGCCAAGACGGTAGCGCTGGCGCAAGA
Source organism: Collimonas fungivorans (assembly GCF_001584145.1). Lineage (NCBI taxonomy): Bacteria > Pseudomonadati > Pseudomonadota > Betaproteobacteria > Burkholderiales > Oxalobacteraceae > Collimonas > Collimonas fungivorans. Next base: position 1,155,952 of record NZ_CP013232.1, on the reverse strand, counting down.
AGTCGAAACTGTGCTGCGCGGCCCGCATTGGGTAGATTTTTTGCGTGAAATGTATGGCAACCAGCCATTGCGCTGGGACGATGCGCTGCAAGGCAACGAACGCTTGCGTTGCATCGTCAACGCCTTGACCCGATTGCGGTTCTGTACTGAAGACGGCACCATGGAGCTCGCTGCCAAGGAAAGCACCGGCATATCCCTGCCCGGCTACCTGCCCTGGTTCGATGTGCCGCGGCGGCAGACCCAGGACGTGACGGTGGTGTACGGCCATTGGTCAACCCTGGGACTGGTGCTCAGGCCGAACCTGATCGGGTTGGATACCGGCTGCGTGTGGGGGGGCAAACTCAGCGCGGTGCGGCTGTCCGACCGTTTGCTGCTCCAGGTCGGCTGCCCGCAAGCGCAGCGGCCGGGATAAATCAGGTATCTGCCACTTTTTTTTCCGTGATCTCCAACGCCTCGGCAATCGCGGCATGTGCGAGGACAGCCAGGTCGCGGCGATGCGATCCGGTCGTATCGATAGGCGCCAGCTGGACCAGCTCCGCTTTCATTGACGGGGCTTTCAGGATCGCCAGCATGCTTTCGGCAAACGTCATGTCGCCGATAAAATTCGCAGCCGGATGCAGCCCTCCCTGCTCATCCAGGTAACGCAAGGCATACGGCTGCACCGGCACCTTGGCGTCGAGCGCGGCTTCGAACAGGTTGGCGTGGAAAGGCAGGAGAGAACCCTGCGCGGCCGTGGTCCCCTCAGGGAAGAAGGCAACCCGCGCGCCGGCTTCGATACTCGTCACCAGCCCCTGGAATATGCGCCGCACATCGCGCTGCTTGCCGCGCGCGATGAAAATCGTGCCACCCTTGTCGCACAGCCAGCCGATCAAGGGCCAGTCGCGGATATCCGACTTGGCCACGAACTGGCAGGTCTGGATCGAGTTAATGACAAAGATATCGAGCCACGAAACATGGTTGGCAACGATCAAGGCGCGCGCCGCCGCCATGCTGTTGTGCGGATTGCGCAGCGTGACCTCGACGCGGCAGATCGCCAGCAGCTGGATCGACCACAGCCGTATGCGCCGTTGCCGTCCAGCGTTGTCGGTCAGCGGAAACACCACGGCACAAGTCCACAAGCCTATCAGCAGGTGCAGCAGCACCCGCACCAGGCGCAAGGCGAACCACAGCTGCCTCATGCGCGTTCGAATGCTATGTGGCCAGCCACAATCGTGGTCTTGACCCTTCCGCACAGTTCATATCCGAGGAACGGCGTGTGCTTGCCCTGGCTCGCCAGCTCCTTGGCTTCCACTTTCCAGCGCACGGCCGGATCGAACAGGCAAATATCGGCGACGCTGCCGACTGTCAACTGGCCGGCGGCCAGGCCTGCCACGCGTGCTGCATCGGCGGTGATTTTCGCCAGTGCGCGGCTGAGTCCTTGCTGCTCCGGGGCGACACACTCGTCGGCCCATTTCAGGGCCAGCGACAACAACAGCTCAAGGCCGGTAGCGCCGGGCGTTGCTTCGCCGAACGGCAGCAGTTTTTCATCGTCGTCGACCGGCGTGTGGTCCGAGCAGATGGCGTCGACGGTGCCATCCAGCAGCGCCTGCCGGATCGCATCGCGGTCACGTTGCGAACGGAACGGTGGCGTCATCCTGGCGTTGGAATCGAAAAAGCCGATATCGACATCAGTCATGTGGATGTGATGGGCGCCGACGTCGCAAGTGATCGGCAAACCCTCTTTCTTGGCGGCCCGGATCAGTTCCAGCCCCGGCGCCGATGAAATACGGCACAAATGCACGCGGGCGCCGGTCGCACGGACCAGTTCGAAAATGGTTTGCAGGCGGATCGTTTCCGCCATGGTCGGCACGCCCGACAGGCCGAGCCGCGACGCAACCGCGCCGCTGTGGGCAATACCGCCATGGCCAAGGTAAGGGTCTTGCGGGCGCAGCCACACCGTGTAATCGAAGGTGCGGGCGTACTGCATGGCGCGCAACAGCACAGTGGTGTCCAGGATCGGCTCTTCCGCCTGGGCGAAGCCGATGCAGCCGGCGTCGGTCAGCTCGGCCATCTCCGTCAGTTCCTTGCCCTTGAGGCCGACCGTCAAGGCTCCCAGAGGATAGACATGCGCCTGGTTCAGGCTCTTGGCGCGGTGTTTCAGCATTTCCACCAGGCCCGGTTCGTCCAGCACAGGATCGGTATCGGGCGGACACACCAGGCTGGTGACGCCGCCTTGCATGGCGGCCTGCATTTCCGATTCCAGCGTGGCCTTGTATTCGTAACCGGGCTCGCGCAAGCGCACGCTCAGGTCGACCAGGCCCGGCGCCACCACCAGGCCGCTGGCGTCAATCGTCTTGTTGGCGGAGAAATCAGCCGGCGCGCTGCCGACGCCGACGATCTTGCCGGCGGCGATATACAGATCCTGCTGTGCGTCGATGTTGTTTGCGGGGTCGATCAGGCGGCCGTTTTTGATGTGAAGTTTCATCTGTAAATGTCGTGGCGATTCTATAAATAATTATCTGGATTCAGGCTCGGGGCAACGCAACTTCGCAACTTCAGTTCCCGGCCAGGATACTCATGACCGCCATCCGCACCGCGATGCCGAATGTCACCTGCGGCAAGATCACCGCCTGCGCGCCGTCGGCAACCGCCGAGTCGATTTCCACGCCGCGGTTCATCGGCCCCGGATGCATCACGATCGCATCCGGCTTGGCCAGCGCCAGGCGCTCCGGCGTCAGGCCGTAGCTTTTGAAGAATTCTTGCGCCGACGGCAGCAAGGCGCCGCTCATGCGCTCATTCTGCAGGCGCAGCATGATGATCACGTCGACGCCCTTCAATCCTTCGTTCATGTCGGTGAAGACACGCACGCCCATCTGCTCCAGGCCGCTGGGCAGCAAGGTGCGCGGGCCGATGGCGCGCACTTCCGGCACGCCCAGGGTAGTCAGTCCGTGGATGTCGGAGCGCGCCACGCGGCTATGCAGGATGTCGCCGACAATCGCCACCGTGAGGTTGCTGAAATCTTTCTTGTAGTGCCGGATCGTGTACATGTCCAGCAAACCCTGGGTCGGATGGGCATGGCGGCCGTCGCCGGCGTTCACCACGTGGACGTGGTGCTGCCTGGTGTCGGTCAGGTGCTTGGCGATCAGGTAAGGCGCGCCGGACTGAGCGTGGCGCACCACGAACATGTCGGCGTGCATGGCCGACAGGTTGTCGATGGTGTCCAGCAGCGATTCGCCTTTGCTGGCGCTGGAAGCGGAGATATTCAGGTTGATCACATCGGCCGACAGGCGCTTGGAAGCGATTTCGAAAGTGGTTCTGGTGCGCGTGGAGTTTTCAAAGAACAGGTTGAACACGCTTTTGCCGCGCATCAGCGGCACTTTCTTGACATCGCGGTCGCTGACGCCGACAAAGGAAGACGCCGTGTCCAGGATGTGCGTGACGACGGAAGTCGGCAGTCCCTCGATAGTCAACAGATGTTGCAGTTCGCCGTTTTTATTGAGTTGAGGATTAAGCATTAGATTGGATAATTAGAGTAAAGCTGCCGTCGTCGGCGCGTTGAAGTTGCAGGGACTGGCCCGGCTGCAGCGTGACTGCATCGGCGATGAAATCGGCGGCCACTGGCAAATCGCGCTCGCCGCGGTCGATCAGCGCCGCCAGCATGATTTTTTTAGGGCGGCCGTAGTCGAACAATTCGTTGATCGCCGCGCGCGTGGTGCGTCCTGTGTACAGCACGTCGTCCACCAGCAGGATGGTGGCGTCGTCGACGTCGAACGGAATCTGGGTCGGTTTGATGTCGGCGCGCAGGCCTTTTTCGGAAAAGTCGTCGCGATAGAACGAGACATCGATAAAACCCAGGCGCTCAGCCGGGTTCAGCTTCAAGGCCGCGACCAGCCGCTCGGCGATCCAGGCGCCGCCGGAATAAATGCCGATGACGGCGACATTGTCGGCTTGCGCCAGGGCTGTCTTTACTTTTGCCTCAAGCGCCTGGTACAGCGCTTCGGCATCGAATTGGGCGGATTGGGGAGTAGTAGTAGTCATTGCATCTTCACCGCAAAGTCAAAGTCATTCGGTTAAGTCATCAAACAAGTCATCAAAATACTGCTGCAGGATGATCGCCGCGGCCTGGTCATCGATTACTTCTCCGCGCTGCTGCTTGATCACCGCAGACGAGTAGCGTTCATCGACCAGCACCGTAGCGACATCGTAGCGGCCGTGCAGCTGGTTGGCAAAACGCTGGCAGCGGACGCTCATCTCGTGCGTTGCGCCGTCCGGATGCAGAGGCAAGCCAACCACGCACAACACCGGCTGCCACTCTTTGATCAGGACCGAGATTTCAGCAAATTTGCCGTCATTGGTGGCAGCGCTGATGACCTGCAGCGGCTGCGCCTGCTTCAGCAAGGTATTGCCGACCGCCACGCCGATGCGCTTCAAGCCGAAATCAAAAGCCAGCACGGTGCCGGTCAAACCCGTCATGCCCGGCTCCCGCACAGATTTTTCAGCAACTCATTCAGAAACGCATTCATCAGTTCAAGCACGTCCGGATTCCGCGGTCAGCATGTACGGTGAAATGCCCAGCAGGTTGACCGCGGCGGCAAACCGCTCGGCAATCGGCAATTCAAAAATGATGGCGGGATCGGCGGCGACAGTCAGCCAGCCGTTGTGGACAATCTCGCTTTCCAGCTGGCCGGCGCTCCAGCCGGAACAGCCCAGGCTGACCAGGATGCGCTGCGGCCCGCTGCCGTGCGCCACTTCTTCCAGCACATCTTTGGAGGTGGTCATGGCGATCTGGTCCGTCACTTTCAAGGTTGACGAATAACTCTTGATCGGCGCATGCAGCACAAAACCGCGCTCAACCTGCACCGGGCCGCCAAACATCACGGGCCGGTCGGCGATCGGGTCGTCGAAACCCAATCCAGGGCTGATTTCAAGCTTGAGATCGATGCGGTCGAACAATACCTGCATAGTCATGTCGGTCGGCTTGTTGATCACCACGCCCAGCGCACCGTTGGCATTATGTTCACACAAATACACCACGGTCCCGCCGAAAACGGGATCCAGCATGGAAGGCATTGCAATAAGGAAATGATTTGTCAGGTTCAGGGGCGGGGAATCCGCGCCGGCCTTCGCGCTGCTCTTGCGCGCGGGAGAATCGTCCGGAGTTGTGTCTAGCTTGGCCATGGACCGCATTTTATCAGTTTTGAATACGCTAAAGCCGCTTTGCATAGTGTTGCTTGTCGGGTAAAGTCCTCGCAAGCCCGCCTCGGCGTTGCCTCACAATCATTCATTTTTTGTATGCATCATTGCCCTCATGCCGCAATTTGAGAAATCCCTGGTCTGGTTTCGTCGCGATTTACGCATGTCCGATCATGCGGCCCTGCACCATGCATTAAAAAACAGCGCGGCGGTATTCTGCGTATTCGTGTTCGATACCGATATCCTGCAGCCATTGCTGGATGCCGGCCTAGGCGCCGATCGCCGGGTTGAATTCATCCGCGGCAGCGTGACCGAGCTCGACCTGGAGCTGCGCAAACTGGCCGGCGGACTGCTGGTGCGCCATGGTCCCGCCCACGATGTCATCCCTGCGCTAGCACGGCAGCTTGGCGTCAACGCCGTGTTCAGCAACCACGATTACGAACCGCAGGCACGGCAGCGCGATGCCGGCGTCGCCAGAACATTGGCCGCCGATGGCCGTGCCTGGCACAGCTACAAGGACCAGGTGATTTTTGAATGCGAGGAGGTGCTGACCGTGGCGGGCCAGCCGTTTTCTGTATTCACGCCCTACAAGAATGCTTGGATGAAAAGGCTGACTGCAGCAGATGGCCCGTTTTTTCTGAAACCCTACCCGATAGAAAAATATGCGGCGCGTCTTGCGCCGCCGCCTTCCTCGCCACCCGAAAAGATACCCAGCCTGGCCGCGCTAGGCTTCAAGGAAACCAACCTGAGAGAGCTGAAGATCGCGCCAGGCATGTCTGGCGCCTCCGGTCTGCTGGAGGACTTCATGCCGCGTATAGGACAATACGGCCAGAGCCGCGATTTCCCGGCCATCAAGGGACCATCGTATCTTTCAATACACCTGCGCTTCGGCACTATTTCGATTCGCACGCTGGCCCGCCTGGCTTATCAGGCGCTGCACCAGGGCGCGGCGGCCGGCGGCGCCGCTATATGGCTGTCGGAACTGATCTGGCGCGATTTCTACTTCATGATCCTGCATCATCATCCGCACGTAGCGCGAGCCGCTTTCAAGCCGGAATACGACGCCATCCGATGGGAAAGCGGCGAGCGCGCACGCAGCCTGTTCCTGGCCTGGTGCGATGGCCGCACCGGCTATCCGCTGGTCGATGCCGCCATGCTGCAACTCAATCGGAGCGGCTATATGCACAATCGCCTGCGCATGGTGACGGCGTCGTTCCTGATCAAGGATCTCGGCATCGACTGGCGCTGGGGCGAACGCTACTTTGCCGAGCGCCTCAACGATTTCGATCTCGCCGCCAATAACGGCGGCTGGCAATGGGCTGCGTCGTCGGGCTGCGATGCGCAACCCTATTTCCGCATTTTCAATCCCATTACCCAGTCTGAAAAATTCGATGCCGACGGCAAGTTCATCCGCCGCTACCTGCCGCAATTGTCCGCTCTCGGCAACAGACATATCCACGCGCCTTGGCTGGCGCCCGCGCAAGAACTGGAACGAGCCGGAATCAGGCTCGGACAAGACTATCCGCTCCCGCTGGTGCAACACGATGAGGCACGTAAGGCAACCTTGCAGCGTTATGCGGTGGTGAAGACAGTGAATGCGGGGTAAGGAAAATTATGCGCATGCATGGAAGACCTGTCTTCCATGCATGCGCATAAAGTGTTATTGCAGGGTGTTGGCTTCTTTCTTGATGAAAGACTTGATGGTGCTGATCAGCTCGTCTTCCTGATACGGCTTGCCCAGGTACTCGTTGACGCCCAGCTCCATCGCATAGCTGCGGTGCTTGGCCGCGGTTCGCGACGTGATCATGATGATCGGGATATGACGGGTACGTTCATCGTTGCGGATGTTGCGGCTCAGATCGAAGCCATCCATGCGCGGCATTTCAATATCCACCAGCATCACGTCAGGTGTAATCGCCTGCAACTGTTCCAGCGCATCGACACCGTCTTTCGCCAGCACCACCTGGTAACCTTCACGCGACAGCAAGCGTTGGGTAACCCGGCGCACGGTCAGCGAATCGTCGACCACCATCACCACGTTCTGGCTGCGCAGGCCCTGCACTGCCTGGGCTGCTTGCGGTGAGCCGGATTCGGCGCTGACGCTCATTTCCGCCACCGCGCCCAAGGTCTCGTGGGTAGCCAGGTGCGATTGCCGCGGCGCCCGCAATTCGTGGGCCGCATTGGATAACTGCCGCATTGCCACCGGCACCGGATTCAAGATCAGCACGATATCGCCCGAACCCAGCACGGTAGCGCCGGCAATGCCGATCATGCGTGACAGCTGCGGGCCGATATTCTTGACCACGACTTCTCGGTTGCCGAGGATTTCGTCGACGTGTATCGCTACCCGGTCGTTACCGCTGCGCAGGATGATGATAGGCGAATATTGCTGCGCCACCGGCACCATCTCGGTATCGCCCAGCAAGGTCGACAGATATTGCAGCGGCACTTTATGTCCCTGCCAGATCAGCGAACCGTCGTTATAGGCCGCGGCCAGCGCCTTCACCTTCAATTGCTGCACCTGCTCGACCAGTGCCGACGGCACCGCATACGTGCTGCCGCCGGTGGTCAGCACCACCACCTGGGTGACAGCCAGCGTCAGCGGCAGGTGAATCGTGAAATGCGTGCCTTGGCCAGGATCGCTGCTGACGGCGACACGGCCGCCCAGCGATGCCGCTTCGGAGCGCACCACGTCCATGCCGACGCCGCGGCCGGCCAGTTCCGTGATATCGGCCGCTGTGGAAAAGCCGGGACGGAAAATCAGGTCCGTGGTTTCCAGGTCGGATATCTGTTCGTCGTTTTCCAACAAGCCAATCGTGCGCGCCTTGTCGCGGATGCGCTGCAGGTTCAAGCCCTGGCCGTCATCCGAAAGCTGGATCAGGATTTCATTGCCGTCCTGGCGGATTTCAATCTTCAGTTCGCCGGTTTCGTTCTTGCCGGCGGCGCGCCGCTCTTCACGCGATTCGATGCCGTGCACGATAGCGTTACGCAGCAGATGCTCGAACGGCGCAATCATTTTTTCCAGCACGCTGCGGTCGATTTCGACGTTGCTGCCGCGGATATCCAGGTTGACGCGCTTGTCCAGTTCCTTGGCGACCTGGCGCGTGAGCCGGTACAGACGCTCGGCGATACTGGCAAACTGCACCATGCGCACGTGCATGAGATCCTGTTGCAGATCACGCGTCAAACGGCGCTGGGTCAGCAAGTCGGCGTTGGCGCCGTCTACCGTGTTGGTCAGGTTCTTTTGCAGCGAGGCGACGTCGTTGACGCTCTCCGCCATCATCCGCGTCAGTTCCTGCAGCCGGGTGAAACGGTCGAATTCAAGCGGGTCAAATTCGCGTTCGCCGGCCAGCGTCATGCGTGAGCTGATCTGCGCTTCCGCCTGGATTTCGATTTCGCGCAACTGGCCGCGCAGGCGATCGACGTTCTCGGTCAGTTCCGACAAGGATATCTGCAAGGTGCCGATGCCGGACTCCAGCCGCGAACGCGTAATCGATACTTCACCGGCCTGGTTCACCAGCCGGTCCAGCACTTCGGCATTGACACGCACCTGCGATACCAGGCCGGTGGTGGCGGCAACCGCCGGCACCGGCGCCACGCCAGCCGCCAGCGACGGCATCACGCTCGGCAAGTTGACCGGGTCGTGCGCCTCCGGAGCCGGCGCAACGACTGCGGCCGCGACCGGCTGCGGCGCCTGCGGATTGCGCAGGTTCTCGAACATGTGCACGCCACGGTCATAATGCGCCAGCAATTCGTCGATAGTCTGCCGCGAAGAGCTGCCCGATTGCAGGATCACTTCGATATGGCTTTCCATCTCGTGCATGTGCTGGCCCAGCACCATCGCGCCGGCCATGCGGGCGCTGCCCTTGATGGTATGCAGATGGCGCAGGATGGCTTGCGACGGCTTGACGTCAGTGGGGTGCTGCTGCCAGCTGCGCAAGGCGCTGCCGATTTGCGGCAGCATGTCGCTGCCCTCTTCCAGGAACACCGGCAACAGGTCGGCATCCAGCTCATCCCGCACCACCAGCGCAGGATCGATCTCTTCCTTGGCCGAATCGAACAACTGCGGCACGGCTGCCAGCGGCGCCGCAGCTATTGGCTGCAGGTCGCCTGCCTCAGCCGGAACGCTTGCGCTTACCTCTTCCGCAACAGCCGGGACCACATGGAGATGGCTCTCGACAGCTGGTCCCGCAACGTCTGCAGCAAATTCCGGCGTCTCCGCCGCATCGGCGGCGGCTATGGTTTCGTCGACAGCTTCCGGCTCTACTTCCACTTCGGCGGCGCGCGATTCCTGGCCCTGCCACAGGCTATCCAGGCTGCTGACCAGGGCCGGTTCGTAATACGGCATGTCGCCTTGCGAGAACTGTTGCAGCATCCATTTGACCCGCTCGACGCTAAGCTGGAGCGTGTCGTAGTCTGCGCCGTGCAGAGGGCCCGGCTGCAGCGCCATCCGCTGCAAAGCCATCTCCAGCGCATGCGCCACTTCCTGCAAAGGCTTGAAACCGACTGTGGCGGAACTGCCGGCGAGCGAATGGGCGGCGTGGACCGACTGCGTCATCACCGGCCGTTCAGGTTCATGCCGCCATTCGGCAAAATCGTGCGACAAGTGCCGCACCAGCTGGTCGGTCTCGGCCAGGTAAATATTGTAAAGCGGCAGGCTGATCGTCAGGTCGCCGATCTGCTTGGTGCTGTCGTCATGACGGATTTCCTGCATGCCGGGAAAAGCGATCACTTCAGCGCTGGCCAGCGCCTCTACCGGCGCCGCTTCAACAGCTGCTGGCTCCGCAACTGCTTCCGCCTGCTCCTCAAATTGAATTTCGGGCAATTTTATTTCTTCGGCAGCTGAAGGCTGTGAAGCCGCTGCAAACAACGCCAGGGCGTCGTCCGTCAACTGGATTTCTTCGGCCTGCGCCGGCAGTTCCGGCAGCTCGCCGAATTCCAGTGTTTCCTCTGTCTCGGCCAGGGCAAGCGCCGCCGGGTCGGCAAACGGTCCGCCTTCACGGACTCTTGCCGCAATTTCAGCCAATGCGTCAGGTGTCTGCTGCGAATGTCCGTGCTGCTGTATCTCTTTTACCCAACCGTCCAGCTGGGTCACGGCGTGATCCAGCAAGGCGTTCAGGTCGGCGCTCACTGCACGCGATTCCGACAGCCACAGGTTCAACACCTGCTCGACGCTCCAGGCTGCTTCGCCGAAAGCGTTCAGGCCGATCATGCGGCCGCTGCCCTTGAGCGTATGGAAAGCGCGGCGCAGTACAGTCAGAGGTTCCTGCTTATGCGGGGCGTCGTGCAATTGCGGCAAGGTCTGCCTGGCATTCGTCAGGACCTCGTCCGCTTCTGACAAAAAAATCTCACGCAGTTCGGCGTCAGCCTCCTCGTCGCTTACTGCAGCCGGCGCTACCGGCACGGCAACTTCCGCCGTGTGCAACGGCACGATAGCGGTGACAATGCCCGCCAGCGATTGTGCCGAGAAATCCGGATGATCGAGGATATCGATGGCTGCCTGGGCCCGGTCCGTAGCTTCGGGATTGTCGCTCAATGCGGCATCGACCCGCATCTGCACCAGCGACTCTTTCAGCCTTTCCTGCAACTCCGGATCATGCGGCTGCGCGGTCAGCGACAGCGCCAGGTCCGCCGATTCCTGCTGGTGCTGCAACAGCTCCTCTTCCACCGTAGCCAGTTCGGGCAAGGACGGCAAGCTGCCACCGGCTGCCGCGCCGGCCACTGTGCCGGCGGCAAGCGCGTGACTGTCGGCGGCAGACGGCACCACCACCGGATCAGGCAGAGGAGCAGCAACCACGGCGCGCCGCTCCAGCAAGTTGATGCGGAACACCCCGGCTTCCTCATCGAAAGTAAAGTGATTGTTCTGCGTATCCGACTGGTGCTGCAGGGTTTCGATAAAGAAGCTGAGTGCGCCGATGTTTTGCGCAATCCGTTCGAATTCCTTCTGCTCCGGCACCACGTCGCTGCCGTCGGCGGCAAACCGCTGCAGAGTGCTGCGGGTATGCTCGACCACGCGTATGGCGTCGCTCTGCTCCTGGATCGCCAGCGCACCCTGGATCTGGTGCAATACCTGCTCGATCTGGGCCAGCACTTCGCGCCGATCCGGATCGTTGAAAAATTCGTCCAGCATCTTTTCGACCTGGCGCAGGCTGGCCAGCATTTCGGAAGCCAGCATCTTGACCGTCTGGCGCTGCTGCGCTTCGCGGTAGATATCGTCAATCCATTGCGCCGGCTTGCCCAGCGTCTCGCCGGACACTACCGACAGCAGGCGCGCCGTCATCGCATCGGCGCGTTCGGAAAAATTCTCCGGCAGGCGGCTGATGTGGTTCAGCGTATTTTCAATAAACAGCAGGCTGGTGGCGATCTCCATGCAGATCGCATCGCCCGGCCGCGAATGCGCAGCATGGCGGGCAATGCCGTTGAGTTCGCGCAGCAGCTTGGACAGCGATGGCGCATTCAGCCGGCTGCCGGCTTCGCTCAGGCCATGCATTTCCTGTTCGAAGGCGGACGCCGGGCTGGCGTCGCCGCTGGCCAGCCGGTCCCACATGTTCTTGGCTTGCGCCAGACGGTCCTTGGCTGTGCTCAAGGCATCCAGGCTGATCTGGCCGTAGTGGCGCGTGCTGTAGTCGGCCGGCACCAAGCCGTTGAGGCGGTAAGCGACACGGATCTGGCTCGCCAGTCTTGATGTCTGTTCGATGCCGGCGATAAAAAACAAGGCATCGCGCAATAGCCTTTCCGAAATGCTCGACGAACCCTGGCTCAAACGCCGCAGCTGCAGGTTGATGCGAGCGAACAACTGCTTGACGTAGAGCTCGTTCGATATCTGAGCGCTGGCTACTGCTTCGGCAAAACCATGCATCACCCACCAGAACGCGCGCGATTGCTGGTTGCGCTGCATCTGTTCGACTTCCGTCACCACACCTTGCATGGCAGCGGCGTTTTCCAGTTCAATCGCCTTGTCGGCGCTTTTCAGGAATGGCAGCAGGGCGCGTTCGAAGCGCTTGCGTAATGGCAGGTAAACGTCCGCTTCAACTATCGCAGCCAGTTCCGCAGCAGGGAAATGGGGGCGAATCGTCAGGTCAGGGAAAAACAGGTCGGCCGGATGGATGCGTTCGGCGCCGCGAATCTCCAGCAGCGCCTGGTAATAAGGAAACAGGCGTACCGGCTGGTGGCTGCCGCCGGCCAGCACTTCGTCCAGGTATTCGATCAGCGCCTGGTAGGCATTGCCGATAATCTGCACATGTTGCGCGCTCAGCTCGGCATGGCCGGATTCTGCGCGTTCAAGTATGTCTTCAACCGTTTCTGTGATGATGGTGACGCCATCGATGTCGACCATCTGCAAAGCGCCGTGCGCCTGGTGCAGATAGGTCTTGGCGTGGCGGATAGCTGTCAGGTAATCGTCGCTGGCAACGTCGCCGGCTTGCGCCAGGGCGGCGCCGGACTGGTTCAGCGCCTCGCGAATTTCGCTCATCACCCATGACAACGGTCCGGTATCAAGGCGCGTCCGCGCTGAATCTTGCAACTGAGCAGCGGTGCTGGAAAAATCGGTGGTCATGACTGCCTCATGGATTCAGGAAGTGGCCAGAGAATCGACCACGATGCATATCCTTCGCCCAGGCACGCGACAGCAGCGCAAACCCGGGCAAGGATGCCGCGCCTGGTCCCGGCCCAATGACAAGCGGGACAGCAAGCGCGGTGCTACACATTAATTGGTCACGCGGAAACGCGATACCGAGCTCTTCAAATCTTCTGCCAGCTTGGACAGTTCACGAATCGACAAGGCCGTCTGTCGTGTACCTTCCCGTGTTTTCTCAGTCACTGAAAGAATGTTTTGAATGTTGGTGGCCACGCCGTTTGCCGAGTTGGCCTGCTGCTCGGTAGTGGAAGAAATGCTTTGAATCAGTTCCGCCAGCCGGTTCGAAACGCGGCGGATGTCCGACAAGGCCGCACCGGCCGCATCTGACAGCTTGGCACCCTCGACCACCCCTTGCGTCGAACGCTCCATCGCCACCACCGCATCGTGGGTGTCGGTCTGAATCGTACGCACCAGAGCGCCGATCTGCTTGGTCGCCGCGCCGGAACGTTCCGCCAGGCGCTGAACTTCTTCCGCCACCACCGAGAATCCGCGGCCTGCTTCGCCGGCCGATGCTGCCTGGATCGCCGCATTCAGCGCCAGCACGTTGGTCTGTTCGGTAATGTCGGAAATCAGTTCGGTGATTTCGCCAATTTCCTGGGACGATTCACCCAGCCGCTTGATGCGCTTGGAAGTTTCCTGGATGTGTTCGCGGATTTCATTCATGCCTGAGATCGCGTTTTCCACCGCCTTGGAACCTTCTTCCGCCGCACTAACCGATTGCCGCGCCACTTCGGCCGACTCGCTGGCCGATTTGGAAACGTCGGTAATCTGGGTCGCCATGTCGAGGACCGCTTGCGTGGTTTCCTGAATGTCGCGCGACTGCCGTTGCGACGCTGCCAGCAGTTCGATCGAAATGCTTTGCGCCTGGTCCGATGCAATCGTCACCTGCTGGGCGGTGGCGGTAACCCGGCCGACCAGCCCGCGCAACTCTTCCACCGTGTAGTTAACCGAGTCGGCGATCGCGCCGGTAATGTCTTCCGACACCGTTGCCTGCACCGTCAAGTCACCGTCCGCCACTTCCTGCAATTCATTCATCAGGCGCAAAATCGCGGCCTGGTTCTGGTCGTTGGCGTTACTTGCATCTTCTTCCTGCTTGATCGCCTGCAGGCGCTGTTCTTCCGCTTCCATCCGGCGCACGTCAGCCTCATGGGTACGGTGACGTCCGTCCTGCACCTGGACCCAGGCGATGCCTGCCGCTGCCAGCAGCGTAACTAGGGCGGCCAGCAGCATCAGCCAGAACCAGATGCTTTGCGAGTCCTGCGCGTCGCGATAGGTGTCTTGCAAGGCGCCCAGGCGTTGCTTGAGGTTTTCGTTCTCGGTAAAGATCAGCTGTTCCGATTGTTTCGCCGAAACGAAGTTCTGCATGTTGCCCAGGATCGATGCCACCGATTCCTGGTACTCGGCAAAGCTCTTTTCCAGTTCGGTCAGCTTGCTGCGCTCTTCTTCGCTCTTGCTGGCCGGCAGGCGCAATACGTCGCTGCCGTTCAGGAAGCCGCTGACGATGTCGCGGAAGGTATTGGTATCCTTGCCCAGCAAGAATGCGGTTTCCGGGTTCACACCTTCCGAGGTCAGGAATTCATTCGCGCTACGGCCCAGACGCTGGGTCAGCATGACCAGTTGCGAAGAAGCAGCGATTTCGCGCGGAGTGGCGCCAGTCTGGGTTTTCAGCGTCGCGATCTGTTCCGACAGGTCGAGCAGGTTAGGCGAGATGCCGTTCAGTTTTTGCAGCGTCACGCCGAAGCTGGTCAATTCCTTTTGCAGCTTGAGGATGGTATCCGCGGCCTTGTCGGTATTCGACCAGACCTTGTTGACATCGGTCAGCTTGGAACCCATGGTGGCGCTAGGGCTGCCGATATCGTGTCCCTTGTAATCGCCGCCCTTGGACAAGATGTTCAGGTCCTGGTTGAATTCCTTGCGGCTGTCGGCCAACTGCTTGAACGCTTCAGGGTTACCCTGAATCGCATTCGGCGTCGCCTTACCGATACGCTGCGAGTGCATCAGCGCGTCGCCGGCGATCTGGGTCTGGGTCGAGCTCATCGCCGAACTCTTGGCGCTCAGCCAGAGGAACAGGATGGTCAGCAGCAAGGCGCCGACCAGTACGGTCACCAGCAGGCGGATCTGCTTTTGCTGCGGCAGTCTGCCGATCAGCGGCAATGGCGAAGAATCGGGGCTGGCGATGCTGGCGGCGGCACTGGCGAAAGACGGTGCCGCGGCGGATTCCTTGACAGCTTCCCGCGGAGCGGCGGTGAACGCCGGGGCTGGGGCCGCAGCCGGCTGCGGTGCAGCGATCGGCGTCAACAACGGCGCAGGCGACGGTTCAGGAATGAAACGCTCTTCCATCACAGTCTGCTCCGGATCATGCATCAATGCTTCCTGCACGAAACGATCACCTGCTTCGCCCTGCTCTTCCTTGGCCGCCTTGGATAAAGACGGTAGTTTGAATGCCATTACAGAATCTCCTAATTGCAAATTCGCTGCCACCGGATACCGCTGTTGTTGCAACGGCACCTGGGACTCATAAACCTACTTGTAAAAAACGAGGGTCGTGCAAGATCTGGGCCATGCTCAGCTCGGTCCAGAGCTGCGAGTCACTGTCGAGATAGCGTTTGGCGCCTTCCTGGTCCAGTGAATCCGGGGCTTGCAGGGTCATCTGGGCGACGTTGCGCAAGCCCATGACACGGGAAACCAGCAAGCCGCTGTTGAATGAAAATGACGGTGCAAAAGCGACAATCCGGCATTCCTTGTCAATTTGCGTCACCCCATGGCCCTGAAAACGCGCAAAATCGATCACGCTGATCAGCGTACCGCGCACATTGCTCAGTCCCAGGTACCAGTCATGGGTCAAAGGCACCCGCGAGATCTGGTCGACCGCGACGATTTCGCCCGCCTCTTGCAAATTCAACAACCACCGGGTCTGCCCGATCAGCAAGCCGAGCTGGCTTTCCTGCGCTTCGCTGCCGCTGCGCGCGGCCTGCATCCGCTCCAGCAAATGCGACTGGAATTCACGCAGCCGGCTGCGGCGCGAGTCGGCGTCAAGGGCGACCTTGTTGACTGGTAGCGAGGAAGGCGATGTTTCTGCCGTCAGATGCGAGCTTGATTGGGTCATATTGATTGGGCGCTCATTTCGCGTAAACTTGGCTAGATTCGTCGGCTTAAATTCAGCAACGTCGAATGCGGCGCTCGATTAACCAAGCGCAGCGATTTTCGCCAGCAATTCCTTCGGATCGATAGGTTTCACCAGGTAGTCGCGCGCACCTTGGCGCAGGCCCCAGATACGGTCGGTTTCCAGGCCCTTGCTGCTGCAGATGATGATGGGAATGTCCTTGGTGTCCTCATCGCGCGTGATCGAGCGCGTCACCTGGAAACCGTTCTGGCCCGGCATCACCACATCCATCAGGATCAGTTGCGGTTTGTCAGCCTTGATCTTGTCGAGGATGCCTTCGCCGTTTTCGGAGGTCGACACCGAGTAGCCGGCTTTCGCCAGGATATCGGTCAGGACATAACGCTCGGTTGGCGAGTCGTCGACAATGAGAATCTTCTGTATGGGCATGTTCAACCTTTATTTGCTTCGTAATTGCTTCGTAATTGCTTCGTGCTTCAAATGATGTAAATCGGCCAGCCTGCTTCCAGATCTTGCTTCAGGCTGTAACCGGGATGGCACCGTCCGCCGTCTGCGTGTGCTGGCGCACCGCCTTCAGCAGACTGTCTTTGGTAAACGGCTTGGTGAGATATTCGTCGGAACCGACCATGGCGCCGCGCGCACGGTCAAACAAGCCGTCCTTGGACGACAGCATGACCACCGGCGTAGCATGGAATTTGGCGCTCTTCTTGATCAGGGCGCAAGTCTGATAGCCATCCAGGCGCGGCATCAGGATGTCGCAGAAGATCAGCGCAGGCTTGTGATCGTTAACTTTCGCCAAGGCATCGAAGCCGTCTTCGGCAAGTACCACCTGATACCCAGCCTGGCTCAGGAAAATCTCC
Source organism: Collimonas fungivorans (assembly GCF_001584145.1). Lineage (NCBI taxonomy): Bacteria > Pseudomonadati > Pseudomonadota > Betaproteobacteria > Burkholderiales > Oxalobacteraceae > Collimonas > Collimonas fungivorans. The sequence continues at coordinate 1,139,163 of NZ_CP013232.1, read as the reverse complement.
GCAGAACGCCGGATTGTGCTGCTATCGTCAATGACCATTACCTTCAGGTTGACGCCGCCAAGTGATGTTGTCATGAAATCGTCTCATTCAATCCAAATAAATCTACGGCGTCACTGTAACAAAGAAAGACATTCCTTAGAACAATGTTTGCGAAGGGCAGCCGATAAAGTTCAATTTATTTTGTAACTTGAGACGATAACTTGATATTCCTGCAATGAAAATGTGGTATTTGGCTTAAATAGCAACCATTTCAAAATCTTCCTTGCGCGCGCCGCATTCCGGGCAGGTCCAATTCATTGGCACGTCCGCCCATTTGGTGCCGGGGGCAATGCCTTCCTCCGGCAAACCGGCTGCTTCGTCATAGACCCAGCCGCAAATCAGGCACATCCAGGTTTGGAACTCGTTAGTTTCGTTATTGCTCACAGCGGTGACCCTTCAATCAAGTAAAATGCAAAGTCGGATATCTTAATCTACCCGCCGTGCAAAACCAAACTTCTCCACTTATATTGACTTTCGGCGTTGCCGATCCCGTCGGCGCCGCCGGCATCCAGGCTGACCTGGCCACCTTTTCGGCCATGGGCTGCCACGGCCTGTCTGTCATCACGTCGATCCTGATCGGCGACACCGCCCGCATCGAAGACACCCAGCAGATCGACGCTGACTGGGTGGCGGACCAGGCGCGCGTGCTGCTGGAAGACATGCCTGTTGCTGCCTTCAAGGTAGGCGCCGTCGGCAGCATCGAAAGCGTTTCGGTGATCGCCGAGATCGTTTCGGATTATCCTGAAATCCCGCTGATTCTAGACCCTTTCTTATCGGCCATGCCAGATCAGGGGCAAGACAGCGAAGACCTGCTGACCGCGATCCGCGAACTGCTGGTTCCGCAAACCACGGTGATGCTGGTATCGGCGGTGGAACTGGCGCGCCTGGCCGAAACCTGGCGCGAACCTTCGTCCGAAGACATGATGAGCCTGGACGCCATGCGCATCATCGAACTCGGCTGCGAATATCTGTTCGTGACCGGCACACCGACCCCTGCCGCCGAAATCGGCAACACCCTGTTCAATGAATCGGGCGTGGTGCGGCAAGACAGCTGGCCGCGCATTTCCGGCTCTTTCAGCGGCGCCGGCACCACCCTGTCGGCGGCGATCGCAGCGATGCTGGCCAACGGCCTGGACGTGCCGGAAGCGGTGTCCGAGGCGCAGGAATTCACCTTGGCGGCGGTCACCGCCGCACAGCGGCTGGGCATGGGCAAGCTGATCCCGGACCGTTATTTCTGGGCCCGCGAAGAAGGCCTGGAACGGCGCGACGAGGACGGCGGCGAGGCTTCCTGATTTTTCAGTGTATTTGCCATACACAGCGCGCGCCAGCATCTTTCCACACTTATTTTTCGACGATCACGACATGACTTCCAATAACGACACCTTGTTTGCCCGCGCCCAGCTGACCACTCCCGGCGGCGTCAACTCGCCGGTGCGCGCCTTCCGTTCGGTAGGCGGCACGCCGCGCTTCATCACCCGCGCCGAAGGCCCGTATTTCTGGGATGCCGACGATCGTCGTTATATCGACTACATCGGCTCCTGGGGCCCGGCGATTGTCGGCCACGCCCACCCGACCGTGATCAAGGCAGTGCAAGACGCCGCCGCGCGCGGCCTGAGTTTCGGCGCGCCGACCCAGGGCGAAATCGAGATCGCGGAAGAAATCTGCAAGCTGGTGCCGTCGATAGAACAGGTGCGCCTGGTCTCGAGCGGCACCGAAGCCACCATGAGCGCGCTGCGCCTGGCGCGCGGCGCTACCGGCCGCGACAAGATCGTCAAGTTCGAAGGCTGTTACCACGGCCATGCCGATTCGCTGCTGGTCAAGGCCGGCAGCGGCTTGCTGACCTTCGGCAATCCGACTTCGGCCGGCGTGCCGGAAGATTTCGTCAAGCACACCTTGGTGCTCGACTACAACAACACCCAGCAGCTGGAAGACGCCTTCAAGGACATGGGCGACCAGATCGCCTGCGTGATCGTCGAACCGGTTGCCGGCAACATGAACCTGGTGCGCGCTACGCCGGAATTCCTGCAAACCATGCGCCGCCTGTGCACGCAGTACGGCACGGTGCTGATTTTCGATGAAGTCATGTGCGGTTTCCGCGTGGCGTTGGGCGGCGCGCAAGCGCTGTACGACATCAAGCCCGACATCACCGCGCTGGGCAAGGTGATAGGCGGCGGCCTGCCGGTGGCGGCGTTCGGCGGCCGCGCCGACCTGATGGGCCACATGGCGCCGCTCGGTTCGGTATATCAAGCCGGCACGCTGTCCGGCAATCCGGTGGCGGTAGCGGCCGGCATGAGCACCCTCAAGCTGATCCAGGAACCTGGTTTCTACACCAGGCTGGGGACCCAGACCAGCAAGCTGGTCAACGGCCTGAGCGCGGCAGCAAAAGAAGCCGGCGTCACTTTCAGCGGCGATGCGATCGGCGGCATGTTCGGCCTGTATTTTGCTGCAGCGGTGCCGGACAGTTATGCAGCGGTGATGGCGTCCAGCAAGGACCTGTTCAACAAATTCTTCCATGCCATGCTGGACGCCGGCGTATACCTGGCGCCGTCGGCGTTCGAAGCAGGTTTTGTTTCGGCGCAGCATGACGATGCAGTGATCGAAACCACCATCGCCGCAGCACGCGGTGCATTTGCACAGCTGGTTTAACCCTGGGACGTAGGGTGGGCACCCGTGCCCACGCGTGACTTCAATTCTATAACGCGTGGGCAAAAAGACCTGCCCACCCTACTTCTTTCAAGTATCCCACTCTGCCTTAATTCAGCCAGCCGCGCCGGCGGAAATACCAGAACGGCGTGATCGCCGAGCACACCATCAGCACCAGCGCCAGCGGATAACCCATATGCCACTCAAACTCCGGCATGAAACGGAAGTTCATGCCGTAGATGCTGGCGATCAGGGTCGGCGGCAAGAACGCCACCGAAGCGACCGAGAAGATCTTGATGATCTTGTTCTGGTTGATGTTGATGAAACCGACTGTCGCATCCATCAGGAAGTTGATCTTGTCGAACAGGAAGGCGGTGTGGCCGTCCAGCGATTCGATATCGCGCAGGATCTGCCGCGCATCCTCAAACTGGTCCACGCTCAGCAGGCGGCCGCGCATCAGGAAACTCACCGCGCGGCGCGTATCCATCATGTTGCGCCGGATGCGGCCGTTCAAGTCTTCCTCATGCGCCATCGCGCTCAGGGCTTCGGCCGCGGCCTGGTCGGTCAGTTTCTTTTGCAGCACGCGCTGGCTGACCTCATCCAGCTGCTTGTATACGCCCTCCAGGGCGTCGGCGGAGTACTCGGCATCGGTCTGGTACAGGTCCAGCAATACGTCCTTGTAATCGCCGATAGAGCCCGGCCGCGAGCGCGCGCGCATGCGCACCAGGCGGAACACCGGCAAATCTTCTCCATGTACCGAAAACAGGATATTGCGCGCCAGGATAAAGGCGACCGTAACGGTCGATGACGGACCGTCGTCTTCTTCGAACAGGAAATCGGTGCGCAGGTGCAAGTCGCCGTTTTCGGCTTCGTAGTATCGGGCGGATGCCTCGATATCCTTGACCTCGTCTTCACCCGGCAAGGTCACGCCGTAGATACTCTTGACCCAGGCCCGTTCCTGGTCGTTCGGTTCGGTCAGGTCGACCCATACCGGCTGTACTTTCTCGAGGTCGCTGTGGCTCTCGATGTTGACCTGGTTGAGGCGGCCGTTTTGCAAAACAAATACATTGATCATGCTTACCTCGACTGATTTTCAGGGAAGTTGCTTTTCAGTTTCTTGCGTCCCTACAACGGGGGATTCGCTGCCAATTAAACAACTTCCGACAGGGCGTATATTAAGGCAATTCGGCCGATCCCATGCGCCGTAAAATCAGGCCGGTGCGTTGCGACAAATATGCCGAGCCGCGATTCTTGTCGTAGAAACGCGGCTTCGGCAGCATCACCGCGAGCCGCGCGGCCTGGCTGGCGCCGAGATTGCTGGCGGAAGTCCTGAAATAATGCTGGGCCGCGGCCTCGGCGCCGAACACGCCGTTGCCCCACTCCACCACGTTCAGGTAAATTTCGAATATGCGTTCCTTGTCCATCCAGAACTCAAGCATGTAGGTAATCACCAGCTCCTGTCCCTTGCGCAGGTAACTACGCTCGCCGGACAAGAACAGGTTTTTCGCCAACTGCTGGGTGATGGTGGAACCGCCGCGCACTACCTTGCCCTTCTTGGCATTTTTTTCGTAAGCCTGCTGCAAGGCATCCCAGTCGACGCCGTCATGCTCGGAAAAATTGGCGTCTTCCGAGGCGATGATTGCGCGCTTCAGGTTATTCGAGATGCGCGAGTACGGCACCCATTTGAATTGCAGCTGTGCATCGGGCACGGTTTCATGCAACTCCGACAAGCGGTGCCGCATGAAGCTGGTGGAGCTCGGATTGTGATCGACCCACCAGCCGATCTGCAGGAAAAAATACAGCTGCAGCAGCAGGACGGCCGCAATCAGCAGCATACATAAGCGCAACACAAGCTTGCCGACTGGCTTCATCCCCGTTCCCTGCAAATAATTAACTTAACAAACGCTTAAAGCTGCGCGCGCAAGGCGGTAAATACCGCATCGGTAGGCGGCCGCACGCCGCGCCAGATAAAAAACGATTCCGCCGCCTGCTCCACCAGCATGCCCAGGCCGTCGCGCACCAGGGCGCCATGGCTGGCGGCAAACCGCATGAATATGGTCGGCTGAGGACCGTACATCATGTCGTAAGCCAGCGTCGCCGGACCGAATACGCTGGCGGCCAGCGGCGGCAGCTCTGCCTGCAGGCTGGCCGAAGTAGCGTTAATCACCAGGTCGTATTGCTGCGTTGCTTCGGTAAAACCGCAAGCGCTCAATGTGCAGCCGGCGCCGCTGTATGGCTGGAACTGCTGCACCAGCTGCTGCGCCTTGGCCGCGGTGCGGTTGGCGATTGTCAGTTGCGCCGGCTGGCGCTCCAGCAACGGCAGCAAGACGCCGCGCGCGGCGCCGCCGGCGCCCAGCAGCAGGATTTTTTTATGCGCCAGGTCGAAACCGGCATTGTCCGCGATATCGGTGACCAGGCCGACGCCGTCAGTGTTATCGCCGAGTATTTCGGCGCCGTCGAATTTCAAGGTGTTCACGGCGCCGGCAGCCTGCGCCCGAGGGGTCAGGCTGTTCGCCAGCGCATATGCTTCCAGCTTGAACGGCACGGTGACGTTGGCGCCGCGGCCGCCCTGCCCGATGAATTCCTGCACTGTCGCGGCAAAGCCGTCGAGCGGCGCCAGCAAGCGTGCATAACGCATGTCCTGGCCGGTCTCGGCGGCAAAACGGGCGTGGATGTCAGGCGACTTGCTGTGCGCGATCGGATTGCCGATCACTACGTAGGCCGCAGTCATCTTTGCAGTCACTGGTTGACTCCTCCCATCAGTTGCGCTTCGAGCAAGCCTTCACGGGTGAATTCGAAAGTGGAAATCACTTCCCACACATCGTCTTTGCCGCTGCTGCGCATGTTCTCCGGGAAGCGTCCGAACGGGGCGGAGCGCTCAATGATTTTCAGGGTGGCGCGGTCCAGCTCGGGATTGCCTGAGCCGCGCTCGATCCGCGGGCCGCCCTCTCTGGTGTACAGCGAACCGTCCTGGTAAATCGGAATGTACACCACCAGCCGCCCGTACAGGTTGCGGCCATTCTTTTTCGGGAAGTTCAGCGTGCCCAGTTTTTCAACCTTGTCCTGGAACGACTTGTAATAGGCGGCGTAACCGACGGCGCGGGTGCTCGGCGTAATCTGCGTCTTTTTCGGCCGCTTGTTGTAATCGTCGATATTCTTGGCGATTTCCGCTTCCTTGCGGGCAATCGCCTTGGCGCTCTCGACCATGTCCTTGCCGCTAGGCTGCGGCGTGTTGTCGCTGACCTTGTCGTTGAGATCCATGACTGGCATCTTCAGCGGCGTTTCCTTGCGCATCTGCGCCAGCATCTGCTGCTGCTGCTGTTCCAGCTGTTCGATCCGGCGCCTGGTCGCCTGCACGTTGTCGCCGTCTTCCGACTTGCGCATATCGGGCAGCGGCGACTTGGCGCGGCCGGCATCGGCATTGCCGCCGCCGTCCAGGTTGGCTTGCGCCAGCGCCTCCGCCTTGACCGGCTTGGTATTGTGCTTGGCATTGACCAGGATCACTTCCAGCAACGGGTCGGTGGGTTTCAGCCTGAACGCTTCCGGCGCGGCAAAGCGCACCGCCAGCAGGCCCGCATGCGCCAATACCGACGCCGCAATGGCGCCGACCAGGATTCGATTTTGGAAAAAAGATTTCACGCGTGAGCTAAAAATGGCTATAAAAGAGAGAGATTCTACGGCATAGAGAGGTGCAGAGAGATGCCCACGGGAAATTTACCGTCGCTTTCTTCAGCTTGCCGCGAGAGTTCATTCCGTTAGTGGCTTGATCTCCCCGATAGCGCTCCCAGGCTCGGCGGCCGTATCGCCCGCAGGATCCTCCGGCAGCGCGTCCACCGCTTCATGCGCTGTCTCGTGCGGCATGTCCATTGCCGCATCCAGTTCTTCCGAAATTTCCTCTTCGTCCTCCGGCTCCAGCTGCTGGGCCTCGGTGCTTGGCGCCGCGGAGACTTCCAGCAAGCGTGCCTCGACCGTCAGTTCGACCTCATCCCAGCGCAGGATGTCCAGCTTGACCTGGGTGCCGCGCGCCAGCTGTTGCATGCCTGGCAATTTGATGATCAGCGGGATCTCTGCCAGGCGCAGGATTTCGTCTTTCAGCACTGCCGCCTCGACCTGGCGCATTCCATGCTGCGCCTGTTCCTGGCCCAGCCAGCGCAGACACCAGTAACGCTCCATGTTCGACTGGAAATCGCCATAACCGGAATAAGCGGCGTCGAAGCCGGATACGATGGCGAACAGATCGGCGTCGCGCGGCTTGAATGGGGCGACCAAGGGCGCCGCGACTCCGCCTTCGACGCAAGCCAGGATCTGCCACTGGTTGACCAGGTCGGTGTACCGGCGCAAGGGCGAGGTGCTCCAGGCGTACTGGTCGACTCCCAGCCCCTGATGCGGCGCCGCGTGGGTCACCATGCGCACCTGCATCTTGGCGGCCCAGCCGCCGCTGCCGCCGCCCTGCGCCCGGTAGATGCCCGGCACGCCATGGTCGGACATCAGTTTGCCCCAGCTGCTGTTGGCGAAGATCATCAGCTCCGCCACGATCTTGTCGAGCGGCGCACCGCGCTTGCGGCGAGCGATGGTGACTATCTCGTCTTCCACGTAGAAGTTGAAGTCGACGCGATTGTTCTGTTCCGGCCGCAAGCCGAAACTTTCGCGCTTGGCCATGCGGCCCTGCTCCAGCACTTGTATCCATTTCCACAACAAGGCAATGTCAGCCTTGTGCGGATACTCGCCGGCGTCGTTGGCGAGATTTTCCTCGGTCACCAGCTCGTCCAGCGTGTTGTGGCGCAGGTTGGCTGAAATCGGCACCAGTTCGGCCTTGGTCTCGGTGCTGACCACGCTCCAGTCGGCAGGGTCGAGCGTGGCGTACAGGGACAGCGCCGGGCAGTTCTTGCCTTCGGCCAGGGTGAAGGCCTCGACCAGCTCGTCCGGCAGCATGGTGATCTTGTCGCCCGGCATATACACGGTCGACATGCGCTGGCGCGCGATCGCATCAAGCGCGTCACCGCGCTTGATGCCCAGGCCCGGCGCCGCGATGTGGATGCCGACCCGCACCTTGCCGTCCGCCAGCGTCTGCACCGACAAGGCATCGTCGATTTCGGTAGTAGTGACATCGTCAATGGAAAATGCCTGCACCGATGCCAGCGGCAGCTCCGCTACCGCTGGAATGACGATCTTGGGAAAACCTGAACCCTTGGGGAAAAATTCCAGCAGGAACCTGGAAAGATGCAACTGCTTCGGTGAGGCGATGCCGCCTACCGTCAACATCAGGCGCTGCGGCGATGTCTGCAATTCATTGCAGGCGGTTTCCAGCGCCTTGTATTCGATGCTGTTCTTGTCCGGCTTGAACAGCAGCTGCAGCGCCAGCGGCTTCATCACCTCCGGCAGTTGCCCGGCCTTCAGCTGCGTTACATATTCGGCCTGCACCAAGGCTTGCTGCTTTTTCTTTTCGATGCCGGCCTGGGCCGCTTTCAGCGAGGTTTCCGGCGCCGCCTTGTAACGGCCCTTGCCCTTTTTATAAAAATAAATCGGCGCCGTGTGCAGGCTCAGCAGCAAACCCGCGGCTTCAGCCGGCAACGGCGCATGGCCGAAATATTCCGCACCCAGCTCGGCAAAACCGAATTCTTCCTGGCCCGCGACTTCCCACAGGAAATCGAGCTCTATCCCTTGCGCGATCTGCTGCGCTTCTTCCAGCAGCTGTTGCGGTGTCGGCGCGGTGAATTGCAACAGCACATCCTTGGATTTGACCTTGCTGCGTTTGCCCGACTGCAGTTCGACCTGATAGGCCTCGCCTTGCTGCGACAGTACAACCCCTGCTTTAAAGTCGCCGGACTCTTCAAAAAATAGATTCATTGCATGCGCTTTACTTGTGAATTTCTGTGTGGATTTCTGACGATACCGCTGCCGGCTGTGCCGCAGCGTCAAATGAATGTTGTTGATAGGCCGGAACAACCTGCCTGACAGGCTGGGAGGCCATCGCCTTCGGATCCGGCCGCGTCCTCTGCAGTTGTTCGATCTCGGGGAAAAATACTTCTGTCACCAGCATCACGCCGGTTTTGCGGCGGAAGGTCGAGCGCCTGGCCCAGAGCGGATAGGCAAAACCGTCGGCGCCGGTCGCGGCGCACATGCGCTGCACCAGCGGATGATCGTGATAAAGGCGGGCAAACTGCAGCTGTCCGCGCGCCACCAGCGGGTCGCCGAACAGCGTGGTGCCTAGCGAGCGCTCACCCAGTGTACTGAAGAACGGCCATTCGGTGGTGGTGGCATCCAGCGCTACTACCGTGTGCCCCAGCACCATCGGACGGTCGTCACAGCGCAGCAAGACATCCCGCTCCTGCACCTGCAGGCGGCGCGGCAGTTCTATCCTTTGCCACTCGTCCGCCAGGCATGACGCTCGCTGCTGGCGCAGGCGCTGGACCCGGAACTGCTGGCAGTGCGCCATCAGCTTGTAGGTCAGCGAAACGCGGTCGGTCAGCCAGCCGCGCAGATTATCGGAGGGATGGACGCCATTGGCATGGTCATGCCATTTGGCACAGGTACGGGAGCGCGGCATCAGGTGCCCGCTGCCGAAACAATAGCAGATGCGGCTCCATGAGCAACGGCAATTCCGCAAAAGACCAGCACCGCATCGGCATATTCGGCGAATTCGCTGATGCCGTGGTCGCTGCCTTGGATCACCTGTTGCCTGGCTTGCGGGTAATGGCCGACCATTTCTTGCCAGTCCAGCACTTCGTCGCCGGTGGCGGCGATCAGGAAATAACGCTGCGGCCTGGTGATCCGGTCGACCTGCAACGCCTGCAGCTCGGCGACGTACTCGCGCTTGAATTCAAACGGCTGGTCGGAATGGTATTGGGTGCTGACGCCGACATACTTTTCCAGGTCGCGCGGCGGCTTGACCGCCGGATTCAGCAGCACTGCGCGGCAGCCGAGCTGCTCGGCCAGCCAGGTGGCGTAATAACCGCCGAGCGAGGAGCCGACCAGGGTCAGTGCGGCCGGATCGCAATCTTTGATGCAATCTTGCGCCATGGCGATCGCGGCTGCCGGCGAGGCGGGCAATTGCGGACACTGGTATTCGGCTGCCCTTCCCAGCTGCTGCATGCGCTCAGCCAGCAAGCGCGCCTTGAACGACTGCGGCGACGAGCGGAAGCCGTGCAGGTACAGGATCATTGCGCACCAGGCAGGGGTAACGATGGCGGCAAAGACAGTGCGGCAAGAATTTTTTGATGGACGCCGCCGAAACCGCCGTTGCTCATCACCAGCACCTGGTCGCCCGGCCTGGCGGCCTTGGCTATCGCCGCCACCAGCTGGTCGAGCTCGTGGTAAGTACTCGCTTTGCCTCCCAGCGGCTGCAGCGCCGCGGCCAGGTCCCAGTCCAGCGCATCCTTGCCGGTTCCCTTGGCGCCATAACCGAACACCAGGTCGGCCTCGCCCAAGCTGCCCGGCAACGCTTCTTTCATGGCGCCCAGCTTCATCGTATTCGAGCGCGGTTCCAGCACCGCCAGGATGCGCGCCGCGCCGACTTTCTTGCGCAAGCCGGCGATCGTGGTGGCGATGGCGGTCGGATGGTGGGCAAAATCGTCGTACACCGCAATCTCGCGTACCGTGCCACGCAATTCCATGCGGCGCTTCACATTTTCGAAACGGGACAAGGCGTCGATGGCCTGGGCCGGCGGCACACCGACATGGCGGGCGGCGGCAATCGCAGCCAGGGCATTCATGCGGTTATGTTCGCCGCTCAGCTCCCATTGCACCGTGCCCTGAGGCCGGCCATTGAAGCCGACCTCAAAATGACCGTTGTCCTGGGTATGCAACGACCAGTCCTGCTGGTCGCTGCCGAAAAATTCCTTTTCGCTCCAGCAGCCGCGCTCCAGCACACGCTGCAACGCCGGCTCGCGGGCATTGACGACCAGCCGGCCTACGCCCGGGATGGTGCGCACCAGGTGATGGAACTGGGTTTCGATCGCCGCCAGGTCGGGGAAAATGTCGGCGTGGTCATATTCCAGGTTGTTCAGGATCGCGGTCTTGGCGTGGTAATGGACGAATTTGCTGCGTTTGTCGAAAAAAGCCGTATCGTATTCATCGGCTTCGATGACAAAGAATGACGATGGCGCCGCGCCCTCTTTACCCGACAAACGCGCCGAAATGCCGAAATTCATCGGCACGCCGCCGATCAGGAAACCCGGATCGTAGCCGGCGTCTTCCAGGATCCAGGCCAGCATGGCGGAGGTGGTGGTCTTGCCATGGGTGCCGGCCACCGCCAGCACCCACTTGTCGCGCAGGATGTGCTCGCCTATCCACTGCGGCCCGGAGACATAAGGCAAGCCGCGGTTCAGGATTTCTTCCATCAAGGGGTTGCCGCGCACCACAACATTGCCGATCACGTACAAGTCCGGCTGCAAGGCGGTCTGTTCGACGCCAAAACCCTGGATCAGGCTGATTCCCTGCGCTTCCAGCTGGGTGCTCATCGGCGGGTACACATTGGCGTCGCAGCCGGTGACTTTATGCCCGGCCTGTTTGGCCAGCACCGCCAAACCGCCCATAAAGGTGCCGCAGATGCCAAGGATATGAATATGCATTCTTGAATTTCACTATGCTGAAAAGAGGATTACCGTGATTTTACCTGAGCGGCTGCTGCACCCGGTAGCCGCGCCTGGAAAAAGTGAAATGCAGGAAACCGGCGGCAGTTTTCGGATTCGGCTTAATCCCGCATCTGGGGGACGCCAGGACGCCGGCAGGGAAATCGATTTATCATGCCGCTCATGGCATCCAATCTATCACCTGAACTAGAACAGCTGCGCGCGGAAATTGCCGCGGCGGCGGCCCGCATGATTGCCGAAGACGGCGCCGACTATGGCACCGCCAAGCGCAAGGCGGTGGAACTGTGCGTCGGCGGCAAACGTGGCGGGGGCGGCAAAACGCGTGGCGACTTCCTGCCCGATAACGCCCAGATCGAAGAAGAAGTGCGTATATATAACGAATTGTTCTTTGCCGGCACACAACCGGCACGGCTTTTGCATTTACGCAAGATTGCTGCGGAAATCATGGCCGAACTGGTGCAGTTCCATCCCTATCTCACCGGCGCAGTCCTTAACGGCACTGCCGGCGAGCACTCGGACATCTATTTGCACTTGTTTGTCGACAGCCCCAAAGATGTAGAAATTTTCCTTTTTAACAAGAATGTGCAATTCGAAGTATCCAGCAGCCCGCCGCTTAAAACCGGTGGTAATAATGACCCGGTAGAAACCCTGAGTTTCATGTATAAGAAAGAGGGCCTGCACCTGACCCTATATGAAACCGACGATTTGCGCGGTAGTATCAGGGCCGCGTCCGGTGGGCGTATATTAAGGGCCGACCTGAATACCGTACTCGCCTTGATCGATAAAGAAGAAGATTGATGAAAAGAAACATATTGATATTTGTGCCGATCGCCATCCTATTTTGCGCGATCGGCGTTTATTTCGGCATGCAACGCCATACCCCGGCTGCGCCGGAAAGCGTGGCGGTAGCGGCCCTGCTGGCCCAGGAAATGCCTGACGCCAGCGGCAAGGCCAGCGCCTTGTCGCAGTGGAAAGGCAAACCCCTGGTCGTCAATTTCTGGGCAACCTGGTGTGCGCCCTGCGTGGAAGAGATGCCGGAACTGAATGCCCTACAAACCGAGATAGCTGCCAAAAACATCCAGGTTGTGGGCATCGGCATCGATTCTGCCGACAACATCGCAAAATTTGCCGACAAATACAAAATCTCCTACCCCTTGTATGTGGCCGGTACCGGCGCCACCGCACTATTGCGGCAGTTCGGCAACCAGAGCGGCGGCCTGCCGTTCACCGTCTTGATCGGCCACGATGGCGCAGTGAAAAAAATGTACCTGGGCAGCATCAAATTCGACGAATTGCGAAAAGACTTGGCATTGCTATAAGATGAAAACTTACTGCAAAAACATTTAACAATGCCAGGCTGAAATTTCACAGAAACAAATTTCCCCTTGCCAGTCAACGTCATTTGACGGCAAAATGCGGCCATCGTCGTCAAACGGAGCACCATCTCCATGGCAAAAAATATACTTCTACTCAACGGACCCAACCTGAATTTGCTGGGTACAAGAGAGCCAGAAGTCTACGGTTCGACCTCGCTGAGCGATATCGAACAAGCAGCTCGGGTCCAGGCAACTGCTGCTGGGGCTCGGCTTGAGCACTTCCAAAGCAATCACGAAGGCGCCCTGATAGACCGCATCCATGCGGCCAAGGCAGAAGGCGTCGACGCCATTGTGATCAACCCGGGCGGGCTCACGCACACCAGCGTCGCCCTGCGCGACGCATTGAGCGGAGTGGCAATCCGTTTTGTCGAGGTCCACATCTCGAATATCCACCAGCGAGAAGCGTTTCGACATCATTCCTATTTATCGGATGTCGCTGTTGGAGTCATTTGCGGTTTAGGCGTGGATGGCTATCATGCAGCAATTGATTTTGCCATTAAGAAACTCTAGTTGATAATCTTGCAGCAATGCGGCGTTCGCAGATCCTTTGCAGCGCCGGATTGCGTGTCATAAAAACGAAAATAGCTTTTCATTATTTATTCTGAAGGATTGCATATGGATTTGAGAAAACTCAAAACGCTGATCGACCTCGTCGCTGAATCAGACATCGAAGAGCTGGAAGTGACGGAAGGCGAAAGCAAGGTCCGTATCGTCAAGTCGTCTGCATCCCAGCAAAACCAGGTTGTCATGATGCAACCGCAACAACAGCATCCGGCCCAGTACCAGGTAGCCGCACCGGCGCCAGTGGCTGCCGCGGCGCCGGTAGAAGTGGCCGCTGTACCGGAAGGCCATATCGTCAAATCGCCTATGGTCGGTACCTTCTACCGCTCGTCGGCGCCCGGCTCGCCGGCATTTGTCGAAATCGGCTCGGAAATCAAGGAAGGCGGCACGCTGTGCATCATCGAAGCGATGAAGCTGCTCAATGAAATCGAAGCCGACGCTTCCGGCGTAGTGAAGAAGATACTGGTGGAAAACGGCCAGCCGGTCGAATTCGGCCAGCCGCTGTTCATCATTGGTTGATAGATTTGTACCGAGCGATCTGTACCGAGAGAACTACCGAGTAGCCTGCACGGCGGCATCCGCTCATCCGGGTCCCGCCGTTCTGGTTGCCAGTGCGGGCCTTTGTGCCAAGGCCGCATTGTCAACCCAATGCTTGATAACGCTTAACTCTTAGCGACGCATATACCAATTACTATGTTTGAAAAAATCCTTATCGCCAACCGCGGCGAAATCGCCTTGCGCATCCAACGCGCCTGCCGTGAAATGGGCATCAAGACCGTCATGGTCCATTCCGAGGCAGACCGTGACGCCAAGTATGTGAAACTGGCGGACGAATCGGTCTGTATCGGGCCGGCGCCATCCAGCCTGAGCTACCTCAACATGCCGGCCATCATCAGCGCAGCTGAAGTGACCGACGCCGAGGCCATCCACCCAGGCTACGGCTTCCTGTCCGAGAACGCCGATTTCGCCGAGCGGGTTGAGCAGTCGGGTTTCGTGTTCATCGGCCCGCGGCCGGCGAACATCCGCCTGATGGGCGATAAAGTATCGGCCAAACAAGCCATGATCCGCGCCGGCGTGCCCTGCGTTCCCGGCTCGGAAGGCGCGTTGCCGGATGATCCGAAGGAAATCGTCAAGATTGCCCGCAAGATCGGCTATCCGGTCATCATCAAGGCGGCCGGCGGCGGCGGCGGACGCGGCATGCGCGTGGTGCACACCGAAGCGGCGCTGGCCAATGCGGTGACCATGACCAAGACCGAAGCCGGCGCCGCGTTCGGCAATCCGGAAGTGTATATGGAGAAGTACCTGGAAAATCCGCGCCACGTGGAAATCCAGATCCTGGCCGACCAGTTCAAGAACGCAGTCTGGCTGGGCGAACGCGATTGCTCCATGCAGCGCCGCCACCAGAAAGTGATCGAAGAAGCGCCGGCGCCAGGCATCCCGCGCAAGGTCATCGAAAAAATCGGCGACCGCTGCGCCGAAGCTTGCCGCAAGATGGATTACCGCGGCGCCGGCACTTTCGAATTCCTGTATGAAAACGGCGAGTTCTATTTCATCGAAATGAACACTCGGGTCCAGGTTGAGCATCCGATCACCGAAATGATCACCGGCATCGACATCGTGCAGGAACAGATCCGCATCGCCGCCGGCGAAAAGCTGCGCTTCCGCCAGCGCGATATCCAGCTCTCCGGCCACGCCATCGAATGCCGCATCAACGCCGAAGACCCGTTCAAGTTCACGCCGTCGCCAGGCAAGATCCTGTCGTGGCATGCGCCTGGCGGTCCTGGCATCCGGGTCGATTCCCATGCCTATGCGGGTTATTTCGTGCCGCCGCATTATGATTCGATGGTGGGCAAGGTAATTTCCTATGGTTCCACCCGTGAGCAGGCGATCAAGCGGATGCAGATCGCCCTGTCCGAGATGGTGGTGGAAGGGATTCAAACCAACATCCAGCTGCACCGTGAACTGATGATTGACGCCCGTTTCATCGAAGGCGGCACCAACATCCACTACCTGGAACACAAACTGGCCGAGCGGCCGGTGGTGGCGAAGGAAACGGATAAAGCAGCAAAGAAATAAGGATTCCCCTTAGGGAGTTTCCATTACACAGTAAGGCATCTGATGAGCTGGACCGAAATTGTTATTGAAGTTGCCCTGAACGACGCCGAAACGCTGTCTGATGCGTTGATGGATGCCGGCGCCTTATCGGTTTCGGTGGAAGATGCCGACCTGGGAACCGCCGCCGAGCAGCCTTTGTTCGGCGAACCCGGCATGGAACCCAAGGAAGCCGCCTGGCAGCGCAGCCGGGTAGTGGTGCTGGCCGAAGTCGACGCCGATCATGCAGCGATCGTCAGCAACGCCGCCAAGGCTTGCGGCGTCGCGGTCCCGCCCTACTCGCTGCGGCCGGTGGCGGCGCAAGACTGGGTGCGGCTGACGCAATCGCAGTTTGAACCCATCCATATCGGCAAGAATATCTGGGTGGTGCCTAGCTGGCACGATGCGCCCGACGCCAACGGCCTGATCCTGGAACTCGATCCGGGCCTGGCTTTCGGCACCGGCAGCCATCCGACCACCCGCCTTTGCATGGAATGGCTGGAAATCCATGTACCGCTGCAAAAGCCGAAATCGCTGCTCGATTACGGCTGCGGCTCGGGCATCCTGGCCATGGTGGCCATGAAACTCGGCAGCGACAGCACCGTCGTCGGCGTCGATATCGACCCGCATGCGATCGATGCAGCACGCTACAACAGCGAACGCAATCACTGCGACGTCGCCTATTACCTGCCGGAAGATTTCAGCGCCAAGAGCACGGTGCAAGTATTCGATATCGTGGTCGCCAACATCCTGTCCGGTCCGCTCAAGCTGATGGCGCCCATGCTGTGCAGCCGCATCGCTGCCGGCGGCAGCCTGACCCTGTCCGGCGTGCTGGCGGAACAGGCGCAAGACGTCATCGCCGCCTACGCGCAGTGGCTGCCCCTGAGTGTCTGGGCAGAGCAGGATGGCTGGGTAGCGCTGTCCGGAACCTTGAAGTAAGCAGGCCATGGCGCTCGCGACCCAATGTCCGCATTGCCAGACCACCTTCCGGGTCGCCAACGACCAGCTGAAGCTGCGCGGCGGCCTGGTTCGCTGCGGCAGCTGCCGCGAAGTCTTCAATGGCATCGAGCACCTGGTGCGGCCCGACGTGGCGGTCCCGGTATCGGTCCCGGTATCGGTCCCGATATCGAGACCGGTGCCGGCGCCTGCAACGGCGCCAGAGCAAGATGCTGTAACTATCCAGACCCACGGGTTTGGCGCTGACGAAGCACCCCAGGCGGAACCGCAGCATAGCGCTCCGCCGCCCCCGGTTTACGTCGCGCCCGAACCAACGCCGATACCGAGACCAACACCAGAACCCGAGCCGGCAGTCGCCGTCGCCACAGATCACCCGTTGCCTGTCATCGCACCTTCAGCCGCGCCTGAAACCACCGGCCGATCAATGGCATCGGGTCGGGTGGAAGCGGCGATTGACGGCCTCGAAGAGGATTTGCGGATCGCCGAAGAAACCAGCCAGTCGGCGCCGGCCGATGTGCATCACACGCCGTTCGGCCTGATCAAACCCTCCGCCTCTACCGATCCGGACGAAGCGGCAAGCAATCCGCCGACGCCGAATGTCTGGCATCGTCATGTCGACGAAGACGAAGACAAGCAGATGGCGCGCATGACCTTGATGCATGTCGCCGGCCAGGAAGATTACGTGCAGGCTGCAAAAGCCGAATCCGGCACCGCTGCTGACGACGATGAACTGGATCGCATCATCGATGAATTGCAGCGCAAGCCGTGGCGGGCGGAAAAGACCCCTGCCGTGGCAAATCCCTCGAACGCAGCGGACGGCGGCGACGGCAGCAGCAAAAAGAAGAACCGCGACAAAACCGCTGCCGAACCGGAGCCGGCTGCTGCCGACGAGCCCGATTTTGTGCTGAGCGCAAGGCGCAGGCAACGGATCGGCGGCACGCTGCGCTGGGCCATGTGGGGCGCAGGTGCGCTACTGCTGGTCGGGTTGGCCGGACAATCGACTTATTTCTTTCGCGACCAGCTGGCGGCGCGCGTGCCGCAGCTCAAGCCGGTGCTGGTCGGCGCTTGCGCGAAAATCGGCTGCAGCGTCGGCCTGCCCATGAAAATCGACAGCATTTCCATCGAAGCCAACGAGCTGCAGGCGGTCGATCCGGCCCGCAACCTGTTTTCGCTGAACCTGCTGCTGCGCAACCGCAGCGACACGGTGCAAGCCTGGCCCAATATCGAACTGACCTTAAACGACGGCAACGAGAAGGCGATAGCGCGCCGGGTGTTTACCCCCACGATTATTTGAGCGCATCGGCCAATCCGGCCCAGGGTTTCGCCAGCGACCAGGAACAGCCTGTGAAGCTGGGTTTTGAGCTATTGCAGCTGAAGGCGTCCGGTTACCGGGTGTACCTGTATTATCCTTAGGGCCTGCAGTGAGCGGCGCAAAGTTTGCCGGTTGCGCTTAAACTCTATCCCGTAATTATTTTATTTGCGCAGACCATCCGCGCCAACCAGCGAGTTTTCCTCTTTTATTATGACCTCTCTCATTTGCGGTTCACTGGCTTTCGACGTCATCATGCAATATCCGGGACGCTTCTCGGATGCGCTGCTGGCCGACCAGCTGCACAAGATCAGTGTCTCCTTCCTGGTGCCGACCTTGCGCCGCGACTTCGGCGGCTGCGCCGGCAATATCGCCTACAACCTGAAACTGCTGGGCGGCGATCCGCAAATCATGGCGACCATCGGCCACGACGGCGGCGACTACCTGGCGCGGCTCGACCAGCAAGGCATTTCGCGCAAGACGGTGCGCACCATCGAATCGATCTATACCGCGCAATGCTTCGTCACCACCGACGCCGACAATAACCAGATCAACGCCTTCCATCCCGGCGCCATGACCCACTCGCATGAGAACAAGGTAGCCGACGCCGGCCCGGTCAAGCTGGCGATTGTCGCCCCCGACGGCCGCGACGGCATGTTGCAGCACGCTGCCGACTGCGCGGCGCAGGGCATCCCGTTGATCTTCGATCCGGGCCAGGGCATGCCGATGTTCAACGGCGACGAGCTGAAGCAGTTCATCGAACTCGCGACTTATATCGCCATGAACGACTATGAAGCTGAAATGCTCGCTTCGCGCACCGGTTTATCGCTAGCGCAGATTGCCGAACGGGTGTCGGCGCTGGTAGTGACTCGCGGCGAACTCGGCGCGGAGATTTTCACCGGCGGCGGCAAGATCGACATCCCTTGCGTCAAGGCCGACCAGGTGCTGGATCCTACCGGTTGCGGCGACGCCTTCCGCGCCGGCATGCTGTACGGCTTGAGCAACGGCATGGACTGGGCCACCACCGGCCGCCTCTCCAGTTTGTTGGGCAGCATCAAGATCGCTCACCTGGGACCGCAGAACCACGCGCCCAGCCGTGCCGAAATCGATGAACACTTCCATAGTGAATTTGGTTACCGATTGTAAAAGTAGCACATCAAATCCTGTGCTCCGATCCGGTACTGGACGGAGTATAGGAAGAAAAATCCCCGATCTCTCCCGCATCTCCCTGCATCACTCAGGCATACTCCCCGTAACCGTCAATTCCGGCGTGATACACATCGCCCTGTCCAAGCTGAACTTATCTGCTAGGCTTATATCCAATTTCCATCAGTACCAGAGACGGAGGGTCTCATGAAAAAGCGACTGTTAATTGGAGCAACACTGCTGGGTGCAACCATGCTGCTTGGCGGCTGCGTTGCCTATCCTTACGGCGGTGACGGATATTACGGCGGCGGCTACGGCAGTTATTACGGCGGCGGTTATTACGCTCCGGCGCCGGTATATGTGGCGCCAAGCGTGGACATCGGCTTTGGCTATTCGCGTGGCTGGGGCGGCGGCGGTTGGGGTGGACGAGGCTGGGGCGGCAGAGGCGGATGGGGCGGCGGCTGGCACGGCGGCCATTAAAAATGGCTGATCGCAGCGTTGACTAAACAAGTGATTGGACAACGCCGCGATCTCGACGCATGATGCTGCTTATTATTCATCCAGGAGTCTTCATGAAACGACTGATTGCCGCTTTAATGGTTTGCAGCGCTGTTGCAGCACCGGCTTTTGCCGCTCTCAAGGCTGGCGAGCCGGCGCCGCCGTTTACCACCCAGGCTTCCCTCGGCGGCAAGGTGTTCAGCTATTCGCTGGCCGATGAGCTGAAAAAAGGCCCGGTAGTGCTCTACTTTTATCCCGCAGCCTTTACCAAAGGCTGCACCATCGAAGCCCATCTGTTTGCCGATGCGGTCGACAAGTACAAAGCGCTCGGCGCGTCGGTGATCGGCGTATCCGCCGACAACATCGATACTCTCAACAAATTCTCGGTCAGCGAATGCCGCAGCAAATTCGCGGTTGCCTCCGACCAGGACCAGAAAATCATGAAGTCCTATGATTCGGTGCTGCTGGCGAAGACCAACTACGCCGACCGCGTATCGTACGTGATCGCTCCCAACGGCAGCATCATCTATGAATACAGCAGCATGGATCCGGACAAGCATGTCAGCAACACGCTGCAAGCGCTGGAACAGTGGGTGGCCAAGCAAAAGAAATGATGCTGCAGCAGGTAGAAAATGAGCAGAAAAAAAGCGCGCTGTCGCCAGCGCGCTTTTTTCACGACTGATGCCGGTCAACCGGCAGCTTTGCGCCGGTGTCCCTCTAGATTGGGCAGGAACGCCGCCAGCAGGCCAATCAGCGGCAGAAACGAACAGACCTGGTAGACGAAGCTGATGCTGGTCATGTCGGCCAGCTTGCCCAGCGCAGCGGCGCCGATGCCGCCCATGCCGAAAGCGAAACCGAAGAACAAACCCGATACGGTGCCGACCTTGCCAGGCACCAGCTCTTGGGCGAACACCAGGATCGCCGAGAAGGCGGAAGCCAGGACCACGCCGATCACCACTGTCAGCACGCCGGTCCAGAACAGGTTGGCGTACGGCAGCATCAGGGTAAACGGCGCCACGCCGAGGATCGACACCCAGATCACCACCTTGCGCCCAACCTTGTCGCCGATCGGACCGCCCAGCACGGTGCCGGCAGCCACTGCAAACAGGAACACGAACAAATGCAGCTGCGCAGACTGCACCGACAGCTGGAATTTGTCGATCAGGTAAAACGTGAAGTAGCTGCTCAGGCTGGCCATGTAAAAATATTTCGAGAAAACCAGCATCAGCAAGATGCCTACCGAGAACAGCACTTTGTTGCGCGGCAGCGTTACATGATGCTGTTTTGCCTTGGCCGGCTGGTTCTTGGCTTCCTGGCGCTTGCGCTTGTACCAGTTACCGATCTGCCACAGCACTACGATCGCCAGCAGCGCCGCCGCCGAGAACCAGGCGATGCTGGTCTGTCCGTGCGGGATCACGATCCATGCGGCCAGCAACGGGCCCATGGAACTGCCGGCGTTGCCGCCCACCTGGAAAATCGACTGCGCCAGGCCATGACGGCCGCCGGAAGCCATGCGCGCCACGCGCGACGACTCCGGATGGAAAATCGACGAGCCGGTGCCGACCAGGGCCGCGGCGAACAGCAAGATGCCGTAGCTGGGCGCGACCGACAGGATGAGCAAGCCCACCAGCGTGAAACCCATGCCCAGCGCCAGCGAATACGGCTTCGGATGTTTATCGGTGTAGAGCCCCACCAGCGGCTGCAGGATCGAGGCAGTGATCTGGTAAGTCAGGGTAATCAGGCCGATCTGCGCGAAGCTCAGATTGAAATTGCCTTTCAGCAGCGGATAGATGGACAGGATCAGCGACTGGATCATGTCATTCAGGAAGTGGGCGAAACTGATGGCGCCCAATACGCGGAAACCGGTTTTCTCGGCGTCCTGCGACCCCATGGCGGGGGAAATCTGCTTGGCTGCGGTTGGCATGGTGGTGAGATGAATAGTGGAGATAATGTGCAAGGCGCAAAGGACGCGGCCGGTTTCGCCGTCGAAAAGATGATCATCATTCGCAAGATGTCAGTGTAAGCAAAAAACCCGAGACTGTTTTAAGATAGAAAGACATAATTTGTCGTATTTCTGCCATTCTTGCCCGTTCTTGCCATATGCCAGCCCAAATACTTACCCATACCACCATCGGCTTGCTTGATGTCGTGCCGGACACACTGCATCCGGTGCGCTTGCGCGCGCGCGACCTGGACGCCGCCAAGCTGCTGAGCGCACATTCCCATCCCTGGGGCCAAGTCACCTACGCCGCGGAAGGCGTGCTGCGCGTGAGCGTCGGCAACAGCACCTGGATCGTGCCGCCGCTCAGGGCGATCTGGATTCCGCCATTGGCGGAACATGAAATCGCCACCATGGAAAAATCGCAGCTGCGCGCCTTGTACATCCATACCGATGCGACGCCGTTCGACGGCCAGGAATGCATCGTGCTGGAAGTATCGACCTTGCTGCGCGAGCTGATCGCCGCACTGTCGCAAACCGACGACGGCAGCCGCAGGGAAACCTTGCTCAGCCAATTGATACTGAGCGAACTGGCGGCGGCGCAAACCCAGGGCATACGCATCTCCCTGCCGACCGAAAAGCGCCTGCACGCCATCTGCCAGGCCTTGATGGAAACGCCCGATTCCAGCATGACGCTGGCCGCCTGGGCAGACCAGGTCGGCGCCTCGGAAAGAACTCTGGCGCGCCTGTTCGAACGCGACCTGGGCATGACCTTCGGCCAGTGGCGGCAACAGATCAGGCTGGCGCATGCGGCGCCGATGATCGCGCGCGGCATGCCGCTGTCGCTGGTGGCGACCGAACTGGGCTACGCCAGCCAGTCGGCTTTTTCGGCCATGTTCAGGAAAACTTTCGGGCAGTCGCCATCGACTTTCTTCGCGCCGAAGAAAAGCAGCCAGGCAGGCAATTAGCGCGCGGCCGGGCCTCGGGTCATGCAGGAGTGAGAAGAGGTTTACGCGGAAGAAAGATGCCTCCGAATGCCGCTGTTCCATGGTCCATCTTGCGGAACAGCCGGCTTCGGCGATGTGGGCTTATTGCGGAGCGGTGTCCTTGAACGACTGGCGCTCAGACAATTTCTCATACAGTTTGGCCAGCGTCGGATAATCTTCGCGCCAGTTAATCTCGGGGAAACGGAAACTGAGCCAGCCCAGGGCGCAGCCGACTGCGACGTCAGCCAGCGAATAGTGGGTGCCGGAGCAGAACGGCTTTTCTGCCAGTCCCGCCGCCATCGCTTTCAGGCCGCCGTCGATCTTGCGCTGCTGGCGGGCGATCCAAGCCTGGCTGCGTTCGCCTTCGGCACGCTGCGTGCCCTCCAGGCGGATCAGCACGCCGGCCTCGAGCACGCCGTCGGCCAGCGCTTCCCAGCATTTCACTTCGGAGCGCTCGCGGCTGTTGATCGGGATTAGTTTACCAACCGGCGTCAGGGTGTCGAGATATTCGACGATTACGTGCGAATCGAACATGGCGCCGCCGTCTTCCATCACCAGGCAAGGCACTTTTCCCAAGGGATTCGAAGTGTGAATCTTGGTGTCGGCGGCCCAGACATCTTCCAGCACAAAGTCGTAGTCCAGTTTCTTTTCCGCCATCACTACGCGTACCTTGCGGACGAAAGGACTACCTAGGGAACCGATCAGCTTCATATGTCACTTATGGTAAAAAATGTTGGCTGATTATAGCATTCGCCCCCTGCCACTTTGTCCATCCCCGCCCGGGTCCGAACGCAAAGCGGCATATTTACCACGTTGCAAATGGTAAAATTCGGTTTGGCTGGTTATTGCCTTGCGTTGTTGCCAGACGTTGTTGCCAAAATTTGTTGCCAGAATTTCATAGCGCGCTTAAGCACGCTGCGTACTTGCAAAATAGAAACAACAGGCTTGCCGCCCCTATCTTCATTCACCTCTATAGTCACCATTATCATGTCTCTTTCCACGCTTTCCGCCCTGTCCCCGCTGGATGGCCGCTACGCCGCCAAAACCGACAAGCTGCGTCCTATCCTGTCCGAAGCCGGTTTCATGCACCACCGGGTCAAGGTTGAAATCGCCTGGCTGCAAGCCCTGTCGGATGCGGGCTTCGCCGAGATCAAACCCTTTTCCGCCAGCGCCACCGCGCTGCTCGACAAGCTGGCCAGCGACTTCAGCGAAGCCGATGCAGAACGCATCAAGGCCATCGAAGCCGTCACCAACCATGATGTCAAGGCGGTCGAGTACTGGCTCAAGGAACAAGTCAAGGATGTGCCGGAACTGGTCGCGGCGTCTGAATTCATCCACTTCGCCTGCACCTCGGAAGACATCAACAACACCTCGCACGGCATGATGCTGAAAGCGGCGCGCGATACCGTGCTGCTGCCGGCCCTGCAACAGGTGATCGCCAAGCTGACCGAACTGGCGCATGTCAACGCCGATCTGCCGATGATGTCGCGCACCCATGGCCAGCCGGCCAGCCCGACCACGCTCGGCAAGGAAATGGCCAATGTCGTGGCGCGCCTGCAACGCGCGGTGAAACGCATCGCCGCCGTGGAAATCCTGGGCAAGATGAATGGCGCGGTCGGCAACTACAATGCCCACCTGTCGGCCTATCCCGATTTCGACTGGGAAAATTTCTCGAAAAACGTGATCGAGCAACGGCTGGGCCTGGTGTTCAATCCCTACACCATCCAGATCGAACCGCACGACTACATGGCGGAACTGTTCGATGCCATCAGCCGCAGCAATACCATCCTGCTCGACCTCAACCGCGATATCTGGGGCTACATCTCGCTCGGCTTTTTCAAGCAACGCACCAAGGCCGGTGAAATCGGTTCCTCGACCATGCCGCACAAGGTCAACCCTATCGATTTCGAGAATTCCGAAGGCAACCTGGGCATGGCCAACGCCGTGCTCAAGCACATGTCGGAAAAACTGCCGCTGTCGCGCTGGCAGCGCGACCTGACCGACTCCACCGTGCTGCGCAATATCGGCGTCGGCCTCGGTTATGCGATCCTGGCTTACGACAGCTGCCTGCGCGGCCTGAACAAGCTGGAAGTCAATCCCGGCCGCCTGGCGGAAGACCTGGATGCTACCTGGGAAGTGCTGGCCGAGCCGGTGCAAACCGTGATGCGCCGCTACGGCATCGAGAATCCGTACGAACAGCTGAAAGAGCTGACGCGCGGCAAAGGCATCTCCAAGGATGCATTGCGCGAGTTCATCCTCAAGCTGGAAATCCCGCAGGAAGCCAAAGACCACCTGCTGGCCATGACGCCGTCCAACTACATCGGACATGCAGCATCGCTGGCCAAGAAAATCTGAAGCGCCGCTTTCCGCCAGACCAAAAAAAACCAGCCCGCAGGCTGGTTTTTTTATAACCGCAACGCTTTACACCACGGCGCCGTCAGTCTCGTCTTTTTCCTTGATCGGCTTGATCATGTCTTCACGCTTGACGCCCAGCCACATTGCCACGGCCGCCGCCACAAACACCGAAGAGTAAATACCGAACAGGATACCGATGGTCAGCGCCAGTGCAAAGTAGTGCAGCGCCGGACCGCCAAACACGAACATCGACAACACCATGATTTCCGTACTGCCGTGGGTGATGATGGTACGGGAAATCGTGCTGGTGATCGCGTGGTTCATGACATCGGCCACTGCCAGCTTGCCGAAGCGGCGATCGCGGAAAGTTTCACGCACGCGGTCGAACACCACCACCGATTCATTCACCGAATAACCCAGCACCGCCAGGATCGCCGCCAGTACGGTCAGCGAGAATTCCCACTGGAAGAAGGCGAAGAAGCCGAGGATGATCACCACGTCATGCAAGTTGGCGATAATCGCCGCCACCGCGTATTTCCATTCGAAACGGATGGCCAGGTAGATGACGATGCCGATCACCACGAACAGCAGCGCCATCAAGCCGTCGTGCGCCAGTTCGTCGCCCACCTGCGGCCCGACAAACTCGGTGCGCTTGAGCTGCACATCGGGGTCTTGCTGCTGCAAGGCTTTCAGTACGGTTGCACTTTGGGCGTTGGAATTTTCACCTTTTTTTGCCGGCAGGCGAATCATCACGTCCTGGGCGGTGCCGAAATTGGTGACCTGGTTATCGCTATAACCGATGCCTTCGACCGTCTTGCGTATGCCTTCGATATTGGCCGGTTTGCTGTAGGCGACTTCGATTACCGTACCGCCGGTAAACTCGATCGACAGATGCAGGCCTTTCGAGAACAGGAAGAATACGGCCAATACAAACGTCAGCGCCGAGATTGCATTGAATATCAATGCATGGCGCATGAACGGAATATCTTTCTTGATACGGAAAAGTTCCATCACATTCCTTTTGGTTCACACCACTGGTTCTTGCCTGTGCGGCCGCACCATGGCGGCCGCAACGTTATTCAATATGCGCTTGCGCTTGGTTGCGGCTCAAGCGTCCGGTTTCCAGATCTGGCCGATCGACAGGCTGGTCAGTTTCTTCTTGCGGCCGTACCAGAGGTTGGCGAAACCGCGCGAAACGAACACTGCCGAGAAGATCGAAGTCAGGATGCCCAGGCAATGCACCACCGCAAAACCGCGGATGGCGCCGGAACCGAAAATCAGCAATGCCAGGCCGGCGATCAGCGTCGTCACGTTGGAATCCAGGATCGTGGCCCAGGCGCGGTCGAAACCGATGGAAATCGCTGCCTGCGGCGAATTGCCGTTGCGCAGTTCTTCGCGGATGCGTTCGTTCACCAGCACGTTGGCGTCGATCGCAATACCGAGGGTCAGCGCAATCGCGGCGATACCCGGCAAGGTCAGCGTCGCCTGCAAAGTCGACAATACCGCGATCAGCAGCAGCAGGTTGACTGACAGCGCCAGTACGCTGAACAAGCCGAACAGCATGTAGTAGATGATCATGAACACGGCGATGACGGCGAAACCGTACATGGTCGAGTCAAAACCCTTCTTGATATTCTCGGCGCCCAGCTGCGGGCCGATGGTGCGTTCTTCGATGATGGTCATCGGCGCCGCCAGCGAGCCGGCGCGCAGCAGCAGCGCCAGGTCGGCAGCCGCTTCAGGCGAACCCATGCCGGTGATCTGGAAGCGCGAACCCAGTTCGCTCTGGATCGTCGCCACGGTCAGGACTTCGCCCTTGCCTTTTTCAAACAGCACGATCGCCATCGCCTTGCCGACCTTGCCGCGGGTAGCGTCGCGCATCTTGCGGCCGCCGTCGCCGTTGAGGTCGATGCTGACCGCGGGTTGCTGGTTCTGGTCGAAACTGACGGCAGCGCTAGAGATATAGTCGCCGGTCAGCACAGGATCCTTGTACAGCACTACCGGCGCGTTCTTGCCGACCTTGAACAGTTCGGAACCGAAAGGCACCGCGGCGGTGGCTTCCGTGCCGCGGGTTACCGATTCATCCACCATCCGCACTTCCAGCGTCGCGGTACGGCCGATGATGTCCTTGGCGCGCGAGACGTCTTGCACGCCCGGCATCTGCACCACGATGCGGTCGGCGCCCTGGCGCTGGATGATCGGTTCGCTGACGCCCAGTTCATTGACCCGCTTCGACAAGGTCGTGATGTTTTGCGTGACGCCGTTGTCGACGATCTGCTTGAGCGCTTCAGGCTTCAGCGATGCGGTCAGCATGGGATCGGCGCCGGCCACTGGCGGCACTACCTGGATCGACATCTCGGACAGTTGCGGCGCCAATATGTTGCGCGCCTTGTTCAGCGTATCCTGATCGCGGAAACTGATTTCTATGGTATCGCCATTGCGGTTGATGCCGCTGTAACGGATATCCTTGTCGCGCAGTTCGGTGCGGGCGCTGGCTTGCAAACCCTGCAGGCGCTTGTTGATCACCGCCTTGGTGTCGACCTGCATCAGGAAGTGCACGCCGCCGCGCAAATCGAGCCCCAGGTACATCGGGAATGCGTGGATGGCTTGCAGCCAATGCGGCGTATTCGGCACCAGGTTGAAAGCCACCACATAGACCGGATCGGTCGGGTCGGTATTCAGGGTCTGTTCCAGCAAAGCCTTGGCCTTGAACTGGGTGTCGGTATCGTGAAAACGGGCGCGCACCGTACCTTGGGCGCCGGCGTTCTCAAAAGTGACGCTGTCGGTCAGCAAATTTCCTTGCTGCAGCACTTGCGACACCCGGTCGGCCAGCGAGCTGTCGATCTTCAAGGTCGATTTGCCGCTGCTCACCTGTACCGCAGGCGATTCGCCAAACAGATTCGGTATGGTGTACAGCACGCCGAACAGCAGCGCGATGACGATCAGGATATATTTCCAGAGAGGATAGCGATTCATATTGATTCAGCGTTCTGTGTGAGTCTCAGAGGGAGTCTCTTGCTTGCATGGTTTGCAGCCGATGCCCTGCGTGCAATGTCTTGTAGTACTGCGCTGGTGTTGCTGCGCTTGCAGTACTGCACTTCCAGCATTGCACCGCCAGGCTCTTTTTATTCCGGACTTTACATTTGAAGAGAGCACCCGTCCGGATGCTCTCGTTCCATCAGTCAGGCGCCTGAATTACAGTGCCGTCTTGATTGTGCCCTTCGGCAGCAATGTGGTGACCGAACCCTTTTGCACCACGACTTCAGTGCCGCTGGCGATTTCCAGGGTGATGTAGCCGTCGGTAACCTTGGTGATCTTGCCCAGCATGCCGCCGGCTGTCACTACTTCATCGCCCTTGGCCAGCGCTTCCATCATGGATTTCTGTTCTTTCTGACGCTTCATTTGCGGACGGATCATCAGGAAGTACAACACCACGAACATCAGGATGATAGGCAAAAAGCTGGTCAGGTTGCCGCTCAGGCCAAATGGGCCGGCAGCGGCAGTAGCCGCAGGTGCAGTTTGCGCGTAAGCGCTGGAAATAATTGACACGAGTTGCTCCAGGTAATAGTTTGAAAATAGCCCAGCATTCTAGCATTGGGTAACGGCATACAACCGTCCAGCCGCGCCCCGGCGCTATTTATTGCCGGGAAAATCGGCCAATCCGCCGCCTTTATAGTGTGAGCCGGCAGATCAGGCCAGTGGGCATAGACCGGTTTATCGGCAAATAGTTGCAAAATGCATACTTTTTGCCAGGGTAAATCCTAGACGCCGCGCGCCCGGTCCAGGTGGAATTGGGTCACGAATACGCCGAATTGCCCGACATCCAGCGCTGCCCGGATATTTTTCATCAGGTCCAGGTAGTAATGCAGATTGTGTATCGTATTCAGGCGCGCGCCAAGGATTTCGCCGGTGCGATGCAAATGATGCAAGTAAGCACGCGAGAAGTTACGGCAAGCGTAGCAGCCGCAGGTCTCGTCCAATGGCTTTTCGTCATCCTTGTAGCGGGCGTTCTTGATCTTCAGGTCGCCGAAGCGGGTAAACAGCCAGCCGTTGCGGGCGTTGCGGGTCGGCATCACGCAATCGAACATGTCGACGCCGTTTTCAACGCCGGCCACCAGGTCCTCAGGCGTACCGACCCCCATCAGGTAATGCGGCTTGTCGGCCGGCAGGCGCGGGCCGATGTGCTCCAGCACACGCATCATTTCTTCCTTGGGCTCGCCCACCGACAGGCCGCCGATGGCGATGCCGTGGAAGCCGACATCTTCAAGGCCGGCGAGCGACTCGTCGCGCAGGTTCTCGAACATGCCGCCCTGGACGATGCCGAACAGCGCATTCGGATTTTCCAGCTGGTCGAATTCGTTCTTGGAACGCTTGGCCCAGCGCAGCGACATGCGCATCGACTGCGCCGCTTCCTCGCTGGTGGCGGGACGGCCATCGATTTCATACGGCGTGCATTCGTCGAACTGCATCACGATGTCGGAATTCAGCGATTTCTGGATCTGCATCGACACCTCGGGCGAGAGGAACAGTTTATCGCCGTTGATCGGCGAAGAAAATTTCACGCCCTCCTCGGTAATCTTGCGCATCGCGCCCAGCGAAAACACCTGGAAACCGCCGGAATCGGTCAGGATCGGCTTGTCCCAGGCCATGAACTTGTGCAGGCCGCTGAACTTGTCGATGACGTCGGTGCCGGGCCGCAGCCACAGGTGGAAGGTATTGCCGAGGATGATCTGGGCTTCGATCTCCACCAGCTCCAGCGGCGACATTGCCTTCACCGAACCATAGGTGCCGACCGGCATGAAGATCGGCGTTTCGACAACGCCGTGGTTGAGTTTGAGGCGGCCGCGGCGGGCCTTTCCTTCGGTTTTCAGCAGCGTGAATTCAAGCATGGGTTTCAATCAATTAATAATCAGGATCAGGCGTTATAGGTAAGCAGCATCGCATCGCCGTAGCTGAAGAAGCGATAACGCTGCGCGATGGCATGGGCGTAGGCGGCGCGGATGCAGTCGTAGCCGGCAAAAGCCGAGACCAGCATCAGCAAGGTCGATTTCGGCAAATGGAAGTTGGTGATCAGGCGCTCCACGGTCTTGAAAACATAGCCGGGAGTGATGAACAAGGCGGTATCGGCGCTGCCCGCCTGCAAAACGCCGGACTGCGAAGCCGATTCCAGCGCCCGCAAGCTGGTGGTGCCGACCGCGATCACCTTGCCGCCCGCAGCCTTGGTGGCGCGCACCGCCTCCACCGTGGCTTCGGTGATGGTGTACCACTCGCTGTGCATCTTGTGTTCCGCCAGGTTCTCGCTGCGCACCGGCTGGAAGGTGCCGGCGCCCACATGCAGCGTGACATAGGCAAAACCGATACCCTTCTGCTGCAGGCGCTCCAGCAGAGCCTGGTCGAAATGCAGGCCGGCGGTCGGCGCCGCCACTGCGCCGGCGTGTTTGGCGTAGACGGTTTGATAACGGGTTTCGTCGAAGGCGTCGGCATCGTGCTCGATATACGGCGGCAATGGCAAACGGCCATGGGCATCGATCAGCTCGAATACATCGGCCGGGAACACCAGCGTATAAAACTCGCCGACGCGCTCGCTCACCACCACATCAAATGCTTCAGCCAGGCAGATCCGGCTGCCTGCAGGCGGCGATTTCGAGGCGCGCACCTGGGCGTGCACGGTGCGGTTGTCGACCACGCGCTCGACCAGCACCTCGACCTTGCCGCCGGTTTCCTTGACGCCGAAGAAGCGCGCCTTGAGCACCCGGGTGTCGTTGAACACCAGCAGGTCGCCGGCGTTGAGCTGGTCGACGATGTCGGTAAACTGGCGGTCAATCAGGCGATTGCCGTCCACATGCAGCAGGCGCGAGGCGCTGCGCTCGGACAGCGGGGTTTGCGCGATCAGCTCGGGAGGCAGCTCGAAATCGTAATCGGAGAGAGAATGCATGCACAGAATAAGTAAGGAAATAAATAAGGAAATCAGGCTCAATTTGCCAATACGGCCATAGGCTTTACAATGGCAAACGCTGAAATCCGTACACAACAGGGATGCAGCAACGCTATGCTTTTTTATGAGCAAACCCGCTATTTTACGCCCTGTGGCCTCAAAGCTACCCAAAAGTCTCCATTAACGCCTGATATGCCTGCTCCGAAGCGAAAACCTGCTGCTGCCGCCCCTTCTGCCCCGGTTGCGAACACCCGCGCCAGCAAGCTGGAAAAGCTCGGTTTGCGCACTGACATCGACCTGGTCTTGCACCTGCCGCTGCGCTATGAAGACGAGACCGAGGTCGTCGCCATCCAGCAAGCAGGCATGATGGGCGCCAGCGTAGCGCAAGTCGAAGGTCTCGTCACCGCTTGCGATATCCAGTACCGGCCGCGACGGCAACTGGTAGTCACCATCGCCGACGACAGCGGCCAGCTGGTAATGCGTTTCCTGAATTTCTACGGTAGCCAGACCAAGCAGCTGGCGGTCGGCACCCGGGTACGTGCACGTGGCGAAATCCGCCACGGCTTTTTCGGCGCCGAGGTGGTCCATCCTAATTATAAGGTGGTGCTGGAAGGCGCTCCGTTGCCGGACGTGCTGACGCCGGTTTATCCGGCCGGTGAAGGCTTGTCGCAGACTTTCCTGCGCAAGGCGATCGCCGACGCCATGCGGGACATCGAGTGGCGCGACACCCTGTCGCCGGCGCAACTGGCGGTCCAGCAACTGATGCCCTTCGAAAATGCGGTGCGCCTGCTGCACAACCCGCCGCCGGAAGTCGACGAACATGCGCTGGAAGACCGTTCCCATCCGGCCTGGGTGCGCATGAAGTTCGATGAGCTGCTGGCCCAGCAGCTGTCATTGAAACGCGCCCAGGTCGCACGGCGCGCCAAGAATGCGCGGGCGCTGCCGGTCGTCGGCAAATTGTCGGCAGCCTTCCTCGGCACGCTGCCGTTCACCCTGACCAAGGCCCAGCAGCGGGTGGTGGCGGAAATCAGCGCCGACCTGCGCGCCTCGTTTCCCATGCAGCGACTGCTGCAGGGCGATGTCGGCAGCGGCAAGACTGTGGTCGCCGCCCTCGCCGCGGCGCAAGCCATCGACAGCGGTTACCAGGCGGTGCTGATGGCGCCGACCGAGATCCTGGCCGACCAGCATTTCCGCAAGATCGCAGCCTGGATGGAGCCGCTGGGCGTGCGTGTCGCCTGGCTCACCGGCAGCCTGAAAAAGAAAGAAAAGCTGGCGGCCCAGGCCATGATCGAATCGGGCGAGGCGCAACTGGTGATCGGCACCCACGCCCTGATCCAGGACAGCGTGCAGTTTGCCAAACTGGGCCTGGTGATTGTCGACGAACAGCATCGTTTCGGCGTCGGCCAGCGGCTGGCGCTGCGCAACAAGACAGTATCCGAGAACGGCGGCAATGACTCTGTCCAAAACACGACGGCCGTGGTGCCGCATCAACTGATGATGAGTGCCACGCCGATTCCACGCACCCTGGCGATGACTTACTACGCCGACCTGGAAATCTCGGTGATCGATGAACTGCCACCCGGCCGTACCCCTATCGTCACCCGCGCCGTCGACCAGTCGCGGCGCGATGAAGTGATCGCGCGGGTCCATGCAGCGGTGCAGGACGGCCGCCAGGCTTACTGGGTCTGCCCGCTGATCGAGGAGTCGGAAGCCCTGCAGTTGCAAACCGCAACCGAAACCTACGCCATGCTGGTGGAGGCGCTGCCCGACCTGCGGATCGGCCTGGTCCACGGCCGCCTCAAGCAAGCCGAGAAGCAGGAAGTGATGGACGCCTTCAGCGCCGGCGCCTGCCATGTGCTGGTCGCCACCACCGTGATCGAAGTCGGGGTCGATGTGCCCAACGCTTCACTGATGGTGATCGAACATGCGGAACGCTTCGGGCTGTCGCAGCTGCATCAGCTGCGCGGCCGGGTTGGACGCGGTTCTGCCGCCAGCGTATGCTTGTTGTTATACCAAAGCCCGCTTGGCTATATCGCCAAGCAGCGCCTGATGACCATGCGCGAAACCACCGACGGCTTCGAAATCGCCCGGCGCGACCTGGAAATCCGCGGCCCCGGCGAATTCCTCGGGGCGCGCCAGTCCGGCCAGGCCATGCTGCGTTTTGCCGACCTGGCCACCGACCAGTGGCTGGTCGATCGCGCCCGCGACCTGGCGCACACGCTGCTGCAGGATCCGACCCCGGCCAACCAGGCCACCGTCAGCACCCATCTGGCGCGCTGGCTGGGCGGCCGCGAAGATTTCCTGAAGGTTTGAGCTGCATGGCCAGGAATGTTGGCTATTTTGCAAAAATGACACTGAAACATGGAGATACAATCTCCATCAAAAAAATATGCGAAGATAACAACATGACTCTGACCGAACTCAAATACATCGTCGCGGTAGCCCGCGTAAAGCATTTTGGCCATGCTGCAGAAGCTTGCTTCGTAGCCCAGCCGACCCTCTCCGTGGCGATCAAGAAGCTGGAAGACGAACTAGGCGTGGTGATCTTCGAACGCGGCGGCACCGAAATTTCAGTGACGCCGCTGGGTGCGCAGATCGTAGCCCAGGCCGAACGGGTGCTGGAGCAGACCGCCACCATCCGCGAAATCGCCAACCAGAACAAGGATCCGCTGGCCGGCCCGCTGCGCCTCGGCATCATCTATACAGTCGGCCCTTACCTGCTGCCGCCGCTGGTGAAAACCATGATCGAGCAAGTACCTCAGATGCCGCTGGTGCTGCAGGAAAATTTCACCGTGCGCCTGCTGGAGCTGCTGCGCCAGGGCGAACTGGACGCCGCCATCATCGCCCTGCCGTTCCCCGAGCATGGCTTGATGGTGCAGCCGCTGTACGACGAACCGTTCGTGGTGGCGCTGCCCAAGCACCATGCCTGGGCCAACCGCAGCAGCATCAGCGCCCAGGATCTCAAGTCGGAAACCATGCTGTTGCTCGGCAACGGCCACTGCTTCCGCGACCAGGTGCTGGAAGTGTGCCCCGAGATGTCGCGCTTCTCGACTGCCGGCGACGGCATCGCCCGCACCTTCGAAGGTTCGTCGCTGGAAACCATACGCCACATGGTGGCTTCCGGCATCGGCATTACGGTGCTGCCGCTGGCTTCGGTGCCCGATCTCGACGCCAAGGACGGCATGCTGCGTTATGTGCCGTTTACCGACCCGGAGCCGTCGCGCCGAGTGGTGATCGTCTGGCGCAAGAGCTTCACCCGCCATGCCGCCATCGAAGCTGTGCAAAAAGCGGTGCTGGATTGCGGCCTGAAAGGCGTCACCCTGCTGCATGACGCGCTTGCGGTCGAAGGTTGAATCAAACGCTGACTTGAGCTGGCCGGGGCGGAAGCCGTTTCCGTCCGCCGCCGTTCTTCCATCCGTCCGTTTTCCCCGCTGCCGCCTGGCGGCAACACTGATCCAAATCGCAATGAATCGTCTCAAACTCTACTTCCAGCTGGTCCGCATGGACAAACCCATCGGCATCCTGCTGCTGCTGTGGCCGACCTTGGCCGCGCTGTGGCTGGCTGCCGGCGGCAAACCGGCCTGGAGCCTGGTCGCCATCTTCATCCTTGGCACCGCCCTGATGCGCTCGGCCGGCTGCGCGATCAACGATTTCGCCGACCGCGACTTCGACAAGCATGTCAAACGCACCGCCCAGAGGCCGCTGACCAGCGGCAAGATCGCCGCCTGGGAAGCAGTGATGGTTGCCGTCGTGCTGACGCTGCTGTCCTTGCTGCTGATCCTGCCGCTGAACACGCTGACCAAGGAATTGTCGGTGATCGCCGTAATCGTGGCTGGCAGCTATCCTTACTTCAAGCGCTTTTTCGCGATTCCGCAAGCCTATCTCGGCATCGCTTTCGGTTTCGGCATTCCCATGGGTTTCGCCGCCGTGCAAGGCACAGTGCCGGCGGCCGCCTGGCTGCTGTTGATCGCCAATGTATTCTGGGCCGTCGCCTACGACACCGAATACGCCATGGTCGACCGCGACGACGACCTCAAGATCGGCATCAAGACCTCGGCGATTACCTTCGGCCGCTACGACGTGCTGGCAATCATGCTTTGTTACGCGCTCAGTTTGGGATTAGTATTTGCTGTAGGCTGGCAATTCGGCCTGCGCGGCTGGTTCAGCGCCGGCATGCTGCTGGCCGCCGCTTGCGCCGTCTATCATTACCGCCTGATCCGCACACGCGAACGCGCCGGTTGCTTTACCGCTTTCCGCCACAATAACTGGCTGGGAGCGGCGGTATTTGGCGGCATCGCCCTGGACTACGCGCTGAGATAACATTCAGACACGATTTATCGTGATATATTAGGCAACATCTTTCCCCGCAATCCACATTGAAGAGGCAAACATGGCTACTACTACCGATAACGTAAAAGATATGCGCGACAATCTGGCTGGCGAGCTCAAATCCGTGATCAAGGAAGCAGAAACCCTGCTCGACGATACCCACGACCATGCAGAGAAAAAATACAACTCGGCGCGCGAAAAACTGAAAGCGGCGCTGGAAACGGCTAAAACCGAACTGCCGAAAGCCACTAAGAAAGCAGTGGCGCACACCAAGCACGCCGCTCATGTGACTGACGAATATGTCGGCGACAATCCCTGGAAAGCTGTCAGCGTGGCGGCCGTCATCGGCTTGCTGGCGGGCCTGGCGATCGGCCGCAACAAATAAGACCTGCAAGAGCCCGGATACTCCTTCGGGCCTGCAAGCGGGCCTGCAAGCGGGTTTGCAATAAAAAACAGCGGCAATCGTTATGCGATGCCGCTGTTTTTTTATCTGTGCTGCCGGACTCGGTACTAGTCGCGTCCGAACTCGTCGCCCAGCTCCTGGCCGCGGACCGCGGCCGATTTGACGGCGGCGATGATCGCGCCCTTCACATCTGCCGCCTCCATGCTGCTCAACGCGGCATAGGTGGTGCCGCCCTTGGACGTGACGCGCTCGCGCAGCAAGGACACCGGTTCCGGCGACTGTGCCGCCAGCTGCGCTGCGCCGACGAAGGTGGCCTTGGCCAGTTCGATGCCCTGTTGCGCAGTCAAGCCGAGTTCCTGGGCTGCCTGCTGCATCGCTTCGATAAAATAAAATACATAAGCCGGGCCGCTGCCGGATACCGCTGTCACCGCATCGATCTTTGCCTCGTCATCCAGCCACACCGTGCTTCCCACCGCACGCAAGATCAGGTCGGCGGTATCGCGTTGCGCCGCCGACACGCCTGCAGTGGCGACCATGCCGGTAATCCCCAGGCCGACCAGCGCCGGGGTGTTCGGCATGCAGCGCACGATGGCGTCGTGGCCGCCCAGCCAGCGCGCCAGGTCCACGGCGCGGATGCCGGCAGCGATCGACAACACCAGCTGGCCCGTCACATGCGGCCGCAATTTGGCCACGACTTCTTTCATCTGCTGCGGCTTGACCGCCAGCACGATCACTTCGCTGGCCTCGATCGCGGCGTCGATCCCGGTTGCGGTACTGACGCCGAAACGCTGCGCCAGGTTCTGCAAAGCTTCCGGATTCAGGTCGACCACATGGATGCTGGCGCCGTCGGTCACCTTGCCGGCCAGGCCGCCGATCAGGGCCGCCGCCATATTGCCGCCGCCGATGAAGCTGATATTCAGTTTACTTTTCATGGTTCCGTTCCCGTTGTCCAAAAATTGCGCTGCCTACGCGCACGATGGTAGCGCCCTCTTCAATCGCCACTGCCATGTCGGCCGACATGCCCATCGACAAAGTATCCAGCCGCTGCCCAGCTTGCTGTATATCCGGATCCTGTTGCAGCTGTTCCAGCAATTCCCTGGTCCGGCGAAATGCCGCATGCTGTTTTTCCAGGTCGTCGGTCGGCTCCGGTATCGCCATCAAGCCGCGCAATTTCAGCCCCGGCAATCCGGCGATGGCGCGCGCCACATCCTTCACCTCCGCCGGCGCCAAACCGCTCTTGCTGGCCTCGCCGCTGATGTTCACCTGCAGGCAGATGTTCAGCGGCGCCAGCTGCGGCGGCCGCTGCTGCGACAGGCGCTGGGCGATCTTTTCGCGGTCGACCGTATGCACCCAGTCGAAATGCTCGGCGATGGCACGCGTCTTGTTGCTCTGGATCGGGCCGATAAAATGCCATTCCAGCAAGACATCGTCTCCCTCTCCAGATTTCAGTGCCAATTTCAGTTCCACCTCAGCCATTTTTGTCAGTGCTTCCTGCAAATAATTTTCACCGAAAGCGCGCTGGCCGGCGGCGACCGCTTCCAGCACCGCATCGGCGCCGAAGGTTTTTGACACCGCCAGCAGCGCCACACTGTCAGGTCGGCGCGACGCCGCAATGGCCGTGGCATGAATACTGCTATGGACGGCTTGCAACTTGTGCGACATTAAGGACATAATCGGAGAGTTTGAAAATTGCCGTAAAGAACTACTAATTTGCATGGCCAGGCGGTTTTGGCAAGCAGCGCCTGGGCAGAAAAATGCCTTTCAACAAACAAAATACAGCACAGGGATTATAAATGGACATTTCCGAACTTCTGGCTTTTTCGGTGAAGAATAAGTCATCCGATTTGCATTTATCCGCAGGCTTGCCGCCGATGATCCGGGTTCATGGCGATGTGCGCCGCATCAACCTGCCGCCGCTGGAGCACAAGGATGTGCACTCCATGATCTATGACATCATGAACGACGGCCAGCGCAAAGCGTACGAAGAACATCTGGAATGCGATTTTTCGTTTGAAATCCCCGGCCTGGCGCGCTTCCGCGTCAATGCCTTCAACCAGGACCGCGGCGCCGCCGCCGTGCTGCGGACAATTCCATCGACCGTCCTGACCCTGGAACAGCTCAATGCGCCGCGCATCTTTGCCGAGCTGGCGCTCAAGCCGCGCGGCCTGGTGCTGGTCACCGGCCCGACCGGTTCCGGCAAATCGACCACGCTGGCGGCCATGGTCAACCACGTCAACGAAAACGAATACGCGCATATCCTGACCATCGAAGATCCTATCGAATTCGTGCATCAGTCGAACAAGTGCCTGATCAACCAGCGCGAAGTCGGCCCGCACACCCATTCTTTCAGCAATGCGCTGCGCTCGGCCTTGCGGGAAGATCCTGACGTCATCCTGGTGGGCGAATTGCGCGACCTGGAAACCATCCGCCTGGCACTGACCGCCGCCGAAACCGGCCACCTGGTATTCGGCACCCTGCACACCTCCTCAGCCGCCAAGACCATCGACCGTATCGTCGACGTCTTCCCCGGCGAAGAAAAGGAAATGGTGCGCGCCATGTTGTCGGAATCGCTGCAAGCGGTGATTTCGCAAAGCCTGCTGAAGACCAAGGACGGCTCCGGCCGCGTTGCTGCCCATGAAATCATGCTGGGCACGCCGGCGATCCGCAACCTGATCCGCGAAAGCAAGATTGCGCAGATGTATTCGGCGATCCAGACCGGCAGCAACATGGGCATGCAAACCCTGGACAGCAACCTGACCGAGCTGGTCAAGCGCAATGTGATCTCGCTGGCAAGTGCTCGCGCAGCAGCCAAGACACCGGACAACTTCCCGGGCTAAGCTAGTAATTTATTAGGATAGAGAATCATGGAAAGAGATCAAGCCACCAAATTCATGCACGACTTGCTGCGGCTTATGGTCAGCAAGCGCGGCTCCGATTTGTTCATTACCGCAGACTTCCCGCCGGCGTTCAAGATCGACGGCAAGATCACGCCGGTATCGAACCAGGCGCTGACTTCGGTCCATACCCTGGAACTGGCGCGCGCCATCATGAGCGACAAGCAGGCGGCCGATTTCGAAGAAACCAAGGAATGCAACTTCGCCATCAGCCCGGCAGGGCTGGGGCGCTTCCGCGCTTCCGCGTTCATCCAGCAAGGCCGGGTCGGCATGGTGCTGCGGACCATCACCACCGACATCCCGAAATTCGAAGACCTGGGCCTGCCGCCCACGCTGAAGGAGGTCGCCATGACCAAGCGCGGCCTGGTGATCATGGTCGGCGCCACCGGTTCCGGCAAATCGACCACGCTGGCGGCGATGGTCGGCTATCGCAATGAAAACAGCTACGGCCACATCATCACCATCGAAGATCCGGTCGAATATATCCATCCGCACAAGAACTGCATCGTGACCCAGCGTGAAGTCGGCGTCGATACCGACAACTGGGGCGTGGCGCTGAAGAACACCTTGCGCCAGGCGCCGGACGTGATCCTGATCGGAGAAATCCGCGACCGCGAAACCATGGACTACGCCATCGCCTTCGCCGAAACCGGCCACTTGTGCCTGGCCACCTTGCATGCCAACAGCTCCAACCAGGCGCTTGACCGTATCATCAACTTTTTCCCGGAAGAGCGCCGGCCGCAGCTGCTGATGGACTTGTCACTCAACCTGAAAGGGATCATCTCGCAACGGCTGGTGCCGCTGAAAACAGTGAAGGGACGCGCGGTCGCGGTGGAGATCATGTTGAATTCGCCGCTGATTTCCGACTTGATCTTCAAGGGCGACGTGCATGAAATCAAGGAAATCATGAAGAAGTCGCGCGAGCTCGGCATGCAGACTTTTGACCAGGCCCTGTTCGATTTGTACGAAGAAGATAAAATCAGTTACGAAGACGCTTTGCGCAACGCCGATTCGGTCAACGACCTGCGGCTTTCCATCAAGCTGCGCGGCAAGGATGCAAAAGACCGCGACCTGTCTGCCGGCACTGAACACCTGGGGATAGTATGAGCAACGACACCAGCATTTACGATTTCACCGTCAAGCAACTAGACGGCACGCCCGAGTCGCTGGCAGCCTTTCGCGGCAAGGTGCTGCTGATCGTCAACACCGCCAGCAACTGCGGTTTCACGCCGCAATACAAGGGACTGGAAGAGATTTACCAGAAGTACCACGAGCAGGGTTTCGAAGTGCTCGGTTTTCCCTGCAACCAGTTCGGCGCCCAGGAACCGGGAACCGCCGACGAAATCGGCGCTTTCTGCGAGAAAAACTACGGCGTCACCTTTCCCCTGTTCGAGAAGATCGACGTCAACGGCGATCACGCGGCCCCGCTCTACCAATACCTGAAGAACGCGGCGCCGGGCTTGCTCGGCAGCGAGGGAATCAAATGGAATTTCACCAAGTTCCTGGTGAACAAGGACGGTGGCGTAGTCGACCGTTTTGCGCCGCAGACCAAGCCGGAAGCCTTGGCGGCCGATATTGAGAAATTGCTGGGGAAATAAGGCAGGAACATCCCGGATCGGTTTCCGGCCTTGCGGCCAGCCGATCCGGTCACATCATCATCGCAGGTCAGTGCGCCATCTGCAAGCCATACACCAGCGCCGCCAGCACGCCGCCGCAAATTGAACCCACCACAGGCACCAAGGCATAACCCCAGTCGCTGTCGCGCTTGCCGGGAATCGGCAGCAATGCGTGCATCAGGCGCGGCCCGAGGTCGCGCGCCGGGTTGATCGCGTAACCCGTGGTGCCGCCCAGCGAAACGCCGATGCTCATCACCAGCAAAGCCACCGGCAAGGCATCCAGCGCGCCCAGGCCCATCTTCGGCGAAGCGATGTTCAGCACGCAGTAGACCAGCACGAAGGTGCCGACCACTTCCGACACCACGTTGCCGAAGGTGTTGCGGATCGCCGGCGCGGTGCAGAACGCCGCCAGCTTCAGGTTGCCGTCGGTGGTCTCGGCAAAGTGATTACGGTAAACCAGCCACACCAGGAAAGCCCCCATCATGCCGCCCAGCATCTGCGACAGGATATAACCGGGCACGCTGCCCCAGGCAAACTTGCCGGCCACCGCCAACGCCAGGGTCACGGCCGGATTCAGGTGAGCACCGCTGGAGGATGCCGCCACGAACACACCGACAAACACCGCCATCGCCCAGCCGACCGTGATCACGATCAGGCCGCTGCCGTGACCATGGGTTTTACTTAAAAGAACGTTGGCAACCACGCCGTTGCCAAGCAGGACAATCAGGGCGGTGCCTACGAATTCAGCTAAAAAGGGAGTCATGATCAACTCTTTCGGAAATAGGAAGTGAGAGGAACGCAGATTCTGGTCTGCGTTCCGTTCTGTTTTTATCCAACAGTGGAGCTAGCCTAGCGACTGATCTTCAGGAATCTGCCCAGACCGTTGCCGCTGCAATCGCCCGCTGCCAGCCTTTGATGCTGGTTTTCACTTCATCCGCCGGCAGCGCCGGTTTGAAGCGCTGGTCGAGCTGCCACTGGCCGCGCACGTCGTCGGTGCTGCTCCAGTAGCCGACCGCCAGTCCAGCCAGGTAGGCCGCGCCCAGCGCCGTGGTTTCCGTCACTTTCGGACGCACCACGTCGACCCCGAGGATGTCTGACTGGAATTGCATCAGCAGGTTGTTGGCGGTGGCGCCGCCGTCGACCCGCAGTTCCGGGATCACGATGCCGGCGTCGGCTTCCATGGCTTTCAATACATCCATGGTTTGATAGGCGATGCTGTCCAGCGCGGCGCGCGCATAGTGCGCCGAGGTGGTGCCGCGGGTAATGCCGAAGATGGTGCCGCGTGCATGCGGATTCCAGTGCGGCGCGCCGAGGCCGGCAAACGCCGGCACCAGGTAGACGCCGTCGCTGCTCTTGACGCTGCGCGCCAGCGCTTCGATTTCAGTCGAGGTCTTGATGATGCCGAGGCCGTCGCGCAGCCACTGCACCACGGCGCCGCCGATGAAGATGCTGCCTTCCAGCGCGTAGTTGACTTCGTTGCCGATTTTCCAGGCGACCGTGGTCAGCAGGTTGTTCTTCGAGATGATCGGCTTGGTGCCGGTATTCATCACCATGAAGCAGCCGGTGCCGTAGGTATTCTTGACCATGCCGGGCTCGGTGCACATCTGGCCGAACAAGGCTGCCTGCTGGTCGCCGGCAATCCCGGCCAGCGGAATTTCGGAACCGAAACCGGAAATTTCCGTGTGGCCGTAGACTTCGCTGGAAGAGCGGACTTCCGGCAGCATGCTGCGCGGCACGCCCATGATCTTGAGCAGCTCGTCATCCCACTCCATGGTGTGGATATTGAACAGCATGGTGCGCGATGCATTGGTGACGTCGGTCAGGTGCAGCTTGCCGCGAGTCATGTTCCATACCAGCCAGGTATCGATGGTGCCGAACGCCAGGCGCCCCTGATCCGCCAGCTGCTGCGCGCCTTCAACGTTGTTCAGGATCCAGCGGATCTTGGTGCCGGAAAAATAAGAGTCGACCAGTAAACCGGTCTTTTCACGGATGGTTTCGGCCAGGCCGTCGGCTTTAAGCTGGTCGCAGAATGCCGCCGTGCGGCGGTCTTGCCAGACGATGGCGTTGTACACCGCCTTGCCGGTTTCGCGATCCCAGACCACGGTGGTTTCACGCTGGTTGGTGATGCCGATGGCGGCGATCGACGTACCGTTCAGGCCGATATTGGTCGAGGCCTCGGCGGCGACGCCCACCTGGGTCGACCAGATTTCCTGCGGATCGTGCTCGACCCAGCCCGGCTGCGGATAGATCTGGCGGAATTCTTTCTGCGCTGAAGAAACGATATTGCCTTGACGGTCGAACAGGATGGCGCGCGAGCTGGTGGTCCCCTGATCCAGGGCTAAAATGTATTTATCTTTCAACTTGTCTACTCCAAGGTTGGTGAATCCGCCTGCGCGGACCGGGCGACTTTGATCCGGCAACGAAACCGGATCCGTCTTTTTATCTTCCGGCGCTATTGCCTGCCGGGCAAAACTTCAGGTAAGCACTCAGGCCAGCATGGCCGCCGGCGCAGATGCTTGCTGCATCTCCAGCCAGGCCCGCAAACGCTCGACGCCGGCGGCGTCGAAACGCAATCCCAGCTTGGAACGGCGCCACAGGATATCGTCGGCAGTCAGCGCCCATTCGTGGTCCATCAGATAGCGCACTTCCGCTTCATGCAAGTCAGCGCCGAACAGTTCGCCCAGGCCGGCCATGTCGTGAATGCCGTCCAGCAGGCGCGCCGCGCGCGTGCCGTAAGTGCGCGCATAACGCGCCGCCAGGCTGGCCGGCAGCCAGCCATGGCGCTGCTGGAAAATGCGCTGGAAATCGGCGAAATCGGCATTGGCGATATCGCCACCCGGCAGCGCTTCGTGCGCGGTCCAGTGCGATTTCATGTAACCGAACAGCGGCTGCAAATGTTCCATGGCTTCTTCCGCCAGCCGGCGGTAAGTGGTGATCTTGCCGCCGAATACCGACAGCACCGGCGCCAGTCCCTGCTCGTTGCGCAATTCCAGGCGGTAGTCGCGGGTCACTGCGGAAGGATTGGCGACTTCTTCTTCCAGCAGCGGCCGCACGCCGGCATACGACCAGACCACTTGCTGCGGCGTCACCGCGGTTTCGAAATAGCGGCTCACCGATTCGCACAGGTAGGCGGTTTCTTCGTCCGAGATCTCGACCTTGCCCGGATTGCCGCTGTATTCGACATCGGTGGTGCCGATCAGGGTAAAGTCGCTTTCATACGGAATCGCGAACACGATGCGTTTGTCGGGGTTCTGGAAGATATAGGCGTGATCGTGGTCGAACAGGCGCTTGGTGACTATATGGCTGCCTTTGACCAGGCGGATGTGATGCTGCGCCGGCGTATTCAGGGCGCTGTTCAACAGGCTGGCGACCCAAGGCCCGGCAGCGTTGACCACGCAGCGCGCCTTGACCTTGGTAGTCTCGCCGCTAATAGTCGACAGCAGGGTGGCGTCCCAGTATTGCGTGCCTTGCCTGGCTTCGATCAGACGGGTTTTGGTGAGGATGGAAGCGCCGCGTTCCTTGGCGTCCATCACATTGAGCACCACCAGGCGCGCGTCTTGCACCGAAGCGTCGGAATACACAAACCCTTTGCTCAAGGTCTTTTTCAGCGGTGCGCCGGCCGGATGCTTGCGGAAATCGATGGAGC
The DNA here is from genome assembly GCF_001584145.1 of Collimonas fungivorans. NCBI lineage: Bacteria > Pseudomonadati > Pseudomonadota > Betaproteobacteria > Burkholderiales > Oxalobacteraceae > Collimonas > Collimonas fungivorans. Next base: position 1,095,852 of record NZ_CP013232.1, on the reverse strand, counting down.
GCGACCCTGGCAGCAATTCGCGTTTGCTCAGGTTGTCGTATAAAAACAGACCCGCGCGTATCATCCAGGCCGGCCGCAGGCTCGACACATGCGGCATCACGAAACGCAGCGGCGCAATGATATGCGGCGCCAGGCGCAGCAGCAGTTCGCGCTCCTGCAGCGCTTTACGCACCAGGCCGAATTCGTAGTGCTCCAGGTAACGCAAGCCGCCGTGTATCAGCTTGGTGCTGGCCGATGACGTGTGCGAGGCAAGGTCGTCCTGTTCGCAAAGCAACACGCTCAGTCCGCGCCCGGCGGCGTCGCGCGCGATCCCGGCGCCGTTGACGCCGCCGCCCACCACCAGCAAATCTACAATTTCACTTGATGCCACAGCCATCTCCTTGTGTCGGCAACTTGCTCATCGGACAAGCCACGCTAATACCGCACGCAGCCTGTAATGTCACCGCACATCATAAAATATTTATATTCGAAAGTATATTGTTCGAATTCGAACATTGATAATCGTTTATATTTATCAAAAGCAATTATCCGATAGATATAAACTTAATTATGGATAGATAAACACTATCCACAGATTCAAGGCCAGGGGAGGATTGCAGCGCACGAACGGCCCTGCGGGATTATTTGCTAGTCTGCAGACGCGCCGTCGTCAGCAACGAACACATCGATTTTCGCTTCTTCGAAAATGCCGGCCATGGTTTCCGGCACCGGCTTGTCGGTAAACAGCGCATTGATTTTCGAAATATCGCCAAGCCGCACCAGCGCCGGCCGCCAGAACTTCGAGTGGTCGGCCACCAGGAATACGGTGCGCGAATGCTCGATGATCGCTTCCGACACCCGCACCTCGCGATAATCGAAATCACGCAAAGTGCCGTCGGCTTCGATGCTGGAGATGCCGATGATGCCGAAATCGACCTTGAAGCGGCGGATGAAATCGATGGTTTCTTCGCCGGTGATGCCGAGGTCGCGGGCGCGCACCACGCCGCCGGTGATGATCACCTCGCAGCCCGGATAACCGCTCATGATGGCAGCCACGTTCAGGTTATTGGTGATGACGCGCAGGTTGCGGCGCCGGCTCAGGGCCTTGGCGACTTCCTCGTTGGTCGTACCGAGGTTGATGAACAGCGTGGCCTGGTCGGGAATGTGCTCCACCACCAGTGCGGCGATGCGGCGCTTCTCCTCGGAATACAAGCCTTGCCGGGCGCCGTAAGCGATATTCTCGGCGCTGGAAGGCAGGCCGACGCCACCGTGATAACGCTGCAGCAGGTTCAGTTCCGCCAGCAGGTTGATGTCGCGCCGTATCGTCTGCTGGGTGATCTTGAAACGCGTCGCCAGATGCTCTACCGTCACGAAGCCGTCACGTTGCACATAACTCAACAGCTCCCGCTGGCGACCGTTAAGATTTAGCGTTGATATCTCTGGCATGAACCCTGTCCCGTGCGGATTTTTCAAAGGCTTTTATTATGATGGGATTTGCCCCGCGTGGGGGAGAATGCAAATCGCATTTTGTCGCATTGCCCAGCAAAATGGTAACGGTATCATTTTCTAATGTTAGAATTTCACCATGGAAAAAGAATCCTTGATGAATGCTGTCGTCGCCGATGTCGCCGCGCGCCGCAAAGGCAGCCGCCAAGGCAGCCGTAAAGCCGGCGGCTTCACCTTGCGCGACGTCGCCAAACTCGCGGGTGTCGCCCCGATTACGGCGTCGCGCGCGCTGAATACGCCAGACGCCGTCTCCGCCAAGGTCCTGCAAAAAGTACAAGCCGCCGTATTGCAGACCGGTTATGTGCCGAACCTGCTGGCCGGCGCGCTGGCCTCGCAGAAAAGCCGCCTGGTGGCAGCCGTGGTGCCGACCCTGTCCGGCCCGATGTTCCTGGAAACCGTGGAAGCGCTGACCGACACCCTGGCCGGCGCCGGCTACCAGGTGATGCTGGGCCAGAGCGGCTATGAAAACTCGCGCGAGGATGCCTTGCTCGACGCCATTATCGGCCGCCGTCCGGACGGCATCGTGCTGACCGGCATCACCCGTTCGCCGCAGGCGCGCCGGCGCTTGCTGGCAAGCGGCATCCCGGTGGTGGAAACCTGGGACCTGACGCCGACCCCGGTCGACATGCTGGTCGGTTTTTCCCACGAAAAGATCGGCGCCGCAGTGGCGCAATACCTGCACAGCAAAGGCAAGCGCCGGGTGGCCGCCATCAGCGGCGACGATGAGCGCAGCCGGCGCCGCGCCACGGCGTTTTCCGAGGCCGCGGTCCGGCTCGGCATGGCGCGGCCGCAGGAAACCGAAGTGCCGGCCTGCCTGGTGACGGCGCCCACCACGCTTGGCAATGGCCGTAGCGGACTGCGGGAATTATTGCAGCGCGCACCTGATATCGACGCCGTGTTTTGCAGCTCCGACCTGCTGGCCCTGGGCGTGATGATAGAAGCGCAAGCCAGCGGCATCGCCATCCCCGGCCAGCTAGCCGTCATCGGCCTGGGCGACCTCAGTTTTTCGCGCGACCTGCATCCGCCGCTGACCACGGTCCGTATCGACGGCACCGCAATCGGCAGCACCGCGGCGCGTTTCATCATCGACCGCTCCGAAGGCAAAAGCGTGGCCGAACCGATCTGCGATCTCGGCTTCTCCATCATAGAGCGCGCCAGCGTTTAACTCCTCGTTTCGCAAAAAATCCGTTGACAGCCAAAAATGGGACCGCTACCATTTACTCGAATACGATTTGGTAGCGGTCCCATTTTTAGCAATTAAGACAACAAATCACCACAACAAACACAGCCACAGGCAACCTTTCATGACAGATTCGAACACCAGCTCTCCGGTCCCTGGCACTCCCCATATCGTCGACATGCGCGTGGTGCCGGTAGCCGGCCGCGACAGCATGCTGCTCAACCTGAGCGGCGCGCACGGCCCCTACTTCACGCGCAACATCGTGATCCTCAGCGACAGCGCCGGCAATACCGGCGTGGGCGAAGTGCCGGGCGGCGAACGCATCCGGCAGACGCTGGAAGATGCGCGCCCGCTGCTGCTGGGGAAATCCATAGGCAACTACCAGGCCATCCTCAACAGCGCGCGCACGGCGTTCGGCGACCGCGACGCCGGCGGCCGCGGCCTGCAAACCTTCGACCTGCGTATCGCGATCCATGCGGTGACGGCGCTCGAGGCCGCGCTGCTCGACCTGCTGGGCAAATTCCTCGGCGTGCCGGTAGCGGCATTGCTGGGCGAAGGCCAGCAGCGCGATGCGGTGAAAATGCTCGGTTACCTGTTCTACGTCGGCGACCGCAACGCCACCGACCTGCCCTACGCCAGCGCACCGGACGCCGCCGACGACTGGCTGCGGCTGCGCCATGAACCCGCCCTGAGCTCCCAGGCAGTGGTGGCGCTGGCCGAAGCCGCGTACCAACGCTACGGCTTCAACGATTTCAAACTGAAGGGCGGCGTGCTGCGCGGCGAAGACGAAATCGAAGCGGTGACGGCGCTGGCCGAACGTTTCCCGGCGGCCCGCATCACGCTTGATCCGAACGGCGGCTGGCTGCTCAAGGATGCCATTCGTCTGTGCCGCGACCAGCATGCGGTGCTGGCCTATGCCGAAGATCCTTGCGGCGCCGAGAACGGTTTTTCAGGACGTGAAGTGATGGCGGAATTCCGCCGCGCCACTGGCTTGCAGACCGCCACCAACATGATCGCGACAGACTGGCGCGAGATGGGCCACGCGATCCAGCTGCAGTCGGTAGACATCCCGCTGGCCGATCCGCACTTCTGGACCATGCAGGGCTCGGTGCGGGTGGCGCAGATGTGCCGCGAATGGGGCCTGACCTGGGGTTCGCATTCCAATAACCATTTCGATATCTCGCTGGCGATGTTCACCCATGTCGCCGCGGCGGCGCCGGGCGACATCACCGCCATCGACACGCACTGGATCTGGCAAGATGGCCAGCGCCTGACCAAAGAGCCGCTGCAGATCGCCGGCGGCATGGTCGAAGTGCCGAAAAAACCAGGGCTTGGCATCGAGCTCGACCTGGCAGAACTGGAAGCGGCGCACCAGCTCTACCGCGGCATGGGGCTGGGTGCACGCGACGACGCCGTGGCCATGCAATACCTGATCCCTGGCTGGAAATTCGATAACAAGAAGCCTTGCCTGCTGCGCTAAAGCATCCAGTGAGCGCCCAATGAAAACACTCCTGCTCGCACCGGAAATCAGCCTCGGCAACGGCGGCTGGCATTTGACGCTGTCGCCGTCCGCCGGCGGCCGCGTCACTTCTCTCAGCTCGTTGCAAGACGGACGTGCGATCGACTGGATCGTCCCCATGCCGGAACACTGCCGCCGCCACGGCTTCCAGGCAAGTGCCTGGCCCAAGGCCGGCATCTACCCGTTGCTGCCATTCTCCAACCGTATCCGCGGCGGCGCATTTTCCTGGGCCGGCCTGGACATCAGCCTGCCGCTACACCCGGGAGAACCGCACGCCATGCACGGTTTTGGCCACCGCGCCGAGTGGCAGCTGCTGGATTGCGACGGCAGCAGCGCCGCCATGCTGTATGTCCATGCCGCCGGCGACAGCGGCTGGCCCTGGCGCTTCCAGGCAAAACAGACGATAAGCCTGGTGGCCGGCGCGCTTGCCATGAAGATGGAAGTCACCAATACCGGCGATGCAGCGCTTCCTCCCATGCCGCTCGGCGCAGGTTTCCACCCGTATTTCCCGCGGCGCTTTGCGCGCCAGGTTTCCTTTGCCGCGCAACAGTTATGGCAAGCCGATGCCGGACATGTCGCCACTGGCGTCGGCGGCGTCCCTCTGCAACATGACTACGACGTTCCGCGCGGCATTACGCAAGATGAGGAACTGACGCTGTATTACGGCGGCTGGAACCGGCGAGCCACGATCGGAGACGGCCGGCAACACCAGATCGCGATCTCCGCCTCCCCCCTGCTGTCGCACCTGGTGCTGCATGCCCCCAAGGCGGGCGACTACTTCTGCATCGAACCGGTGACCCATGTGGCAAATGCAGTCAACCTGGCGCAATCCGGCCTCCCCAATACCGGTTTGCAGACATTATCCCCCGGCCACACGTTCAGCTGCGATTTGCGGATGGATTTTTCCGGTCCGGATATTCCGGAACCGTCGTAACGCCGGGCTGGCGCTCAGTCAGATATCAATCACATAAATAAAAACTAACCGAGACAAAACAATGAAACGTATCAAAGGTCTGCGCTGGTGGATTATTGCCCTCGTCTGTTTTGGCACCATACTTAACTACATCTCGCGCAACTCGCTGGGCGTGCTGGCGGATACGCTGAAACACGACCTGGCGTTCAGCACCAAGGAATATTCGTATGTGGTGGCGGCGTTCCAGGTGGCCTACACCATCATGCAGCCGGTATGCGGCTACATCATCGATTTTCTCGGCTTGAAAGTGGGCTTTGCCCTGTTTGCCGCCGCCTGGTCGGTGGTTGGCATGCTGCACGGCCTTGCCACCGGCTGGATATCGCTGGCGTTTTTCCGCGGCTTGCTCGGTCTGACCGAAGCTGTCGCGATTCCGGCCGGGGTAAAAGCAGTATCGGAGTGGTTTCCCAAACAAGAGCGCTCGGTGGCCGTGGGTTATTTCAACGCTGGCACCTCGATGGGCGCGGTGATCGCACCGGTGCTCGTAGCATGGCTGCTCTACAAGCACGGCTGGCAATCGGCATTTGTCGCGACCGGCGCGCTGGGTTTCATCTTTGCCGGCTTGTGGTTCTTCTTTTACCGCGCCCCTAAAGACCATCCCAACCTGTCCGATACGGAGCGCGCTTATATCCTCTCCGGCCAGGAAAGCATTGCCGAAAGCCAGGCCCACGCCAAGCCATCGGTGCGGACGATCGTCAGCACCCGCCGCTTCTGGGGGATCGCAATCACCCGCTTCCTGGCAGAACCAGCCTGGCAAACCTTCAATTTCTGGATACCGCTGTACTTCATTTCGGTGCGCGGCATGAACCTGAAAGAGTTCGCCATCTTCGGCTGGATGCCATTCTTTGCCGCCGACATGGGCGGCATCCTGGGCGGTTATCTGTCGCCGTTCCTGATGAAGCATTTCAAATTCAAGCTGGTCAGCTCGCGCATCGCCGGCATCGCCACCGGCGCACTGCTGATGACCAGCGTCGGTTTTGTCGGCTATGTAGAAAGCCCCTACGTGGCGATCGCCCTGTTTTGCATAGGCGGCTTTTCCCATCAAATGATTTCCGGCCTGGTCAACACCATGACCACCGACGTCTTCAACACCCGCGAAGTCGGCACGGCCAACGGCCTGACCGGCATGATCAGCTGGATCGGCGGGCTCTCGTTTTCGCTGCTGATCGGGCAGTTGGCCGAATCCATCGGCTATACCCCGCTGTTCGCCGCGCTAGGCATGTTTGACGTGGTGGGCGTAACGATCCTGTTCCTGCTGTATCGCGGCTACAAAGACAGCAGCGTTGCCGGCAACTGAACCAGAAACTGGAGATTCTCATGTCAGTCAAACAAATACCCGAGTTTCATCTCACCGCTCGCAAGGGCGCCATGCTGACGCTCAAGGGATCCGGCGGCCAGGCCGCCCACATCTTCGTGCTGGAACAAGACATCATCCGCGTCATGGTGCTGCCCGACGCCAGCCTGCACTTTCCTCATACCTGGGCGATTGCGCCGGGCGACCAGCAGCTGCCGCTGGCAGGACGCGACCGCTTCTCGTTGTCAGGTTTCGCACAGCCTGCTTACACGGCGGAAGAACATGGCGGCGCCTTGCAGGTCGAGACCGGAAAAATCCGGCTAACGGTGCAGCTCAAAGGCTTCTTCTGCAGCTGGGAAACCCGCAAGGACGGCGTCTGGCAAAACGTCGCACAGGATCGCAGCACGCAACATGTGAATTTCGGCTACTGGGACGACAAGGTCTATCACTACCTCAAGCGCGACGCTCGCGACGAAATGTATTTCGGCCTCGGCGAACGCAGCGGCGACACCAACCGCCATGGCCGCAGCTATTCCCTGAAAACCATCGATGCAATGGGCTACAACGCCAGCAGCACGGATGTCTTGTACAAGCACATCCCGTTCTACCTGACCTGGAACAAGCGGCAGAAAACCAGTTTCGGCCTGTTCTACGACACGCTGTCGGAAGGCAAGCTGGACATGGGCTGCGAGATGGACAACTACCATGGCCACTACCGCTATTTCGTCGCCGACCATGGCGACCTGGATTATTACTTCATCGCCGGCGACGACATGGAGCAAGTGGTGCGGCGCTATACCTGGATGACCGGCCAGCCGGCGTTCACGCCGAAATGGGGCCTGGGTTATTCCGGTTCGACCATGACGTATACCGACGCTCCGAACGCACAGGAAAAGATGAATGAATTCCTGGAAAACTGCGAGCGGCACGACATGCTGTGCGAGTCGTTCCACCTGTCCTCCGGCTACACCTCGATCGGTGACAAACGGTATGTCTTCAACTGGAATCGCGAGAAATTCCCCGATCCCAAGGAATTTGCGCAGCACTACCTGAAGCATGGCGTGCACCTGTGCGCCAATATCAAGCCGTGCCTGCTGCAGGACCATCCCTGTTTTGCCGAAGCACGGGACCTTGGCCTGTTCATCACCGACCAGGACGGCGAACCGGAGATGGTGCAGTTCTGGGATGAAATCGGCGCCTACCTGGATTTCACCAACCCCGACACCTTCGACTGGTGGAAGCAGTCGGTGACCAGCTCTCTGCTGGAATACGGCATCGCCAGCACCTGGAACGACAATAACGAATTCCAGGTGCTCAATCCGCAAGCCGTCGCCAACGGCTTCGGCAAGCCGTTCAAGGCAGTCCAAGCCAAGGGCTTGCAAACCTTGCTGATGATGATGGCTTCGCGAGAAGCGCAAACCGCCTTCGCGCCGCAACAGCGTCCCTACCTGGTTTCGCGTTCCGGCGCGGCCGGCATGCAGCGTTATGCGCAGACCTGGTCCGGCGACAACTACACTTCATGGCAGACGCTCAAGTACAACATCAAGATGGGCATCGGCCTGGCCTTGTCCGGCGTCTCCAACACCGGCCATGATATAGGCGGCTTCAGCGGCCCGGCTCCGGGCCCGGAGCTGTTGCTGCGCTGGGTCCAGTTCGGCATTTTCATGCCGCGCTTTTCGATCCACTCGTGGAACGACGACAAGACCGTCAACGAAGCCTGGATGTATCCGGAAATCACCGGCGCCATCCGCAACCTGCTAAAGCTGCGCGCCCGCCTGACGCCGTATTTCTACGATCTGCTGTGGCGCTATCACCAGCACTACGAACCGATGATCAAGCCGACCTTCCTGGCGTTTCCCGACGATCCACAATGCTTCGCGGAAAACGACGACATGCTGGTCGGCCCAAACCTGCTGCTGGCTGCCGTGGTAGAGCCGGGCCAGCACAGCCGCACCGTATATCTTCCGGCCGGCGCCGGCTGGTACGATTTCTGGAGCGGTGCGCATCATCATGGCGGGCAGGAAATTGTGCTGCCTGCCGTCGGCGACCAGCCGCCGCTGCTGGCCAGGGCCGGCAGCGCCATCGCCGTCAATGTCGCCGAACAGCATTTCAACCGGCCCGCGCACCAGCAAGGCTTCATGCTCTTTCCGCACCAGGCCGACGGCAGTTTCGCCGCTGAATTTTTCGACGACGACGGCGCCAGCCATGCCTACAAGAACGGCCAGAGCAGCCTGTGGAAAATCCATGTGCAGAGCCACGCATCGGTCCTGGAAATCACGGTCGGATGCAGCGGCGTGCAGCCGGCGTCCGACATCGTGGCCCTGCTCCTGCCAAAACATGAAACTCGCCGGCTGGCCTCAAATGCCCCCGTCGTGAGCGATGCCATCGTCGATGGCTACCGAGAAATCCAGATAAGAATCACCAAGCCAGCAGTCCAATAACTATACGGGAGACACATGAAACATAAAACACTGGCGCTGCTGACTGCAGCGGCCTCGCTGGCCGGCGCAAGCCATGTCCGCGCGCAAAACAGCGTCACCATCTATGGCACCGCCGACGCTGCAATCATCTACTCCAGCAGCCAGCGCGGCCACGCCAACACCTATATGAACAGCGGCAACCTGAATGCCAGCAAACTGGGTTTCAGCGGCAGCGAAGACCTGGGCGGCGGCAGCAAAGCCCTCTTCACGCTGGAGCAGGGATTCAACATCGACAATGGCGCCCAGAGCGATCCCAGCAAGGCGTTCAACCGCCAGTCCTTTATCGGCTTGAGCAATGCCGGCTATGGCACTTTTACCCTCGGGCGCCAGTACACGCCGTATTGGCGTTACGTCGGCGGGCTGGGGCCAACCGGCGTGCTGACAGGCGCCACAGGTTCCCATCCAGGCGACCTGGACGGCCTCGACACGACCATACGCATCAACAATTCCCTGGTCTATGCGACACCGGTGATAGCCGGTTTCCAGGCCAGCGCCTTGTATGGTTTCGGCGAAAATGCCGGAACCATGGGCTCGGGCAATACCGTGAGTGCGGCGCTGCGCTATGACATCAACGCGTTTAGCGTTGCGCTGGGATACCTCAAGCTGACCAACAACAACCTGAAAGGCTTTGCGCCCTGGGATCCGAACGTCACCTCGGGCAGTTATGCCCAGTCTCCCGTCAACGCCGGTTATGCCTCCGCCAGGTCGGTGCAGATGATCGCCGCCGCCGCGCGCTACCAGGCGTCGGGCAACCTGATGCTGGGCCTGAATTTTTCCAATGTCCAGATGACGCCCGGAGCAGCTTCCTTGTTTACGCATCAGGCCAGCTTCAACACGGCAGGCCTGATTTCAAGCTATAAACTGACACCGGCCGTCACGCTGGCAGCCGGCTACAGCTATACGCGCGAATCGGCCGCCAACGGCATAAGCAACCCGGCCCGCTATCAGCAGCTGTCCCTGGAACAGACCTACGATTTCTCCAAACGCACCGCACTCTACTTCCTGGAAGCCTATCAAAAGGCGCGCGGCCAGACCTTGGGTAAAGATGGGGTGACAGCGGTCGACGCCGTCGCAGTTGTCGGCGATTCGCAAAATGGGACGCCGTCTTCCAATGGCAAGCAGATTGTCGCGGCAATCGGCATCCGCCATCAGTTTTAACGACGCCGCGCCGCTGACCTTGACCGTCAGGCCAGCGCCTGGTCCAGCAGTTCTATCCAATGCCTGACCGGCGTCTGCGTGCCTGATTGCAGATGGGTCAGGCAGCCGATATTGGCGGAGACGATCATGTCCGGCTGGGTCGCCTGCAGGCTGTTCAGCTTGTTGTCGCGCAGGCGATACGACAGTTCCGGCTGCAATACGGAATAGGTGCCGGCCGAACCGCAGCACAAATGGCTGTCGGCGCACAGCTGCACATCGACGCCGACGCTGCGCAACAGCCCTTCCACCTTGCCGTGGATCTGCTGGCCGTGCTGCAAGGTGCATGGCGGATGGTAAACCACGCGCTGGGGAAATTTGCCATGCAGTTTTTCCTGCAGCTCTGCTTCGAACGCCGGCAAGATTTCGCTCAGGTCCTTGGTCAGCGCTGAAATGGCTTTGGCCTTGACGGCATAGGCCGGATCGGCCGCCAGCAGATGGCCGTATTCCTTGACAGTGACGCCGCAACCTGAGGCAGTCATGACGATCGCCTCGACGCCTTGTCCATTGCTGCCGATGACATACGGCCACCAGGCGTCGATGTTGCGCCGCATGTCGTCCAGGCCGCCGGCCTGATCGTTCAGGTGATAGCGAATGGCGCCGCAGCAGCCGGCCTTGGGCGCCACTAGCAGCTGCACCTCGAGCGCATCGAACACCCGTGCCGTGGCGTGGTTGATATTGGGCGACATCGCAGGCTGTACGCAGCCGTCCAGCAACAACATCTTGCGCGCATGCTCGCGGCGCGGAAAAATCCCTGCTTGCTGTTTTTCCGGAACCTTGTTTTTCAATTTGCGCGGCAGCAGAGGTCGCAGCAATTGTCCAGCCGCCATGGCCGGCTTGAACAGCCAGGGACGCGGCAGGAATTCTTTCAACAACTTGCGCGTCAGCTGCTGCGCGAAAGGCCGCGGCACCTGATCTTCCACCACCTTGCGGCCGATATCGAGCAGGCGGCCGTATTCGACCCCGGATGGGCAAGTCGATTCGCAATTGCGGCAAGTCAGGCAGCGGTCCAGGTGGGACTGGGTCTTGACGGTAGCCTTGGCCCCTTCCAATACCTGCTTGATCAGATAAATGCGGCCGCGCGGACCATCCAGCTCGTCGCCCAGCAATTGATATGTCGGGCAGGTAGCCGTGCAGAATCCGCAATGCACGCAGGCGCGCAGAATGGCATCGGCCTCCTTGCCTGCGCGTGTATTCTTGATGAAGTCGGCTAGATTGGTTTGCATGGCTTGCTGCGCTAGAGGTTGGTTGAGGTTCGGACTAGAAGTCCCGATACATGCGGCCGATATTAAAGATCGCCGCGGGATCGAAGCTGGATTTCAAACGCCGGTGAATCTGCGCCACCGCCGGCGCCAGCGGATGAAACACGCCGGCATCTTTGTCGCCGCCGCGGTACAGCGTGGCATGGCCGCCGGCGGCGGACGCCGCGCCCCGCACCGCCTGCGCGTCGGCATCAGTGAACAGCCAGCGCTGCGCCCCACCCCATTCAATCAGGGTAGTACCGGGTAATACCAGCGGTGCTGCAGTCGATGGCAGCGCCAGCCGCCACAAGGGCTTCTGCGCCGCCATCGGAGCAAAAAAGGCGTGTGTCTGCTCACGCAGCGCCTGCCAGAAATCGTCCGCATCGGCGACCGCTTCGCCGCCAAGGTTCTTTTCGGCCGCGCTCACCGCAGCCTGCGCGCCGGACAGGCGCAACGTCAACTGGCCGTCCTGCCAGCAACTGGCGGAAATCGGCAAAGGCAAGCCACCCCACTGGTTGAGGCTGCGTATCGCCTCCGCTTCGGCCATGGCGAACCGGCGGCTGCTGCTGGCGAGCGGACGCGGCAATACTTTCAGCGAAACTTCCAGGATCAAACCCAGCGTGCCAAGCGAGCCGGCCAGCAGGCGCGACACATCGTATCCCGCCACATTCTTCATGACCTGGCCGCCGAAATGCAGGACATCGCCTTTGCCGTCCATCAGTACTGCACCCAGCACGAAGTCGCGCAATGCGCCGACCGCCTGCCGCGACGGCCCGGACAAGCCGCTGGCGACCATGCCGCCCAACGTCGCGGTGCTGCCGAAATGCGGCGGTTCGAATGGCAGCATCTGGTTGCGCTGCGCCAGCAGCGCCTCGATCTCGGCCAGCGGCGTGCCGCAACGGGCGGTGATCACCAGTTCGGTCGGCTCATAATCGATGACGCCGCTATAGCCGCGCGTGTCGAGCAGCTCGCCCTGCACCTGCTGGCCATACCAGCGCTTGCTGCCGCCGCCGCGGATTTCCAGCGGCCGGCGTTCTGCAGCGGCGGCGAGAACCTGCGCTTTAGCCTGCTGCATGAATGATTCTGCGTCCATATTGTCGGGTCTGGTTTAGAAGCGCGGGAGTTCCGCAAATTTCAGCTGGCCGCGCTGCACATGCATCTTGCCGTACTCGGCGCAGCGTTGCAAAGTGGGGATCGCCTTGTCCGGATTGAGCAGGAATGCGGTATCGAAGGCGCGTTTGACATTGAAGAAAGCGTCACGCTCCAGCGGCGAAAACTGTACGCACATCGAATTGATCTTTTCGATGCCGACGCCGTGTTCGCCCGTGATGGTGCCGCCGACGGCAACGCACAGTTCGAGGATTTCGGCGCCGAATTCTTCCGCGCGGTGGAATTCGCCCGGCACATTGGCGTCGAACAAAATCAGCGGATGCAGGTTGCCGTCGCCGGCATGGAACACATTGGCGCAGCGCAGGCCGTATTTGTTTTCCATCTGTTCGATGCCCAGCAGCACCTGCGCCAGGTTCTTGCGCGGGATGGTGCCGTCCATGCAGTAGTAATCGGGTGAAATGCGGCCGGCCGCCGGAAAGGCATTCTTGCGGCCCGACCAGAAGCGCAGGCGCTCGGCCTCCGAACTCGAAACTTCGATGCGGGTGGCGCCGCTGGCGTTGAGCACGGCGCTCATGCGGCCGATTTCCTCTTCCACTTCTTCCGCGGTGCCATCCGATTCGCATAACAGGATGGCGGCGGCGTCGATGTCGTAGCCGGCCTTGACGAAGGGTTCCACCATGCGTGAGCTGGTGCGGTCCATCATCTCCAGGCCGGCCGGGATGATGCCGGCGGCGATCACGTTGGCGACCGCGTTGCCGCTCTTCACCACGTCGTCGAACGAAGCCATGATGACCCGCGCCGCCTGCGGCTTGGGAATCAGCTTGACCGTGACCTCGGTGACCACGCCCAGCATGCCTTCCGAGCCGATGAAGACCGCCAGCAAGTCGAGGCCGGGCGCATCCAGCGCGCCGCTGCCGAGTTCGACCACTTCGCCTTCGATGGTCACCATCCGCACCCGCAGCACGTTATGCACGGTAAGGCCGTATTTCAGGCAATGCACGCCGCCGGAATTCTCCGCCACATTGCCGCCTATGGTGCAGGCGATCTGCGACGACGGGTCTGGCGCGTAATACAGGCCGTGCGCGGCTGCCGCTTCGGAAATGGCCAGGTTGCGCACGCCCGGCTGCACCACCGCAGTCCGCGCATACGGATCGAGCTTGACGATGCGGGTAAATTTGGCGGTGGACAAGACCACGCCGTCGGCGATCGGCATGGCGCCGCCGGACAGGCCGGTGCCGGCGCCGCGCGGCACGATAGGCACCTTGAGATCGCGGCAAGCCTTGAGGATGGCCACCACTTGTTCCTCGTTCTCGGGCAGCGCCACCACCATCGGCGTCTGCCGATAAGCGGCCAGGCCATCGCATTCGTAGGGCCGGGTATCTTCGATATTGGATAACAGCGCGTGCGCCGGCAACAGCGCCCGTAAAGCACTGACTACCTGCTGCTGGCGGAGCGGGCTAAAGGCAGGCTCGGCAGGCGCTGAGGCGGGAGATGCTGTTTCCCCATTCATTCTGTTTTCCCGTTGGCAGGCTGGCTATCTGAGGGTGTCTTTTCTGTTGTCGAGTATAACGATATTGTGTTTTTTACAGAACAATTTCCTCGGATATCCGCCTGAAAAGCTTGCGCCGCGCAGGTGAAATGTTTTCAGGCAACCGGCCGCCCGCTTCAGATGCGGCTGAAAGTATCTTTCATCCATTCAATGAAAGTCGTCACTTCCGGCCGTTCCTGCGGTTTTTGCTGGTACACCAGGTAATAGGCGTGGGGCGGCGAAGTCAGGCTGATATCGAACAACTGCACCACTTCCCCTTGCGCGATCATTTGCTGGGCAAAATGCTTGCGGGTCAGGCCGACGCCGTGGCCATGGCGCACCAGCTCCAGCAACAGGCCAAGGTCGTCGGCGCGCAAGCCCGAGGACGGTTCAGGCCAGTCCAGGCCCGCCGCCTGGAACCATGGCTGCCAAGGCTCCAGGGCCGAACGCAGCAGGCTTGCCTTGCGCAGGTCGGCAGGCTTGTGCAGCGGACCGACCTTCTTCAGGTATCCGGGGCTGGCGACGGCGAAGGTCGGTTCTTCAAACAGTTTCTCGGTGGTGGTGTTGGGATACTTGCCGGCGCCGAAACGTACTTCGAGATCGCTCTCGGTCAAACTCAGGTCGTACAGCGGCACCGACAGGAATATCTCGACCACGATCTCGGGATGCCGGCTGGCAAACCCGTGCAGATGCGGAATCAGCAGCTGGCGGGCAAAAGTCGGCGGCGCGGTGATCTTGACGCGCGGCTGCACCTGGGCGTTACGCTGCGGCAGCGGGAACTCGGTCAAGGTGCGCAAGGCGCTGCGCACCACATCCAGGTAACGGTGGCCGAATTCGGACAAGGTGACCGTCCTGCCTTCGCGCGAGAACAGGCGCTCGCCGACAAAATCTTCCAGCAAACGGATACGGTGCGACAGCGCCGACGGCGTGATGCACAGCTCGTCCGCCGCCAGTGCAAATGAACGATGGCGGGCGGCGGCTTCAAACGCGGACAAGGCATGCACCGGCGGCAGGCGATTGATCAATGGGGTTTTGTTCAGCATTATTACCTAGACACGTAGACTTACCACCGGATTATTTTTCCTGGATTCATGATGTTCTTCGGATCGAACGCATGTTTCAGCGCGCGCATGGTGGCAATCGCTTCCACGCCATGCTCTTCAATCAGGAAATCGATCTTGTGCAGGCCGACGCCATGCTCGCCGGTGCAAGTGCCGTCCATGCCGATGGCGCGGCTGACCATGCGCGCATTCACGCCCTCGGCGCGTGCAATGTCGGCTGCATCGTCGGGATCGACCAGCATCTGCACATGGAAATTGCCGTCGCCGACATGACCGATGATCGAATACACCATGCCGTTGGCCTCGCAATCGGCCTTGGTCTCGAGGATGCATTCCGCCAGGCGCGAGATCGGCACGCAGCAATCAGTGGAAATCGCGCGGCTGCCGGGACGCAATTGCAGCAAGGCGAAATAGGCGTTGTGCCGCGCGGTCCACAAGCGCGAACGGTCTTCCGGACGGGTCGCCCATTCAAAACCCACGGCATGATGCTCGGCGACTACCGCCTGCACCAGCTCCGCCTGCTCCTTGACGCCATTCTCGCTGCCGTGGAATTCAAACAGCAGCAGCGGCTGTTCCGGCAGCGCCAGTTTGGAATGCGCGTTGATGGCCCGTACACCGTTTTCATCCAGCAGCTCTACCCTGGCCACCGGCACGCCCAGCTGTATGGTCTGGATCACGGCGTTGACGGCGTCGGCGATGTTCTGGAACGAACAGACCGCGGCCGAAATGGCTTCCGGTTGCGGATAGAGCTTGACGGTCACTTCGGTGATCACGCCCAGCGTGCCTTCGCTGCCGACGAAGATGCGGGTCAGGTCGTAGCCTGCCGCCGATTTCTTGGCGCGGGTGCCGGTCTTGATGATACGGCCGTCGGCGGTCACCACCGTCAGCGCCAGCGTATTCTCGCGCATGCTGCCGTAGCGCACGGCGTTGGTGCCGGAGGCGCGCGTTGCGGCCATGCCGCCGATCGAGGCGTCGGCGCCAGGATCGATGGGAAAGAACAGGCCGCTGTCCTTGATTTCGTGGTTCAGCTGCTTGCGGGTGACGCCGGCCTGCACCGTCGCCGTCAGGTCTTCGGCATGGATCGCCAGCAGGCGGTTCATGCGCGACAGGTCGATGGAAATCCCGCCTTGCAGGGCCAGCACATGGCCTTCCAGCGAAGTGCCGCTGCCGAAAGGAATCACCGGGACCTGGTATTCGCTGCACAGCTTGACCAGAGCGGCGACCTCTTCGGTCGATTCGGCAAACACGACGGCATCCGGCGGCATGGGATCATACGAAGAGGCGTCGCGGCCATGATGTTCGCGCATCGCCATGGTGGTCGAGAACCGTTCGCCAAACAGAGTGCCGAGGGTGGCAAGCAAGGCGTCGGGCAACGGTTTCTTCTGGGCCGCTAGATCGGCTATGTGATTCATTGGAAGGTCTCCTTGTCCTTTGAATTTTACTCTGCGGGACTGCGCTCTGCTGGTGTAAAGTACAAGCTCCCGCATTCCACTCCGAATCAACACAGAAAACCATGGGTAACCGACTCTCAAAGATTGCCACGCGCACCGGCGACAAGGGCACCACCGGCCTCGGCGACGGCAGCCGCACCGACAAGGACAGCCTGCGCATCCAGGCCATCGGCGATGTCGACGAGCTGAATTCGCAGCTGGGCCTGCTGCTGTGCGAACAACTGGCCGCGGAACTGCGCGAAGCATTGTTATCGATACAACACGACCTGTTCGATCTCGGCGGCGAACTGTGCATTCCCGGTTATGCGCTGGTCAGCGCGGCCCAGGTGGCCCGGCTCGACGACCTGCTGGAAAAATACAATGCCGGCCTGCCGCCGCTCAAGGATTTCATCCTGCCAGGCGGCAACCGCCCGGCAGCGCTGGCGCATGTCTGCCGCACGGTCTGCCGGCGCGCGGAACGCAGCATCGTCAGCCTGGGCAAGAGTGAAACGGTGAATGAGGCAGTGCGGCAGTATGTGAACCGTTTGTCGGACTTGCTGTTCGTGCTGTCGCGGGTATTGAACCGCGCGGATGGCGGCAGCGATGTGTTGTGGCAGAAGGACAGGTTGCGGGACACGTAAAAAAAGGGATGAGGCCGCCACCGGCATCATCCCGCCCGCTTTACATCAATCGCGCTTATTTGCCGCGCTTGTCGTGTTCGATCAATGCATACGCCGAATGGTTGTGGATAGACTCGAAATTTTCCGCTTCCAGCACATACGCCAGCACGCGCGGTTCATTGTTCAGGGCCACCGCCACGTCGCGCACCAGGTCTTCCACGAACTTCGGATTTTCATACGCGCGCTCGGTCACGTATTTTTCGTCCGGCCGCTTCAGCAGGCCGAACAGTTCGCAAGATGCCTGCGCTTCGATCTTCGCGATCAGCTGGTCGACCTGGATCTCGCCGTCCAGCACCGCGTTGACGGTGATGTGCGAGCGCTGGTTGTGCGCGCCATAGGCAGAAATCTGCTTCGAGCAAGGGCACAGGCTGGTCACCGGCACCAGCACTTTCAGCGTGATTTCCAGCTGGCCCTGGCTGATCTCGCCGGTCAGGCCCACTTCGTAATCCATCAGGCTCTGCACGCCGGAAACCGGCGCGGTCTTGTTGATGAAATACGGGAAAGTCAGCTCGATGCGGCCGCGCTCGGCGTCCAGCAGGGTCACCATCTTGCGCATCAGATCGCCGAACGACGCGACATCCAGCGGCCCTTCCAGGCCTTCCAGCAAGGCGATGAAACGCGACATGTGGGTGCCCTTCTGCTGTTCCGGCAGATGCACGTACATGTTCCAGCTGCCGATGGTTGGCTGCGCCGTTGCTCCGGTGCGCACTGTCACCGGATAACGCACGCCTTTTACGCCAACGCGCTGGATCGCCAGGTGGCGGGTGTCGACGCTACTTTGCACGTCTGGAATCGTCAGATTCTGGTCACGAGTATTCATGCTTAACCTTTGAATGAAAGGCTGCCGGCAGCAGCCTGATCCCGCTTCGCCTGCAGGCTCGGCAGGAGAACCGGGGTGGTTGGATATAAGTCTGGCTTGGAAGCAGCCGTTCGATCGGCAGCAGCGTCCTGGCTGGAATTGCTTGAATTGCTTGAGAACGGCGCAGGCGGCCAGGCCCGCTTAATTCTGGTTGACGACCAGGCGCGGCTGGTCCTTGCCGAAGCGCTGGCGTATCGATGCGGCGATACCTTCCGCATTCAGGCCGCATTGCGCCAGCAGCTGGCCGACGTCGCCATGGTCTATAAATCGGTCCGGCAAGCCCAGATTCAAGAGCGGCTTGACGCATCCTGCCGCCGCCAGCGCTTCCGCTACTGCGGAGCCGGCGCCGCCCATGATGGAGCCTTCCTCGACCGTGACCAGCGCATCGTGGCTTTGCGCCAGCTCCAGCACCAGCTCGACGTCCAGCGGCTTGATGAAACGCATGTTGACGACCGTGGCGTCGAGCAGTTCGCCCGCTGCCACGCTAGGCGCCAGCATGGAACCGAATGCCAGGATCGCTACGCTCTGGCCTTGACGCCTGATTTCGCCTTTACCCAAAGGCAATGTGGTCAGTTCCGGAACAATGGCGGCGCCAATACCGGCCCCGCGCGGATAACGCACCGCTGCCGGGCCGTTATGGTGATACGCGGTCGACAGCATCTGGCGGCATTCGTTTTCGTCGGACGCAGCCATCACCACCATGTTGGGGATGCAGCGCAGATACGCCATGTCGTAGTTGCCGGCGTGGGTGGCGCCATCGGCGCCGACCAGGCCGGAACGGTCGAGCGCAAAGGTCACGTCCAGGTTCTGCAGGGCGACATCGTGGATCAGCTGGTCATAGGCGCGCTGCAAGAAAGTCGAATAGATCGCCACTACCGGCTTCAGCCCTTCGCAAGCCAGGCCGGCAGCGAAAGTGACAGCATGCTGCTCGGCGATGCCGACGTCGTAGAAGCGCTGCGGAAAACGCTGGGCGAACGTATCCAGGCCGGAGCCGCCCGACATCGCCGGGGTGATGCCGATCAGCTTGTCGTCTTGCGCCGCCATGTCGCACAGCCAGTCGCCGAATACCTGGGTGTAGGTCATCTTGCTGACCGCGGCCGGCTTGATGCCTTCGGCCGGGTTGAACTTGCCCGGGCCGTGATACAGCACCGGGTCTGCTTCCGCCAGCTTGTAGCCCTGGCCCTTCTTGGTCACCACGTGCAGGAACTGCGGCCCCTTCAGGTTCTTCAGGTTCTGCAAGGTCGGAATCAGCGATTCCAGGTCGTGGCCGTCGATCGGGCCGATGTAGTTGAAACCGAATTCTTCGAACATGGTGGCAGGCACCACCATGCCTTTGGCGTGTTCTTCGAAACGCTTGGCCAGCTGCCGCATCGGGCCTGGCAATATCGATTTGCCGACGTTCTTGGCCTGGGCATAGAACTGCCCCGACATCAGGCGCGCCAGGTAGCGGTTCAGGGCGCCGACCGGCGGCGAGATCGACATGTCGTTATCGTTCAGGATCACCAGCATGTTGATGTCGTCATACACGCCGGCGTTATTCATGGCTTCGAACACCATGCCGGCAGTCATCGCGCCGTCGCCGATCACGGCGATCGCGTGACGGTCGGTTTCGCCTTTGGTCTTGGCGGCCAGCGCCATGCCCAGCACGGCGGAAATCGAGGTTGACGAATGGGCGGTGCCGAAGGTGTCGTATTCGCTTTCGCTGCGGCGCGGGAAACCGGAAATGCCGTCAAGCTGCCGCAGCGTGTGCATGCGGTCGCGGCGGCCGGTCAGGATCTTGTGCGGATAGGTCTGATGGCCGACATCCCACACCACGCGGTCTTCCGGCGTGTTGAAAACGTAATGCAGCGCGATCGTCAGCTCCACCGTGCCCAGGTTGGACGACAGGTGGCCGCCGGTCTGCGCCACCGATTCGATGACAAATTCGCGCAACTCGTCGGCCAGCGGCCTGAGTTGCGCCCGCGTCAGTTTGCGCAGGTCTGCCGGGCTGTCGATTGTGTTGAGTAATTCCATATCTAAGCCTTCTGTTCTAAGCCTTGCGTTGCACGATCAAGTCCGCCAGCTCACGCAGGCGGCGTGCCTTGTTCCCAAAGATCGCAAGCGCCTGGTGGGCGTCGTTGCGTAATTTTTCTGCCAGCGCCTGCGATTCCGGCAAACCCAGGATCGAGACATACGTCGGCTTGTTGTGCGCGGCATCCTTGCCGGCGGTTTTTCCCAGCGTCGCGGAATCCGCGGTCGCGTCGAGGATATCGTCCACCACCTGGAACGCCAGGCCGATGGCGGTGCCGTAGGCTTCCAGCGCCTGGATTTCAGCCGGCACCAAGGCCTTGCCACCCCATGCTCCCAGCAATACCGAAGCGCGCAGCAGAGCGCCGGTTTTCAGCTTGTGCATCTGTTCCAGTTCTGTCAGCGACAGGTTGAGGCCGACGCTGGCCAGGTCGATCGCCTGGCCGCCGCACATGCCGAGCGAGCCGGAGGCTTGCGCCAGCAGGCGCAGCATGACGATCTGGCGCGCCGAATCAATTTTCGCACCGATTTCCGCGCCGGCTTCGGCCAGCACCACGAATGCTTGCGACTGCAAGGCGTCGCCCACCAGCAGGGCGGTCGCTTCATCGTATTGCACATGCACGGTAGGCTTGCCACGGCGCAAGGCGTCATCGTCCATGCAAGGCATGTCGTCGTGCACCAGTGAATAAGCGTGGATCATTTCAACTGCGGCGGCGGCGCGCTGGGCAACGCCGGCTGGCGTTGCAAACAGTTCCCCGGCGGCAAATACCAGCAAGGGACGGACCCGTTTGCCGCCATCCAGCACGGCATAACGCATGGCCTGGTGCAGCCTGGTCGGGATGCCGGTTTCGGCCGGCAAAAACTGCCCAAGAGCAACTTCCATATCAAGCTGCACCTGCCGCATCCAGGCGGCGAAAGCCGGCTCCGGGGCCAGGCTGGATGCCGGGTTTGACAATTGCGCCGCGGTCATTCGTCGGCCCCGCTGCTATGGTCTTTCAAAGCTTCGCCGGCAAACGGCTTGAGCATGTCGCCTTCCAGCACTTTGACCTGGCTGTCGACCTTTTCGAGTTGCACGGCGCAAAACTTGACCAGCTCCGATCCTCGTTTATAGGCGGCGACGGATGCTTCCAGCGGCAACTCGCCAGCTTCCATTTGGGCGACCAGTTGCTCCAGCTCGGCCATCGCTTGTTCAAACGATGCAGGGCTGCTGGCGGAAATCGGATTTTTTGGCATAGTGGCTATAAATAGTTTAGTTCGCTATTTTAGAGCAAAGCTCTATAAGCCGTTGAAATTCGAGGGCTGTATCTGGATAAAAAGCGTAAAACAGCGCCAAAACCGGCATTTTTATGGGATAATCCTCGGTTCTGTCCAAAATTTCCGTTTCATATTATTTGAACACAGGTTTTTGCGGATTCTTTCTCTCTTAGGTTGATACAACACATTTGGGGGTGGAGGGATGTCCGATCTGGCTTCTATAACCAAGCTCGCGCGCTCCGATGCGCAACTTCCGGTCAACGTCTACTTTGACGAAGCGCTGTTAAAGCGCGAAATCCAGCAATTGTTTCAGAATGGCCCACGTTACGTCGGCCATGAACTGATGGTGCCCAACGTCGGTGATTACGCCACGCTGGCTTCTGAAAACGAAGGCCGCATGCTGGTGCGCAATCCCCAGGGGATTGAGCTGGTATCCAATGTCTGCCGCCATCGGCAGGCAAAAATGTTCGACGGCCGCGGCAATGCCCGCAATATCGTCTGTCCGCTGCATCGCTGGACTTATGACCTCAAGGGCGAACTGATAGGCGCGCCGCATTTCGGCGAAACGCCGTGCATGAACCTGTCCAGGACGCCCTTGCAAAACTGGAACGGCTTGCTGTTTGAGCAAAACGCCTTCCATGTCGGCGAAAAGCTGGCACAACTGGGCGTGGCCAAGGATCTCGATTTCAGCGGCTACCTGTTCGACCATGTCGAAGTCCACGAATGCGACTACAACTGGAAAACCTTTATCGAGGTTTACCTGGAGGACTATCACGTCGAACCGTTCCATCCGGGCCTCGGCAGCTTTGTCAGCTGCGACGACCTGGAATGGCAATTCGGCAAGGATTACAGCGTGCAGACCGTGGGCGTCAACCACGGCCTGGCGAAATCCGGCTCGCCGGCATACAAGAAGTGGCAAGAGCAAGTGCTCAAGTTCAACAACGGCGAACCGCCGAAGTTCGGCGCGATCTGGCTGACCTTGTATCCCAACATCATGGTCGAGTGGTATCCCCATGTCCTGGTGGTGTCGACGCTGTGGCCGCGCGGTCCGCAAAAGACCACCAATGTGGTCGAGTTCTACTACCCCGAGGAAATTGCGCTGTTCGAACGCGAAATGGTCGAGGCGGAACGCACCGCATACATGGAAACCTGCGTCGAAGATGATGAAATTGCATTGCGCATGGATGCCGGACGGCGCATCCTGATGGAGCGCGGCGTCAATGAAGTCGGCCCTTACCAGTCGCCGATGGAAGACGGCATGCAGCATTTCCACGAGTGGTACCGGAGCCAGGACGGCCTGGTCTAAGCATTTCCGGATCGGAAACGGGGCCGGGGTCAGTGCGCATG
This sequence comes from Collimonas fungivorans, assembly GCF_001584145.1. Classification (NCBI taxonomy): domain Bacteria; kingdom Pseudomonadati; phylum Pseudomonadota; class Betaproteobacteria; order Burkholderiales; family Oxalobacteraceae; genus Collimonas; species Collimonas fungivorans. The sequence goes on along the minus strand of NZ_CP013232.1, from coordinate 1,073,213 downwards.
CTGAAGCGCACAAACCCCGGCCCTTTGTCATTATTTAGCGCCACGGGCATGCACTGCGACCAGAATCAGTCAGAATAGCAACACCGCTCTTCTACTTCATTCCCGCCCCATGCAATCACTCTGGATGCTGTTCGCTAGTCTCATGTTTTCCATCATGGGAGTCTGCGTCAAGCTCGCCTCCGACCACTACTCCATCGCCGAAATCGTACTGAGCCGCGGCCTGATCGGCATGCTGTTCATCGTCGTCCTGATCCTGCTGAAAGGCGGCACCCTGAAGACCCCCATGCCGCGCCAGCACCTGTGGCGCGGCGTGATCGGCGTGATTGCCCTGTCGCTGTGGTTCTATTCCTTCAGCCTGCTGCCGGTGGCGACCGCCACCACCCTCAACTACACTTCCTCGATATGGCTGGCGGCAATCCTGTTCGGCGCCGCCTGGTGGCGCGGCAACAGCCGTTTCGAATGGGGCATGGCGTTCACCATCCTGCTCAGCTTCATCGGCGTGATGCTGTTGCTGCGGCCATCGTTCGACGCCGACCAGACCACCGGCGGCATGATCGCGCTGGCATCCGGCCTGCTGTCCGCCGTGGCTTACCTGCAGGTGCGGCGCCTGGGCAAACTGGGCGAACCGGAGTATCGGGTGGTGTTCTATTTTTCAAGCACCAGCGCCCTCGCTGGCCTGGCCGGCAGCATCTTGCTATCCGGCGGCGGCATCCCGCTCTGGCATGCGCATAGCGCGCAAGGCCTGGCCTTGCTGATTACGCTGAGCCTGTCGGCCACCTTGGCCCAGATGGCCATGACACGCGCCTACCGCCTTGGCAACCCGCTACTGACCGCAAACCTGCAATACACCGGCATTGTCTTTTCCAGCATATGGGGCATCCTTATCTGGCACGACCAGATGGACTGGCGCGGCTGGCTTGGCACCGCCGTAATCCTTATAAGCGGTTTGCTGGCAACGTTTTATAATCAAAAGAAGGCGCGTCCGCTCAGCTCCTTGCATGAGGAAAAACCAGTGGCTGGCTAAACGGGGTCGCCTAGACGGGGTCGCCCAGACGGGGGCGCCTGGCCCGACCCTTGATGAACTGCCGAGCGTTGCCCTGCATCACCTGACACACACTTGATAAAAGGAATGCCATGTCTCAAGCCCATCCCTACCAGACGCTGATTTCTGCCGCGAACTTGCTGCAGAATGCGCAGAACCCCAACTGGGTCATCCTCGACTGCCGCCACGACCTGGTGGATGCCGCCGCCGGCAGGACGGCATATGATGCCGGCCATATTCCCGGAGCCCGTTTCGCCAATCTCGACCGCGACCTGTCCGGCGCCAAGCAGGCGGCCGACGGCAGCTTCAAGGGCCGCCATCCGTTGCCTGAAACAGATGCGCTGCTGGCAACGCTGCGGCAATGGGGCATCAATGACGATACCCAGGTCGTCGCCTACGATGCCCAGGGCGGCATGTATGCCGCCCGCCTGTGGTGGCTGCTGCGCTCCATCGGCCACAGTTCGGCGGCGGTGCTGGACGGCGGCCTGGCGGCCTGGCAAGCGGCTGCGGGCAGCCTGTCGACTGCCGAGCCGGCGCCCGCGGCCGGCAACATCAGCGCCAAGCCGGCGCTGACCAGCAGCGTCGATGCGCATGACATCCTGCTCAACCTGACCAATCCGCGGCGGACTATCCTCGACGCCCGCGCGCCGGACCGCTTTCGCGGAGAAAATGAAACCATAGACCCGGTTGGCGGCCATATTCCCGGCGCCAAGAATCGTTTCTTCAAAGACAATCTGCAAGCGGACGGCCGCTTCAAGCCCGGCCATCAATTGCATGAGGAATTCGGCGCCCTGATCAGCGAACCGCAAGCTGCGGTCATGCAATGCGGTTCAGGCGTCACCGCCTGCCATAACCTGCTGGCGCTGGAAATCGCCGGCTTGCACGGCGCCGCCTTGTATCCGGGATCATGGAGCGAGTGGTGCTCAGATCCGAAGCGGCCGATGGCCAAGGGCGTGTAGGGTAGGCACGCCTTTGTGCCCACGCGTGACCGCTATGTGCCGCCCTACATTTAATGATGGTGGGCGTGGCGCGTCAGGAACAGCACGATGGCGACGCCTGCCCCGATCAGCAGTATCTGCGGAATGGTTTCGCGCAGGGTTGCCCGGCGCTGCATCTGCGGCATCAGGTCGCTGACGGCGATGTAGATAAAGCCCGATGAAGCAAATACCAGCACGTAGGGAATCCATTCCATGCCGCGCTCCAGCGTAAAGTAGCCGAGCAGGCCGCCCACCACCGCCATCAGGCTGCAGATCAGGTTATACACATAAGCGCGGGTGCGCGAAAAACCGGCGTTGAGCAGCACGATGAAATCGCCGATTTCCTGCGGTATCTCATGCACGATGATGGCCAGGCCGGTGATCAGGCCCAAGTGCGGATCGGCCAGGAAGGCCGCGGCGATCAGGATGCCGTCGGTAAAATTGTGCAAGCCGTCGCCCACCAGGATCATCCAGCCGGCTTTGCCCGCCTCTTTCTTGTCATGCCCGTGGTGATGGCCGTGGCCGTCGTCCTCGTGATGGTGCGAATGGCGCAGGATGGCGAACTTTTCCAGCACAAAAAACGCCAGCAGGCCGCCCAGCAGCACGGCGAACAGCGTATGGTTGTCCGCCTTCGATTCGAAGGCTTCCGGCAAGGCGTGCAGCAAGGAAGTCGCCAGCATGATGCCGACCGACAGGCTGACCATGCGCTCGACCATCTTGGACAGCAGCGCGAACGAAAAAACGGCTGCAGCGGTAATGCTGAAGAGGCCGGCGATCATGGTCGCCAGGAGGATTGAAACGAGTGTGGAATTAATTTTTTTGCTCCGGCAAACAGCTTTACATGCAACAAGGTTGCAAATTAAAGCACAGCTGCTGCATTTCAGCAAACGTATTTCAGCAAAATCAGCTGTTTATCGGGACTCGGTGGCAGCCGGCAAATATCGCTCTATCTGGACGGCAGGCGTCCAGATACAGGCGCGGGCATCAGCTCGCGCCATGTTCCTTGAACCAGGCCAGAACACGCTTCCAGCCGTCTTTTGCATCCGCCTCGACATAACTGGGCCGGTAATCGGCGTTGAACGCATGGCCGGAATTCGGATACACCACGATCTCCGACTTGCTGCTGCCCTTGGCCAGCGCCGCCTTCATCTGCGCCACATGGTCTTGCGTAATGCCCTGGTCCTTGGCGCCGTACAAACCCAGCACCGGCACTTTCAAGGTTGCTGCGATGTCGACCGGCTGCTTCGGCGTCAATGCCTTGATCTCGGCCTCTGTCTTGCCTTCAGGGTCCTTCCCCCTGACCAGGCCGCCGTACCACGCCGCGGCAGCCTTGACCTTGGGGTTGTGGCTGGCGTATAGCCAAGTGATGCGGCCGCCCCAGCAAAAACCGGTGACCGCCAGCTTGTTGACATTGCCGCCATTTTTCTTGGCCCAGGCCACGCAGGCATCGAGATCGCCCAGCACCTGGTCGTCCGGCACTTTGGAAATCACGTTTACGTACAGTTCCGGGATGGATGCGAAAGCCGCCGGATCGCCCTGGCGCTTGAACAAATTCGGCGCAATCGCAAGATAACCCAGCTTGGCGAAACGCCTTGCGATATCGGCGATATGCTCGTGCACCCCGAAAATTTCCGAGACCACCAGCACCACCGGTAAATTGGTTTTCCCCTCTGGCTGCGCGCGGTAGATCGGCACGCTCAGGCCATTTTCCTCGATGTCCAGCGCGCCGGCCGTGAGGCCCTCGCTATCGGTCTTGATCACGGTCTGCGCCGTTACCGGCAGCACGGCGGCGGCAAACCCTGTACCCAGGGCGGTTTTCATGAATGTACGGCGGTCCACGCCATCGGACAAGCTGGTTTTCGCCACCAGGCTATCAAAATCTTCTTTCAAATTCGGCATCAAGCTCTCCTTTAAAGTTGATCTTCAGCTATCGCAAAAACCGTGTGCGCATCGTCTTTAGTGCGCCTCGTCCCAGTTCTTGCCCACACCGACTTCGGCAATCAGCGGCACTTTTAGTTCAGCCACGCCGGCCATCAGCTGCGGCAGCTTTTCCCGCACCAGCGCCAGCTCGTCCTGCGGCACTTCGAGCACCAGCTCATCGTGCACCTGCATGACCATCTTGGATTTTAGCCGTTCTGTTTCAATCCAGCCTTGCACCGCAATCATCGACAACTTGATCAGGTCGGCAGCCGTGCCCTGCATCGGCGCATTGATCGCCGCGCGCTCGGCGCCCTGGCGGCGCTGGCCGTTGGGCGAATTGATTTCCGGCAGCCACAGGCGGCGCCCGAACACAGTCTCGACGTAACCTTGCGACTTGGCTTCCACCCGCGTCATGTCCATGAACTGCTTGACGCCGGCAAAACGCATGAAATATTTTTCGATATACATCTGGGCGGCCGCGCGCTCGATGCCGAGGTTGCCGGCCAGGCCGAATGCGCTCATGCCGTAGATCAGGCCGAAATTGATCACCTTGGCGTAACGGCGCTGTTCGCTGCTGACCTCGGCTGCCGGCGTGCCGAAAATCTCGGCGGCGGTGGCGCGGTGGATGTCCACGCCTTCGGCAAAGGCGCGCAGCATGTTTTCATCGCCGGAAATATGGGCCATGATGCGCAGTTCGATTTGCGAATAATCAGCCGAGACAATCACGCTGTCCGGCGGCGCCACAAACGCTTCACGGATACGGCGGCCTTCGGCCGTGCGGATCGGGATGTTCTGCAGGTTGGGATCGTTGGACGCCAGCCGCCCGGTCACCGCCACCGCCTGCGCGTAATTGGTATGCACGCGGCCGGTATTCGGGTTGACCATCTTCGGCAGCTTGTCGGTATAGGTCGATTTCAGCTTGGACAGGCTGCGGTAGTCGAGCAGTACTTTCGGCAGCGGATAATCCTCGGCCAGTTTCTGCAGCACTTCTTCATCGGTAGACGGCGATCCGGACGGCGTCTTCTTGACCACCGGCAGCTTGAGCTTGTCGAACAGGATTTCGCCCAGCTGTTTGGGTGAACTCAGGTTGAACGGCTGGCCGGCCAGTTCATAAGCCAGCTGCTCGATCTCCAGCATGCGCTTGCCCAGCTCGTTCGATTGCGTCGCCAGCAAGCTGGCGTCAATCAGAACGCCGTTGCGCTCGATCTTTTGCAGCACTACCGATGTCGGCACTTCGATTTTTTCGTAGATGAACCTGAGCTTGGCGTCGTCGGCGATGTGCGGCCACATGGTCAGGTGCAGCTGCAGCGTGATATCGGCGTCCTCGGCTGCGTATTCGGTGGCGCGGCCGATCTCGACTTCGTCGAAACCGATTTGCGAAGCGCCCTTGCCGCATACTTCCTGGAAGGTGATGGTCTGGTGATTCAGGTGGCGCAGCGCCAAGCTGTCCATATCGTGGCTGCGGTGCGATTCGAACACATAGGATTCGAGCAGGGTATCGTGCACGATGCCGCGCAGGTTGACGCCCTGGTTGGCGAAAATATGGCTGTCGTATTTCAGGTTCTGGCCGACCTTGGGTTTGCTGTCGTCTTCCAGCCAAGCGCGCATTTTTTCCAGCACCAGCTCGCGCGGCAATTGCGCCGGCGCATCCTGGTAGCGATGCGCGACTGGAATATAGGCGGCGATACCGACTTCGCAGCACAGCGAGATGCCGACCAGCTGGGCCGTCATCGGATCGAGCGAAGTGGTTTCGGTATCGACCGCAGTCAGGCTGGCTTTGTCGATGCGCTGCAGCCACTGGTCCAGCTGGGCTTCCGTCAGCACGGTTTCGTACTGCCGCTCAACTGGCGCCGCAGTTGCCGCAAACAGGCTGCTCTGGGCCGGCTCGGCGGCTCCCGGCTTGCTGCCGGCAGCGGCCGGCTTTCCCGCCTCAGCTGTGTCGGCGGCATTGCCCGCTACGCTCAGTTCGCGCAGCCAGGTCTTGAAGTTATAGCGCGTGAACAATTCGATCAGCGTCTCTTTGTCCTGCTCGGGCGCCTTCAGCGATTCCGGGATCGACACCATGTGCGCACTCAGGTCGCAATCGGTTTTTACCGTCACCAATTCCTTTGCTTTCGGCAGCCAGTCCAGCACTTGCCGCAGGTTCTCGCCGACTGCGCCGCCGATGTCGGCCGCATGTGCGATCACCTGGTCGACCGTGTCGTATTGCGCCAGCCATTTGACCGCGGTCTTCGGCCCCACCTTGGCGACGCCGGGGATATTGTCGACGGTGTCGCCGATCAAGGTCAGGTAATCGACGATGCGCTCAGGCGGTACGCCGAACTTGGCGATCACGCCGGCGCGGTCCAGCGTTTCGTTGCTCATGGTGTTGATCAGGGTCACATCATCGTTGACCAGCTGCGCCAGGTCTTTGTCGCCGGTCGAGACGATGGCCTGCATGCCGTGCGTCACGGCCTGCACGGTCAGGGTGCCGATCACATCGTCGGCTTCCACGCCTTCGACCATCAGGATCGGCCAGCCCATGGCGCGCACGGCGGCGTGAATAGGCGTAATCTGTTTAACCAGGTCTTCCGGCATCGATGCCCGGGTTGCCTTATAGTCGGCGTACATGTCGTCGCGGAAAGTTTTACCTTTTGCATCGAACACGCAGGCGAGGTAAGCTGAGGGGTAATCGAGGCGCAAGCGGCGCAACATATTGATGATCCCATACATCGCGCCGGTCGGTTCATTGGCAGCATTGCGCATATCGGGCAAGGCATGGAAGGCCCGGTAAAGATAACTGGAACCATCAACTAACAGCAGGGTTTTTTGCATATGGAATTGAACGGAAAAAATGTGCCGCGTTTGCGGCAAGTGACGGACATCGAACGCGCAACTTCCAAGAAGGCGCGCGAATCGTGGCATATGTTCACGATTATGGCAGAATTTATCGAGTCGACCGAACGCCTTTCCGAGTTGCATCCGGCAGTGTCGATCTTCGGCTCGGCCCGCATCAAGGAGGACAATCCTTATTATCCCTTGTGCAAGGATATCGCACGACGCTTTTCCGACGAAGGTTTTGCCGTGATTTCGGGCGGCGGTCCAGGTTTGATGGAAGCGGCCAACAAGGGCGCGTTCGAGGGCAAGTCGCCGTCGGTCGGCCTGAATATCGAACTGCCGCACGAGCAGAGCGGGAATAAATGGCAGGACATCTCGCTCAGTTTCCGTCATTTCTTCGCCCGCAAGGTCGCCTTCGTACGTTACGCCGACGCCTACATCGTGCTGCCCGGCGGTTTCGGCACGCTGGATGAGCTGACCGAGGTGCTGACGCTGATCCAGACCGGCAAATGCCGCCACATCCCGATCATCCTGGTCGGCAGCAGCTTCTGGAGCGGGCTGCTGGACTGGTTCCGCAGCCAGCTGGTGGGCGACGGCATGATCGCAGCCAAGGACATGGACCTGATCCAGGTGCTGGACGATCCGGCCGAGATTCTCGCCGCCGTGGTGAAATTCTACGAGGCGGGTGAAACCGTCATGGCGGAATCCGACCGCCATGCCAGCGTGCTGCTGTAAGCCGCGGCGTCGCCTGAGAGCCTGTTTCCGACAGATTCCCGGCCCCTTATCGCCTATAGGGGCTGGCGGTTTGTTACAATGAAGACTTCCATCTTGTTTTAATCAAGGTAGCCAAATTCTCATGAATAAATCACAAGTCTGGCAGCTGCTGGCAGCAGGTATTGTCTCGCTCGCAACACCATTGTTGGTAAATGCGCAACAAGCGCCGCAACCGTCCAGGAATGCAGCGCCGCCACCGCCTGAGCTGCAAAAGCTGGAAGAAGGCGAAGCGCCGGCTGTCACTATCCGCAAACCGGGCGACGAACCAGCCGGAATCTCGCAAAAGCGCGAGCAAGGCCGGGTTACCGAAGTCAAGGTCGAGAGCGGCGGCAGCACGTATTACGTGAAGCCGGGATCGCAAGCCGGCACGCTGCAGCCTGGCGATTCGATCCCGCGCGGCGCGCAATGGCAAATCAAGGAATTCGACCTGGGCCAGAAAGCCCGCAAGCCCGGCGAAGCAGTGCAGAGCGACAGCGATGCCGGATTGCCGCCGCCGACAGTGGAGCCGTCCAAGAACTAACCTGGCGATTCATCAGCAGCCATGCGGCTGATGCGCGGAAAACCTCTGCGCATTTGCCGCATATTCATTCCAACCCGGCCTGAACCTTGTCCGAATCTTGTCCTTTTCCGATTTTCCCCATGGCAGTATTTACCCCCGTCACGCTGGACGATCTCACGCAGTGGATCCCTCCCTTTTCCTTAGGCAAGGCACTGGCGATCAGGGGCATCTCGTCCGGCATCGAAAACAGCAATTTTTTCATCGACACCGAGCGCGGCGAGTATGTGCTGACGGTCTTTGAAAACCTCAGTTTCGAACAGTTGCCGTTCTACCTGGAACTGATGCGCCACCTGGCGCAGCGCGGCGTGCTGGTGCCCGAGCCTATCGCCAACCTGCAGGGCCAGATCATCAATCCGCTGCATGGCAAGCCGGCCGCCATCGTCACCAAGCTGGAAGGCGATTGCCAGCTGGCGCCGGCGCCGGTGCATTGCGCAGCGGTGGGCGCGATGCTGGCAAAGATGCACCTGGCGGCGCAGGATTTCTCGATTCGCCAGCCGAATTTGCGCGGCCTTTCCTGGTGGCGCGAAACCACGCCGGTGGTACTGCCCTACCTGCCGGAACAAGGGCAACAGCTGCTACGCGAGGAAATGGCGTTCCAGGAAAGCTTCGCCGCCTCGCAAACGTATAATCGGTTGCCGAGCGGACCGGTGCATGCCGACCTGTTCCGCAACAACGTGATGTTCGACGGCGAGCGGCTGACAGGGTTTTTCGATTTCTATTTCGCCGGCTGCGACACCTGGCTGTTTGACCTCGCGGTCACAGTCAACGACTGGTGCATAGATCTCGCCAGCGGCAAGCTTGACGACAGCCGGGTGAGAGCTATGCTCGATGCTTATCATGCGGTGCGGCCGTTCAGCGCTGACGAACAAAGCGCCTGGCAGCCGATGCTGCGCGCCGGCGCCCTGCGCTTCTGGCTGTCGCGGCTTTACGATTTTTATTTGCCGCGCGAAGCAGAAATGCTGACGCCGCACGACCCCGGCCATTTCGAACGGATTCTTCGGGAACGCGTAGCCCACCCGGCTCCGTTCCTGTATTAAGCAAAATTCTTGATTGAAACAATGGAAAAACTGCCTGCAAAAACCGGATGGATATGGATCAAGGAGGGGTTTGCGCTGTTCCGCAAACAGCCTGCCGAAATATCCACTCTATTCCTGGCTTACATGTTCCTGATGCTGCTGCTCAGTTTCGTGCCGCTGCTTGGGCAATTGCTGCCGCTGATGCTGGTTCCGGTATTTGCCATGTCCTTCATGCAGGCCTGCCTGATGATCGAACAGGGCAAGCGCGTCTATCCCAACCTGCTGCTGATCAGCTTCCGTTCGCCTGCGCTGAAAAACCTGCTGATCCTGGGCGCCCTGTACCTGGTGGCGGCGGTCATCGCCCTGGCCGCCTCCTCCCTGATCGACGGCGGCGTGTTCTGGCTGACGATCACCGGCCAGGCTGCGCTCGATCCCAAGGAGATACAGGATTCCAGCATGTCGCTGGCGATGCTGTTTTCCGCCGCGGTCTACACGCCGGCGGCGATGGCGTTCTGGTATGCGGCGCCGCTCATCATGTGGAAAAACATGAGCGTATCGAAAGCCATTTTCTACAGCTTCTTTGCGGTGTCGCGCGAAATCAAGGCCTTCACCGTATATGGACTGGCCTGGGCCGGCATCGGCGTTGTACTGCCGGCGATCGTCAGCGTATTGATCGCGGTGCTGGTCGGCAACCAGGCGGTCACGATCATGATCCTGCTGCCGCTGTCGATCGCCCTGACAGTGGTGATGTATTGCTCTTTCTATCCTACTTATACCCACATCTTCGGCAAACCCGAAGCGGACGTGCCGCCGCCTGCGGAATACCCCACACAAGAATGAACGCAGGGTGGGCAAGATTTTTTTTGCCTACGCGTTACCGCCGATACCAGCATGATGATGAATTCGAGGTCACGCGTAGGCACAGCTGCGCGCCCTACGCAACCTTCTCCAGCTTCGCCACGCTCAGGTCCAGCAGCTTCATGCCGTGCTTGCCGAAATTGATATGGGCGCGGGCGTTGCCGCCGCTGCCTTCGATATTCACGATCACGCCCTCGCCGAACTTCAGGTGCGCCACGTTCTCGCCAATGCGCCAGCCGATATCGCGCCGGCCGAAGTTCTTGGAGATGCTGTTGGCAGCCTTCTCGGGCGCCTCGTCCCAGGCCGATTTGGCATTGGCGAACCAGCTATGCTGCTGCACCTTGGGCGACAGCCACTTCAGCGCATCTTCCGGCAACTCGTCAAAGAAGCGCGAGCGCATGTTGTAACGGGTCTGACCATGCAGCATCCGGGTTTGCGAAAAACTCATGTACAGCCGCTTTTTCGCACGCGTGATGGCGACATACATCAAGCGCCGCTCTTCTTCCACGCCGGCGTCCTCTTTCTGCGAATTCTCGTGCGGGAACAACCCCTCTTCCAGGCCGGTAATGAATACCGCGTCGAACTCCAGGCCTTTGGCCGAATGCACCGTCATCAACTGCAATGCTTCCTCGCCGGCCTGGGCCTGGTTGTTGCCAGCCTCCAGCGATGCGTGCGAGAGGAAGGCAGACAAAGGCGACATCACTGCGGACAGCGGCGCATCGGCATCGAACACCTCGATGCCGTCGGCGGTGGTGATGGCGGCGCCTGACACCGCCTGCGCCTTGGGGCCCAACAAGGCCGGCGCATCGATGCCGAATCCTTCTTCCGAAACAAATAGGGTCGCAGCATTCACCAGCTGCTCCAGATTCTCGATGCGGTCGGCGCCTTCTTTTTCATTCTGGTAATGCTGCATCAGGCCGCTCAGGTCGAGCACTACCTGCACCATTTCCGGCAGCGGCAGATGCTGGGTTTCAAAGCGTCCGCCTTCGATCAGCTTGAGGAAGGAACCGAGCGTGGCGCCGGCCTTTCCGGCCACATACGGCACCGCTGCGTACAAGGAGATGCCGTACTGCTTGGCAGCATCCTGCAACTGCTCCAGCGAGCGCGCGCCGATGCCGCGCGCCGGGAAATTCACCACGCGCAGGAAGGCCGAATCGTTGTGCGGATTGTCCATCAGCTGCAGGTAGGCGATTGCATGCTTGACCTCGGCCCGTTCGAAATAACGCTGGCCGCCGTACACCCGGTAAGGGATGCCCGACGCCACCAGGGCGTGTTCGATCACCCGCGACTGCGCATTCGAGCGGTACAGCACGGCGATTTCGCTGCGGCTGGCGCCGTCGTTGATCAGGCTCTTGGTTTCTTCGACGATCCACTGCGCTTCCTGCAGGTCGCTGGTGGCTTCATAGATCCGCACCGGTTCGCCATGGCCAGCGTCGGTGCGCAGGTTCTTGCCGAGGCGCTTGCTGTTGTTGGCGATCAGCGTGTTGGCGCTGTCCAGGATATGGCCGTGGGAACGGTAATTCTGCTCCAGCTTGATCAGGTTCTCGACCCGGAACTCATGCTCGAACGCGCTCATGTTGCCGACGTTGGCGCCGCGGAAAGCATAGATGCTCTGGTCGTCGTCGCCCACCGCAAACACCGCGCCGCGCTGGCCCGCCATCAGCTTGAGCCATTTGTATTGCAGGTCGTTGGTGTCCTGGAACTCGTCCACCAGGATGTGCTTGAAGCGCGACTGGTAGTGCTCACGCAGTGGCTGGTTGCGGCTCAGCAGTTCATAGGTGCGCAGCAGCAGCTCGGCGAAATCGACCACGCCTTCGCGCTGGCATTGCTGGTCGTACAGGTCGTACAGCTCGACGAACTTGCGGTTGTAATCGTCGTTCGCCTCGACTTCGTTGGCGCGCAAGCCCTGGTCCTTGGCGCCGTTGATGAAGTACATCAGGTTGCGCGGCGGGTATTTTTCATCGTCGACATTGAGCGATTTCAGCAAACGCTTGATGGCCGACAGCTGGTCCTGCGAATCCAGGATCTGGAAAGTCTGCGGCAAAGCGGCGTCGCGGTAATGGGCGCGCAACAGGCGGTTGCACAAGCCATGGAAAGTCCCTATCCACATGCCGCGTGTATTGATCGGCAACATCGCCGACAAGCGCGTCATCATTTCCTTCGACGCCTTGTTGGTGAAGGTCACCGCCAGCACGCCGGACGGCGATACCTGGCCGGTCTGGATCAGCCAGGCGATGCGGGTGGTCAGCACCCGCGTCTTGCCGGAACCGGCGCCGGCCAGGATGAGTGCGGATTGCGCCGGCAAGGTGACCGCCGCGAGCTGTTCTGGATTGAGGTTATGAAGAAGATTTTGCATGCCGCCATTATAAGCTGCGCCGGCAGTTGCCCGATGCAACGATGACGCAATGATCGCGACCGGCAGCACCATGCTGTCATCGCGCCAATGGCAAGCGCCAGCAGCATCGGGGCCAGGAGAGTAAAATACTGCAACGCATCAATCCTCTTCTCAGCAATTCACCTAATCAACCCAACAACCAAGTCGTCGTCCACCATGCCCGAAGAAGTTAGTCTCGACCGCGCCAGCCAGCCGCCGTCCGGGACCGCCGTCACGTTCCACATCGTTTCTACTGCATTTTTTACATTCATTTGCTATCTGGCAATCGGCATACCGCTGGCGGTGCTGCCCGGCTACGTCCATACCGACCTCGGCTACAGCTCGGTGCTGGCCGGCCTGGCGATCAGCATGCAATACCTGGCGACCCTGCTGAGCCGGCCGTTCGCCGGCCGCATGGCCGATTCGGTCGGCCCCAAGACCGCCGTCCTGCGCGGCCTGGCCGGCTGCAGCATCAGCGGCGTGTTCCTGCTGGCGGCGGGGTTCTTTCCGCACATGCCGGCGCTGAGCCTGGCCATCCTGCTGATCGGCCGGCTGGTGCTCGGCTGCGGCGAGAGCATGGTCGGCACCGGCGCGATTACCTGGGGCATTGGCCGGGTCGGCGCCCAGCACACTGCGCGCATGATTTCCTGGAACGGCATCGCCACTTATGGCGCACTGGCTATCGGTGCGCCGCTGGGCGTGGTGATCCACCATGCCTGGGGCCTGGCGGCGGTAGGCGCCACGGTGACCGTGCTGTCGCTGGGCGGTTTCCTGCTGGCGCGCCTGAAAGCGGCGACAGCCGTGGTGCGCGGCGAACACTTGCCGTTCCAGCACGTATTGCGCAAAGTATTTCCACATGGCATGGGCCTGGCCCTGGGCTCGATCGGCTTCGGTTCCATCGCCACTTTCATCACCTTGTTTTACGCCAGCCACCAATGGCCCAATGCGGCATTTTCCCTGACCTTGTTCGGAACCTTCTTTGTCGGCGCGCGCCTGCTGTTCGCCAGCACCATCTCGCGCTTCGGCGGTTTCCGGGTGGCGATCGTCTGTTTTTCGGTCGAAGCGCTTGGCCTGTTGCTGTTGTGGCAGGCCAGCTCACCTGCGCTGGCGCTGGTCGGCGCGTCGCTCACCGGTTTCGGTTTTGCCCTGATCTTCCCCGCGCTCGGTGTGGAAGCGGTAAACCTGGTGCCGGCCACCAACCGCGGCAGCGCCCTCGGCGCCTATTCGGTGTTCCTCGACCTGGCGCTGGGCGTCACAGGTCCGCTGGCGGGATTGATCGTGGGCCAGTTCGGTTATCCGGAAGTGTTCCTGTTCGCCGCCGTGGCGTCGCTGGCCGCGGTAGCTTTGACCGTCAGCATGTATCGCCGAGCGCAGCCGGCTGCCAGTACTGCCGTCCCCGGTTAAGCGGGGAAAAACACGCGCATTGCTTTGCCTGCGGCGAATTGACTTAAAATCGAACTGCAAGTCTTCATACATCACTGTTAGAAGGAGTAGCGCAATGGTAAAGAAAAGCGTCGCCGTCATCGACATCGGCATCAGCGACAAGGATCGCAAGAAAATCGCCGACGGGCTCAGCAAGCTGCTGGCCGATACCTACACCTTGTACCTGAAAACCCATAATTTCCACTGGAACGTCACCGGGCCGATGTTCAATACATTGCACCTGATGTTCGAAACCCAGTACAACGAACTGTGGCTGGCGGTGGACCTGATCGCGGAACGGATACGCGCGCTCGGCTACCCGGCGCCGGCTACCTACAAGGCCTTCTCCAAGCTGACCTCGATTACGGAAGAGGAAGGCGTGCCGAACGCGACCGCCATGATCCAGCAGCTGGTGCAAGGGCAGGAAGCCGTCACCCGCACCGCGCGTTCGATTTTCCCGGTGGTTGACGCCGCCTCGGATGAACCGACCGCGGACTTGCTGACGCAGCGTATGCAGCTGCATGAAAAAAATGCGTGGATGCTGCGCAGCCTGCTGGAAACCTGATCTAGCGATTTTCAAATAACGCAACGAAGCTGCGCGCCGCAGCGACAGGATCGTCAGCCAGGTAAACGCTGCTGATGGCGGCCACCATATCGGCGCCGGCGGCAATCAGTGGCGCTGCATTCTCTTGCGTCATGCCGCCGATCACCACGTTCGGCGCCGCGATTTGCGCTTTGGCGCGGGTGACGATGTCGGGCGGCGTAGTGACCGGATATTTCTTGACGCGCGACGGATAAAATCCGCCGAAAGCCACATAGCTGGCGCCGTCGCGGTAGGCGGCATGCGCCAGTTCCAGATCGCCGTAACAGGACGCGCCGACAATCTTGTCCGCGCCCACCGTGGCCCGCACTTCGGCCACGCTGGCGTCGGTGCCGCCGACGTGGATGCCGTCGGCTCCCAGTTCCATGCACAGCTCGACATAATCGTTGACGATAAACGGCCGTTGATAACGCCGGCACAATTTCAGCAAAGCTTCGGCTTGTTGCCGCCGTTGCACGGCATCCGCGGTCTTGTGCCGGTACTGCAGCAAGGCCGCGCCGCCCTGCAAGGCTTGCTCGCTTACCTGCAACAATTTGTCGGTGTCGTCCCAATCGGGTGTGACGATGTATAAACCCTTCATCGCTTTATCCTCGTAATTTTAAGAATGGCAGAGTGCGGCTAGGGATGCGCTGGCCGGCCGCGATTGCATAGGATGCCGCCAAAGTCTGCTGGCAATAGGTTTGCGCAGCGTCTATCGCCGGCTCCATGTCCATGCCTTGCGCCAGCAGCGCCGACAACGCCGCCGCCAAGGTGCAGCCGCTGCCGTGGAATTCGCCCGGCAGGCGCGGCCAGCGCCAGTTGCGTTGCTGCGTCTTGCTGATCCAGCGGTTCAAGACTTCATCCGGTTCCGGTCCATGGCCGCCCTTCAGCAGTACATGCCGGCAGCCGCGCTCAAGCAGCAGCATGGCTTGTTGCTCAGGACCGATCTCGGCGCCGCACAAGCGGTCAGCCTCAATCCGGTTCGGCGTAATCACCGTGGCCAGCTCGAATAGCGGGGCCAGCGCCGCGACCGGGTCGTCGCTTGCCAGGCTGTCGCCGCCGCCGGTCGCCAGCACCGAATCGAACACCACCGGTAAATCGGGCTGCCGTGAACGCAGTTCGCGGATAACCGCGGCAATCGCTTCGGCATTGGCGCGATTGCCGACGATGCCGAGCTTGACCGCGGAAATATCGATGCGGTCGACCAGCGCCTGCGCCTGTTGCCGCACCAGTTCGGCAGCCACTGGATGGACGCCGAACACGTGCTGGTTATCCTGCACCGTCAGCACCGTCACTACCGATAAAGGATGTGCGCCGAGTGCGGCAATCGCCGTGATGTCGGCCTGCAAACCGGCGCCGCCGCTCGGATCCGAGCCGGAAAACACCAGCACGCAGGGTGGCGGCGCAGCACCTGCTTTCACTTGAGTCGTCCGGCCATCGGCGAAGACGGCGATGCTGCAAAGCGTTTCGGAATCCGGCCGGCGAGAAACGCTTCGCGCCCGGCTTCAATCGCCAGTCGCATCGCCCGCGCCATCCGGATCGGGTCCTGGGCGCCAGCAATCGCGGTATTCATCAGCACGCCGTCGCAGCCCAGCTCCATCGCAATCGCCGCATCGGACGCCGTGCCGACGCCGGCATCGACCAGCACCGGCACCTTGGCCTGTTCGATGATCAGCGACAGGTTCCACGGGTTCAAGATGCCCATGCCGGAACCGATCAGCGACGCCAGCGGCATCACCGCGACGCAACCGATTTCTTCCAGCAGGCGTGCCTGGATCGGATCATCGCTGCAATACACCATGACGTCGAAGCCGTCCTTGACCAGTGCCTCGGCCGCTTTCAAGGTCTCCGGCATGTTGGGAAACAGCGTGCGTTCGTCGCCCAGCACTTCCAGCTTGGCCAGCTTGTGTCCGTTCAGCAGTTCACGCCCGAGCTGCAGGGTATAGATCGCATCGGCCGCGGTGTAGCAACCTGCCGTGTTGGGCAGGATGGTGTAACGCGACGGCGGCACCACGTCCAGCAGGTTGGGCGCTTTCGGATCCTGGCCGATGTTGACGCGCCGGATCGCCACCGTGATGATTTCGGCGCCGCTGGCTTCGGTGGCGGCGCGTGTCTGCTCTAGGTCGCGGTACTTGCCGCTGCCGACCAGCAGCCGCGAGCTGTAGGTCTTGCCGGCGATGGTCAGGCCGGAGTCTGCTTGTCCCGTTGCGGGAGATGAGTTCAGATTCATGACAAATCCTCTAATAAAGAAAGTTGCAGGGTGGGCATGCTATGCCCACCCTACGGTTTCAGCCGCCGCCGATAGCGCGCACCACGTCAACCTTGTCTTGCGGTTGCAAGACGCGCTGCGGCCACAGGCTGGCCGGCACCACCTGCCGGTTGACGGCGACCGCCACCGCCTTGCCGGCCAGTTCCAGCGCCGTGATCAGCTGTTGCAGGTTCTCGCCGTCAGCCAGCGGATGCGGTGCACCGTTCAGAACGATTTCCATCATCGGCCTCACTGCTTGCTATAGATTTCCGCGCCGTTCTTGACGAACTCGATGGCTTTCACTTCCATCCCTTGCTTCAACGCGGCGATGTCGGAAATGCCTTGCGCGGCGGCATATTCGCGCACTTCCTGGGTGATCTTCATGGAGCAGAAATGCGGACCGCACATCGAGCAGAAATGCGCCACCTTGGCGGAATCCTTGGGCAGGGTTTCGTCATGGAATTCGCGCGCCTTGTCCGGATCGAGGCCGATGTTGAACTGGTCTTCCCAGCGGAATTCGAAGCGTGCTTTCGACAAGGCGTTGTCGCGGATCTGCGCGCCCGGATGTCCCTTGGCCAGGTCAGCCGCATGCGCTGCGATCTTGTAGGTGATGATGCCGTCCTTGACGTCGACCTTGTTCGGCAAGCCCAGATGCTCCTTCGGCGTGACGTAGCACAGCATGGCCGTGCCGTACCAGCCGATGGTGGCGGCGCCGATGCCGGACGTGATGTGGTCGTAGCCAGGGGCGATGTCGGTGGTCAGCGGTCCGAGTGTGTAGAACGGCGCTTCGTGGCACTGTTCCAGCTGCAGGTCCATGTTTTCCTTGATCAGGTGCATAGGCACGTGGCCGGGGCCTTCGATCATCACTTGCACATCGTGTTTCCAGGCGATCTGGGTGAGTTCGCCCAGGGTCTTCAGTTCCCCCAGCTGCGCTTCATCGTTGGCGTCGTAGATCGAGCCAGGACGCAAGCCGTCGCCGAGGCTGAAACTGACGTCGTAGGCTTTCATGATTTCGCAGATGTCTTCGAAATGGTCATAGAGGAACGATTCGCGGTGGTGCGCCAGGCACCACTTGGCCATGATCGAACCGCCGCGGCTGACGATGCCGGTCAGGCGCTTGGCGGTCATCGGCACGTATTGCAGGCGGACGCCGGCGTGGATGGTGAAATAGTCCACGCCCTGCTCGGCTTGCTCGATCAAGGTGTCGCGGAAGATTTCCCAGGTCAGGTCTTCGGCCTTGCCGTTAACCTTTTCCAGCGCCTGGTAGATCGGCACGGTGCCGATCGGCACCGGCGAGTTGCGGATGATCCATTCGCGGGTTTCGTGGATGTGCTTGCCGGTCGACAGATCCATCACGTTATCGCCGCCCCAGCGGATGGCCCAGGTCATTTTCTCGACTTCTTCGCCGATCGACGAGGTCACCGCCGAATTGCCGATGTTGGCGTTGATCTTGACCAGGAAATTGCGGCCGATGATCATCGGCTCGATTTCCGGGTGGTTGATGTTGGCAGGAATGATGGCGCGGCCACGGGCGATTTCGTCGCGCACGAATTCCGGCGTGACAAAATCGCCCGCGGCCGGCAGCGAAGCGCCGAAAGACTGGCCGGGATGCTGGCGGCCCATCAAATCGGCCAGCTTGTTGCCCATCGGGCCGGAGGCTTTCAGCTCTTCCAGGTATTCCTTGCGGCGCATGTTTTCGCGGATCGCCACGAATTCCATTTCCGGCGTGACGATGCCCTGGCGCGCATAGTGCATTTGCGAGACGTTCTTGCCGGCCTTGGCGCGGCGCGGCTTGCGGTGCAGGTTGAAGCGCAGTTCGGCCAGCTTCGGATCGTTGAGGCGCTCGATGCCGTATTCCGAGCTCGGGCCCGGCAGTTCTTCGGTATCGTCACGTTCCATGATCCATGGCAGGCGCGGCGTCGCCAGGCCGGAACGGATATCGATCTTTACATCGGGATCGCTGTATGGTCCCGAAGTGTCATAGACATAGATCGGTGGATTCTTTTCAGCGCCGAACGAGGCCGGCGTATCGGACTGGCTGATCTGCCGCATCGGTACGCGGATGTCAGGACGCGAGCCGGTGACATAGATCTTGCGGGAATTCGGCAGGGGATGGATTGCGGCTTCATCCACCGTTGCTGTGGCGGACAAGAATTTTGGATTGGCGTTCATATTGGCTCCTTTGCTTGTAATTCATGGCTTGGAGCCAGCAAAGGAGTTTTCGAGTCTGGTGGCGCGGGATCACGGAACAGCATTGTGAATCGGCCGGTTACATCTCGACAGCTTCCCTTCGCTGGCATTACCCAGATCAGGTTCGAGGGTATTTCTCACCCGATTGCATTGGCATTTCAGCAATCAGGACCCCTAGCGTTGCATTGCCCCGGTGTTTGAATGAATCTAAGTCCCAAGGCAGCGGAAAGGATTTTACACCCGCAATCGGCTTGCGGTATATCGAAAATCCGGGTTTCCTTATCCCAGATCAAGTATAGAAGCCGGCGATCCGTGGCAAATCCGCCTGCGCGATTGTCTTTACGTCAAAAAACCATGTCTGCCAGGCCCCAATGCTAGGAGCGAGTCGGCTGCGTACTTTATAATCATCGTTTTAGATCGCTTTAGCAAAGAACCCCAATAAATCATGGAATTAGCCAAGTCTTTCGACCCTGCCGAGATTGAACAATTCTGGCGCAGCGAGTGGGAAAAGCGCGGGTACTACACCGCCACCACCGACGCCGACAAGCCGTCCTTCAGCATCCAGTTGCCGCCGCCCAACGTCACCGGCACGCTGCACATGGGCCATGCTTTCAACCAGACCATCATGGATGGCCTGACCCGCTACCATCGGATGCGCGGTTTCAACACGGCATGGATCCCGGGCACCGACCACGCGGGCATCGCCACGCAAATCGTGGTCGAACGGCAACTCGATGCGCAAAAAATTTCGCGCCATGACCTCGGCCGCGAGAAATTCGTCGAAAAAGTCTGGGAGTGGAAAGAAAAATCCGGTTCCACCATTACCGGCCAGATGCGCCGCATGGGCGCTTCCACCGACTGGAGCCGTGAATATTTCACGATGGACGACAAGCTGTCCGGGACCGTGGTTGAAGTATTTGTACGCCTGTTCGAGCAAGGCCTGATCTATCGCGGCAAGCGCCTGGTGAACTGGGATCCGGTGCTCGGTACCGCAGTGTCCGACCTGGAAGTAGTGTCGGAAGAAGAAGACGGTTCGATGTGGCATATCCGCTATCCGTTTGCCGACGGCAGCGGCCATCTGACGGTGGCGACTACCCGTCCGGAAACCTTGCTGGGCGACGTCGCGGTGGCAGTCGATCCGACTGACGAACGGTATATCCATCTGGTCGGCAAGATGCTCAAGCTGCCGCTGACCGACCGTGAAATCCCGGTCATTGCCGACAGCTATGTCGACAAGGAATTCGGCACTGGTTGCGTGAAGATCACGCCGGCGCATGATTTTAATGACTACGCGGTAGGACAACGGCACAATCTGGCGCAAATCACCATCTTGACGCTGGACGCCAAGATCAATGAAAACGGGCCGGCCCAATACCAGGGCATGGATCGTTTCGCGGCGCGCAAGCAGATAGTAGCCGACCTTGAGGCCCAAGGTCTGCTGGAATCCGTGAAACCGCACAAGCTGATGGTGCCGCGCGGCGACCGCACCGGCGTGGTGATCGAACCGATGCTGACCGACCAGTGGTTCGTGGCCATGAGCAAGCCGGCGCCGGAAGGCACGCACTTCCCGGGTAAATCGATTACCGAAGTCGCACTGGAAAAAGTCGCCAACGGCGAAATCCAGATGATCCCGGAAAACTGGAACAACACCTACAACCAGTGGCTCAACAATATCCAGGACTGGTGCATTTCGCGCCAGCTGTGGTGGGGCCACCAGATCCCGGCCTGGTATGCCGACGACGGCAAGATCTATGTCGCCCGCAATGAAGCGGAAGCGCAAGCCAAGGCTGCTGCTGCCGGCTATACCGGCGCGCTGCGGCGCGACGACGATGTGCTCGATACCTGGTTCTCATCGGCGCTGGTGCCGTTCTCGACCCTGGGCTGGCCGGAAGAAACGCCGGACTACAAGATGTTCCTGCCATCGTCGGTGCTGGTCACCGGCTTCGACATCATCTTCTTCTGGGTGGCGCGGATGGTGATCATGACCACCCACTTCACCGGCAAGGTGCCGTTCAAGACCGTGTATGTGCATGGCCTGGTACGCGACGGCAATGGCCAGAAGATGTCGAAGTCGAAGGGTAATACGCTTGACCCCATCGACCTGATCGACGGCATCACGCTCGAGGAGCTTGTGGCGAAGCGTACTGTCGGGTTGATGCAACCGAAGGATGCGGAACGCATTGCTAAGGCGACCCGCAAGGAATTTGCCGACGGCATCCCGGCCTTCGGCACCGATGCACTGCGCTTCACATTCGCCTCACTGGCGACGCTCGGCCGCAATATCAATTTCGACCTCGGCCGCTGCGACGGCTATCGCAACTTCTGCAACAAGCTGTGGAACGCCACCCGCTTCGTACTGATGAACACCGAAGGCAAGGACTGCGGTTTCGACGGCCATACGCCTGGCGTCTGCGACAAGGAAAAACTGCAATTCTCGCAAGCCGACCGCTGGATCGTGTCGCTCCTGCAGCGCACCGAGGCTGAAGTCGCCAAGGGTTTTGCCGACTACCGTTTCGACAATATCGCTTCGGCCATCTACAAATTCGTCTGGGATGAATATTGTGACTGGTACCTGGAAGTGGCCAAGGTGCAGATCCAGCAAGGCAGCGAAGCGCAGCAGCGCGCTACCCGCCGCACCTTGCTGCGCGTACTGGAAGTCGTATTGCGCCTGGCGCATCCGGTCATCCCGTTCGTCACCGAAGCCTTATGGCAAAGCGTGGCGCCGCTGACCGGCAAGGCGCTCGATCCGGCCGGCGACTCCATCATGCGCCAGCCTTATCCTGAAGCGAACCTGGAAAAGATCGATGACAGCGCGGAAGCCTGGATGACCCAGCTGAAGTCGCTGACCGACGCCTGCCGCAACCTGCGCGGCGAAATGCAGTTGTCGCCGGCAGTACGGGTGCCGCTGATCATCGCCGGCGCGGCGGACCAGCAAGCGACCTTGCTGTCGTTTGCACCGTACCTGCAGGCCTTGGCGAAATTGTCAGAGGTGCAAGTAGTAGAGACTCTACCCGAATCCCCTGCGCCGGTCTCCATAGTGGGCGATGCTAAGCTGCTGCTCAAGGTAGAAATTGATGTTGCAGCTGAACGGGAACGTTTGGGCAAGGAAATCACTCGTATTGAAGGTGAGATGGCGAAAGCCGAGACCCAGCTAGGCAATGAAAGCTTTGTCGCAAGAGCACCGGCACAGGTGGTTGCGCAGATGCGGGAGCGCCTGGTCAGTTTTTCGAGTACCCTTGAGAAACTTCGCGAACAGTTTGCAAAATTAAAAGTATCTTGATTTCTTAATAATATGATTGTCCCGGCCCGCAGCAATGCAGCCGGTGCGACAGAAACAGGAGACAAACATGAAGAAACTTTTGACGCATCTTTTGACGACCGCAATCGCCAGCACCGCCTTGCTGGCTTTCGGCGCCTTCGCGCAGGACACCAGCTCGGCAGTCGGCCTCTGGAAGAATATCGATGACCATACCGGCAAGCCCAAGGCACTGATCCGCATCAGCGAAGCCAATGGCGAACTGCACGGCAAGATCGAAAAACTGCTGCGCGATCCTAGCCAGGACCAGAATCCGAAATGCGTGAAATGCCAGGGCGAGCTGAAAGACCAGCCTATCCTCGGCATGACCATCATCAACGGCATGAAAAAGGATGGCAACGAGTACAACGGCGGCACCATTCTTGATCCGGACAACGGCAAGGTCTACAAGAGCAAGATGGCACTGATCGACGACGGCAAAAAACTGAACGTACGCGGCTATATCGGCGTACCGATGCTTGGCCGCACCCAGACCTGGGTACGCGAAGAGTAAGTGCTTCGCCAGACTAGCACGCTGCTCCCAAAAAAATGCCGTTCAAGCGATTCGCTGAACGGCATTTTTATTTGCCTGGCGCCACACCCTGCATCAGATGGATTACACGAAGGATACCGTCAAGCCTGGCAGCGCGATGCCTGAAAATGCGGTGACCCAAGTCTGTCCCGCCTGCACCGGATAAGCATCGGTCCAGGTGCCGGTAGTGATGATTTCGCCGGCCTGCAAAGGCGTGAACTGCGATTGCGCATTCAGCACCTGGTGCAAGTGCCACAAGGCGTGCACCGGACTATCCAGCACGTCGCTGCCGAAACCGGCGCCGCACAGGGTCACCGAATCTTCGGTGCAGCACGACAGCGAAACGCTGGCGTTGGCCAGCATGCTGGCGAGATTGCGGCGGGTTGCCGTCGACAGCATATGCGGCTCGCCGACGATCAGCGTGCCGTGCAGGCCGAACGCAGCGATCGCATCGACCACTTCGAACTTCCAGTCCGGGAATGGACACACCACGATTTCGAAGGCGTGCGCCATCCATTCGATGCAGTCGGCGATTTCCTCCAGGTCCGCATCCGGCGCCGGCGTCCGTCCCAGGCTGAACACTACTTCCGGTTCGATGCGCGGCTGCAGGGCCCCTTCCAGGCTCTGGATGCCGCGGTTATCTTCAGCGTAGCGCACGGTACTGTCGAATACGTGCGCCCAGATCGGCGCATTGATAGTTTCGGTGATGCCGTATTTCGGCCAGATGGTGCGGTTGCTGAAGCCGACCTTGCGGCCGACCGGGGTATCGCCCTGGCCGATGCTGGCGTCCAGGATGCGCTTGCCGATATCGTATCCATCCATCGGCGAGAGAGCGTCGGCGGCCGACAACAGCGGCATCAATTTGGCACGCGCCCGCGCATCCAGAAGCTGGTTGGCGTAACGGTTAGCTTTGGTAGACATAAGCATGGTTGACTTGCACACTATTAGTGAAGGCTATCGTATTGTCTGTGACGTTCAATTTTTACACAAGCGCAGAAACATTGACATTTCGACACCTGGATTGCGGGACGACACCGGGCCCGCGGTCCTGCCTTGATTAGAGCCTATTCACGATCTTACTGCGCACCCGTGATCTGGCACTAATCGGTGCTCGAAATCCTCATGTACTGAAGTACACTCCGGTTTCTCCGCGCCGTTTAGTACCAGCTGACGGGCGCTCGCTACAGATCGTGAACAGGCTCTTAGAAACATTCATCGATTCCGCGACTTCTGCAAAAACCGGTCAAGCTGTGCTGCGAACAGATGGCGGTCGCTCTGGCTGAATGCCGCCGGACCGCCGGTTTCTACGCCGCTGCCGCGCAGTTCATCCATGAAATTGCGCATCGTCAGGTGCTGCTGGATGTTGTCCTCGGTATAAAATTCGCCGCGCGGATTCAAGGCGTTGCCGCCCTTTTCAAGCACATCGGCTGCCAGCGGGATATCGGCGGTAATCACCAGGTCGCCCGCTTGCAGCAATCGAACAATTTCGCGATCGGCGACGTCGAAACCGGACGCCACCTGGACCGCCTTGATGAACCGCGAAGGCGGCACCCTTAACAACCTGTTGGCTACCAGGGTCACCACGATATGCAGCCGGTCGGCGACCCGAAACAGAATTTCCTTGATGACGCCGGGACATGCATCGGCGTCGACCCAGATTTGCATTGCCGCCGGCTGTCCGCTTGCTGCATCAGTATCTGTGGGCGGATTAATTTTGCCCCCATAACTCGCCGTTCGGTCCGGTGCGGGGCGCCGCCACGCCAAAATGGCTGTATGCCAGCGGAGTTGCAATACGGCCGCGCGGCGTGCGCTGCAGGTATCCCTGCTGGATCAGGTACGGCTCAAGCACATCTTCGATCGTGTCGCGTTCTTCGCCGATGGCGGCGGCAAGGTTGTCGAGGCCGACCGGGCCGCCGCCGAACTTGAACAGCACCGCTTCCAGCAGCTTCCTGTCCATGACGTCGAAACCGACCGGATCGACATCCAGCATCACCAGCGCCGCATCCGCCATCGGCTTGGTGATTTCACCGTTGCCTTTGACTTCGGCGTAGTCGCGCACCCGACGCAGCAGGCGGTTGGCGATGCGCGGCGTGCCGCGGCTGCGCTTGGCGATTTCAAAAGCGCCGTCGTCCATGATCGGCGCGCCCAGCAAGGAGGCGCTGCGCGTAACGATCTTGCTCAATTGCTGCGGCGTATAAAACTCCAGGCGGGCGACAATGCCGAAGCGGTCGCGCAGCGGATTGGTCAGCATCCCCGCGCGCGTGGTCGCGCCTACCAGGGTGAACGGCTGCAGGTCCAGGCGCACCGAGCGTGCTGCCGGGCCTTCGCCGATCATGATATCGATCTGATAATCTTCCAGCGCCGGATACAGGATTTCTTCCACCACCGGCGACAAGCGATGGATTTCATCGATGAACAGCACGTCATTGGCTTCGAGATTGGTCAGCAGCGCAGCCAGGTCGCCGGCGCGTTCCAGCACCGGCCCCGAAGTCTGGCGCAGGTTGACGCCCATTTCGCGCGCAATGATATGCGCCAGCGTGGTCTTGCCCAGGCCCGGGGGACCGAACAGCAAAGTGTGGTCCAAAGCTTCACGCCGCTGCCTGGCGGCGGTAATGAATATCTGCAACTGGTCGCGTATCTTTTCCTGGCCGACGTACTCGTCCAGCTGCTTCGGCCGCAGCGCCCGCTCGATCGCCTCTTCATTCGGCGAAGCGGGCGTGGCAGCGATAATGCGTTGTTCGGCGAAATCGTCGGTTTGGATACTCATGGTCGGATTGTAGCCAGACTGTAGCGATTAGATATAAAAAAAGACATCTACACCATCAATAAAGCAATAATGATCAGCTTTAGCCTGTCCGATTACAACTTGGACAGGGCTTTCAGTGCCAATTTGATACCATCCGACACGCTGGTGTCAGCCGGCAGCTGCTTGAGCGCCAGCATCGCTTCCTTGTCGGAATAACCAAGCGCAATCAGGGCATTCAAGATATCGCCGCTGGCGTCGCTGGCATGATGGCTGCCGACCGGTCCCAGGTCGGCTCCCAGTTTGCCTTTCAATTCGAGCAACAGGCGTTCGGCGGTTTTCTTGCCGATGCCCGGCACCTTGGTCAGACGGCCGGCTTCCTGCATGGTGATTGCCTGCGCCAGATCCTGCACCGACATGCCAGACAAAATGGACAAGGCAGTACGGGCGCCGACGCCGCTGATCTTGATCAGCTGCTTGAAAACATTCCGTTCTTCAGCTGTGCCGAAACCATACAGCACATGTGCATCTTCCCGTATCGCCAGGTGGGTGAGCAAGGCGACCTTCTCACCCAGTCCCGGCAAATTGTAGAAAGTGCTCATCGGCACACCGACTTCATAGCCGACGCCGTTGCAGTCAATCAGCAATTGGGGAGGATTTTTTTCGAGCAGAATCCCGGAAAGACGACCTATCATCGCAGTTGGCCTTTATGTGAATCAATGAATCATACAGGACAACTGGTTAAAAACACAGTGGTTTTGTTAGCGGAAAGATGAAATTGCCGGAAATTATCGGCTGCGCAAACCAAAACCCCAAAGCAAAAACCCTCTGCAGATGAATGCAGAGGGTTTTTTAATAAAAGCCTGACGATGACCTACTTTCACACTGGTTGCAGCACTATCATCGGCGCAAAGTCGTTTCACGGTCCTGTTCGGGATGGGAAGGGGTGGTACCAACTCGCTATGGTCATCAGGCATAACTTGTATCGTTTTTGTTCTCCGATTGGAGCAACAAAGAACGCAATTTAGAAGAAGTAGTTTTTTATACCGAACTCACTAGGGTGAGTGAGTCCGGTTGGGTATGAGTGTCCAAACGATTCTTTCGAATCTTGGCAAACAAATAAGCTCATCATATAACCTGCTAAGGTTATAGGGACAAGCCTCACGGGCAATTAGTATCAGTTAGCTTAACGTATTACTACGCTTCCACACCTGACCTATCAACGTCCTGGTCTCGAACGACCCTTTAGGGGAATCTAGTTCCCGGGAAATATCATCTTAAGGCAAGTTTCCCGCTTAGATGCTTTCAGCGGTTATCTCTTCCGAACTTAGCTACCCGGCAATGCCACTGGCGTGACAACCGGTACACCAGAGGTTCGTCCACTCCGGTCCTCTCGTACTAGGAGCAGCCCCCTTCAAATTTCCAACGCCCACGGCAGATAGGGACCAAACTGTCTCACGACGTTTTAAACCCAGCTCACGTACCACTTTAAATGGCGAACAGCCATACCCTTGGGACCGGCTACAGCCCCAGGATGTGATGAGCCGACATCGAGGTGCCAAACTCCCCCGTCGATATGAACTCTTGGGAGGAATCAGCCTGTTATCCCCAGAGTACCTTTTATCCGTTGAGCGATGGCCCTTCCATACAGAACCACCGGATCACTATGTCCTACTTTCGTACCTGCTCGACTTGTCAGTCTCGCAGTTAAGCACGCTTATGCCATTGCACTATTAGCACGATGTCCGACCGTACCTAGCGTACCTTCGAACTCCTCCGTTACACTTTGGGAGGAGACCGCCCCAGTCAAACTGCCTACCATGCACTGTCCCCGATCCGGATAACGGACCAAGGTTAGAACCTCAAACAAACCAGGGTGGTATTTCAAGGTTGGCTCCACGAGAACTAGCGTCCCCGCTTCAAAGCCTCCCACCTATCCTACACAGATTGGTTCAAAGTCCAATGCAAAGCTACAGTAAAGGTTCATGGGGTCTTTCCGTCTAGCCGCGGGTAGATTGCATCATCACAAACATTTCAACTTCGCTGAGTCTCGGGAGGAGACAGTGTGGCCATCGTTACGCCATTCGTGCAGGTCGGAACTTACCCGACAAGGAATTTCGCTACCTTAGGACCGTTATAGTTACGGCCGCCGTTTACTGGGACTTCAATCAAGAGCTTGCACCCCATCATTTAATCTTCCAGCACCGGGCAGGCGTCACACCCTATACGTCCACTTTCGTGTTTGCAGAGTGCTGTGTTTTTATTAAACAGTCGCAGCCACCTTTTTATTGCAGCCCTTTCGTCCTTCTGGCGCAGGCCAGTCAAACTACATGGGCGTACCTTATCCCGAAGTTACGGTACAAATTTGCCGAGTTCCTTCTCCCGAGTTCTCTCAAGCGCCTTAGAATACTCATCTCGCCCACCTGTGTCGGTTTGCGGTACGGTCTCGTGTGACTGAAGCTTAGAGGCTTTTCTTGGAACCACTTCCGATTGCTTCACCAATAAATTGGCTCGTCCCATACCCTTGAATTACGCTGCCGGATTTGCCTAACAGCCTTCTCTGATATAGGAACCGGGACTTCCAACACCCGGACAACCTTCCGCGATCCGTCCCCCCATCGCATCACACGACGGTGCAGGAATATTAACCTGCTTCCCATCAGCTACGCATCTCTGCCTCGCCTTAGGGGCCGACTCACCCTGCTCCGATGAACGTTGAACAGGAAACCTTGGGCTTACGGCGTGGGGGCTTTTCACCCCCATTATCGCTACTCATGTCAGCATTCGCACTTCTGATACCTCCAGCATCCTTTACAAGACACCTTCGCAGGCTTACAGAACGCTCTCCTACCATATCAATAAATTGATATCCGCAGCTTCGGTGACTGGCTTAGCCCCGTTACATCTTCCGCGCAGGACGACTCGATCAGTGAGCTATTACGCTTTCTTTAAAGGATGGCTGCTTCTAAGCCAACCTCCTGACTGTTTTAGCCTTCCCACTTCGTTTGCCACTTAGCCAATCTTTGGGACCTTAGCTGGCGGTCTGGGTTGTTTCCCTCTTGACGTCGGACGTTAGCACCCGGCGTCTGTCTCCCAAGCTCGCACTCATCGGTATTCGGAGTTTGCAATGGTTTGGTAAGTCTCGATGACCCCCTAGCCATAACAGTGCTCTACCCCCGATGGTGATACTTGAGGCACTACCTAAATAGTTTTCGGAGAGAACCAGCTATTTCCAAGTTTGTTTAGCCTTTCACCCCTACCCACAGCTCATCCCCTAATTTTTCAACATTAGTGGGTTCGGACCTCCAGTGCGTGTTACCGCACCTTCATCCTGGCCATGAGTAGATCACTTGGTTTCGGGTCTACACCCAGCGACTGAACGCCCTATTCGGACTCGATTTCTCTACGCCTTCCCTATACGGTTAAGCTTGCCACTGAATGTAAGTCGCTGACCCATTATACAAAAGGTACGCAGTCACGGAACAAGTCCGCTCCTACTGTTTGTATGCACACGGTTTCAGGATCTATTTCACTCCCCTTCCGGGGTTCTTTTCGCCTTTCCCTCACGGTACTGGTTCACTATCGGTCGATATCGAGTATTTAGCCTTGGAGGATGGTCCCCCCATGTTCAGACAGGATTACACGTGTCCCGCCCTACTTGTTGCAAGCTTAGTTCCACAATGATCATTTCGTATAAGGGGCTATCACCCTCTATGGCCGACGTTTCCAAGTCGTTCTACTATGTCCACTGCTAAAACTTGCGGCTGTTCCCATTTCGCTCGCCACTACTTTGGGAATCTCGGTTGATTTCTTTTCCTGCAGCTACTTAGATGTTTCAGTTCGCCGCGTTCGCTTTGCATACCTATGTATTCAGTATGCAATGACCACTAGGGCCGGGTTTCCCCATTCGGAAATCTGCGGATCAAAGCTTGTTTGCTAGCTCCCGCAGCTTATCGCAAGCTACTACGTCCTTCATCGCCTGATATCGCCAAGGCATCCACCATGTGCACTTATTCACTTGTCCCTATAACTTTAGCCTCTGAGTGCGTTCACACCCAAAAAGCGGTTATAGAGGTATTTCTATGAGTTTAGCGTTTGCCGTATCCAAAGTGTTTTCGCATGTCCATGCAGCTTGCGCCCATGGACTCTTTTGAGAACTCTTTACATACTTTTTGATTTGATACAATCATACCCATCCACAACAATGTCTTGTCATGGACGAATCTTTACTACTTCTTCTAAATTGTTAAAGAACAGTTATTGCTTTTGATCTTAAAAAGACCAAACCTAAATCCCAGTGCCTATCCTTCGCACCGACTTAGGTTTGATATTTCACGATTCTCACCAAGGAAACTTGGTGGAGGTTGACGGGATCGAACCGACGACCCCCTGCTTGCAAAGCAGGTGCTCTCCCAGCTGAGCTAAACCCCCGGAAATCTTTGGTGGGTCTGGTTGGGCTCGAACCAACGACCCCCGCGTTATCAACACGGTGCTCTAACCAACTGAGCTACAGACCCGCTTGGA
This sequence comes from Collimonas fungivorans, assembly GCF_001584145.1. Taxonomy (NCBI): domain Bacteria; kingdom Pseudomonadati; phylum Pseudomonadota; class Betaproteobacteria; order Burkholderiales; family Oxalobacteraceae; genus Collimonas; species Collimonas fungivorans. Next base: position 1,043,342 of record NZ_CP013232.1, on the reverse strand, counting down.
TCAGTACGAGCCTACCATCAACTATCGCGTATCTCTACGCAACAGCCTTTGACCGATACCTGTTCTTCTTAACTAACAGACGATAAGTGTGGACGCTTAACTTTCATGCAAACTCTAGAAAGGAGGTGATCCAGCCGCACCTTCCGATACGGCTACCTTGTTACGACTTCACCCCAGTCACGAATCCTACCGTGGTAAGCGCCCTCCTTACGGTTAGGCTACCTACTTCTGGTAAAACCCGCTCCCATGGTGTGACGGGCGGTGTGTACAAGACCCGGGAACGTATTCACCGCGACATGCTGATCCGCGATTACTAGCGATTCCAACTTCATGTAGTCGAGTTGCAGACTACAATCCGGACTACGATACACTTTCTGGGATTAGCTCCCCCTCGCGGGTTGGCGGCCCTCTGTATGTACCATTGTATGACGTGTGAAGCCCTACCCATAAGGGCCATGAGGACTTGACGTCATCCCCACCTTCCTCCGGTTTGTCACCGGCAGTCTCATTAGAGTGCCCTTTCGTAGCAACTAATGACAAGGGTTGCGCTCGTTGCGGGACTTAACCCAACATCTCACGACACGAGCTGACGACAGCCATGCAGCACCTGTGTTACAGCTTTCTTTCGAACACTCCCAAATCTCTTCGGGATTCTGTACATGTCAAGGGTAGGTAAGGTTTTTCGCGTTGCATCGAATTAATCCACATCATCCACCGCTTGTGCGGGTCCCCGTCAATTCCTTTGAGTTTTAATCTTGCGACCGTACTCCCCAGGCGGTCTACTTCACGCGTTAGCTGCGTTACCAAGTCAATTAAGACCCGACAACTAGTAGACATCGTTTAGGGCGTGGACTACCAGGGTATCTAATCCTGTTTGCTCCCCACGCTTTCGTGCATGAGCGTCAGTGTTATCCCAGGGGGCTGCCTTCGCCATCGGTATTCCTCCACATCTCTACGCATTTCACTGCTACACGTGGAATTCTACCCCCCTCTGACACACTCTAGCCTTGCAGTCACAAATGCCATTCCCAGGTTAAGCCCGGGGATTTCACACCTGTCTTACAAAACCGCCTGCGCACGCTTTACGCCCAGTAATTCCGATTAACGCTTGCACCCTACGTATTACCGCGGCTGCTGGCACGTAGTTAGCCGGTGCTTATTCTTCAGGTACCGTCATTAGGGGACCGTATTAGGATCCCCCGTTTCTTCCCTGACAAAAGAGCTTTACAACCCGAAGGCCTTCTTCACTCACGCGGCATTGCTGGATCAGGGTTGCCCCCATTGTCCAAAATTCCCCACTGCTGCCTCCCGTAGGAGTCTGGGCCGTGTCTCAGTCCCAGTGTGGCTGGTCGTCCTCTCAGACCAGCTACTGATCGATGCCTTGGTGAGCCTTTACCTCACCAACTAGCTAATCAGATATCGGCCGCTCTATGAGCATGAGGTCTTGCGAGCCCCCACTTTCATCCGTAGATCGTATGCGGTATTAGCTAGTCTTTCGACTAGTTATCCCCCACTCAAAGGTACGTTCCGATATATTACTCACCCGTTCGCCACTCGTCAGCGGAGCAAGCTCCCTGTTACCGTTCGACTTGCATGTGTAAGGCATGCCGCCAGCGTTCAATCTGAGCCAGGATCAAACTCTTCAGTTCAATCTCTGTTTTGTGGCATTGCTGCCTAGCATCTCTGCTATCGCTCACTCAAAATACTGACAGGCCACTTTCTTTCAAAAGCGCCTATTTTCTTCTTTTGTGAACATTTAATGTTTTAAGTTATACGCCACCCATTTACATGAATGACGCTGCACTTCCATCAAACGCCCACACTTATCGACTGTTAATTGTTAAAGAACCTTCTACTTCGCGTCACCAGCATGCCGGTTCGCGTCGCCAACAAATCGTTTTGTTTGTCAGCAGCAGAGAGATGAGATTATGTGGCGTTTCCAGCTTTTCGTCAACTACTTTTTTTACTACTTACCGAAAAACTTTTACCTGCCCACATCACCTGCAAACCCCCTTTTCCCCTCTCAAACTCCACTCACAAAACAGCTCTAACTTCTCTTCGCTGTCTCGGTAATTTCGCGTCGTTCTCAACGGGAGGCGAACTATAGCAAACCATTTCCCCCTATGGCAAGCGATTTGTTAAAGATTTTTAAAAACGGGTAAACGTTTTCCCAGGAAGGCCTGCATGCCCTCCTTTTGGTCCTCTGTAGCGAAGGTGCTGTGGAACAGGCGGCGCTCATAGTTGATACCCTCCGCCAGGGTGGTTTCATAGGCGCGGTTGACCGATTCCTTGATCATCATGACCGCCGGCAACGACATCGAGGAAATCACTATCGCCGCTTCCAGCGCCTCCTGCAGCAGTCTTTCCAGCGGAACCACGCGCGACACCAGGCCGGCGCGCTCGGCCTCGGCGGCGTCCATCATGCGTGCGGTCAGGCACATGTCCATCGCCTTGGATTTCGATATGGCGCGCGGCAGGCGCTGAGTGCCGCCGGCGCCGGGGATGATGCCCAGCTTGATTTCCGGCTGGCCGAACTTGGCGTTGTCGGCGGCAATGATGAAGTCGCACATCATGGCCAGCTCGCAGCCGCCGCCCAGGGCAAAGCCCGCCACGGCGGCAATCACCGGCTTGCGCACGCTGCGGATCTTCTCCCAGTTACGGGTGATGTAGTCGCCCTTGAACACGTCCATGTAACTCAGCTCGGCCATGCCGCCGATGTCGGCGCCGGCCGCAAACGCCTTGTCGCTGCCGGTCAGGACGATGCAGCCGATCTCGGGATCAGCGTCGAATTTCAGCAAAGCCTCGCCCAGCTCGCTCATCAGCTGGTCGTTCAGGGCGTTCAGGGCCTTGGGACGATTCAGGTGGATGAGGCCGACTTTTCCTTGTGTTTCAACCAGAATGTTTTCGTATGTCATTGCAGATCCCATTTAACTTGAGTCGAATAAACTTAATTGTAGCGCCGCTATATAAGAGATAGGATGGCTGTAACGCGAATACTTTACAGAAATCCAAGGAATCTTCCTGCCTGCAAACTGTCTATACATTTAAGCAAGGCTATTGAATCAAGGCTCTATATTACCGACAAGATCGCCAGATTTTGACCGACACACCTTTTTCAACCAGAAGGAGGCAAGCCATGTTCAAAACCATTCTTGTACCTACCGACGGCTCCCACCTGTCGGACAAGGCCATCAATACAGCGATTGAATTTGCCAAATTCAGCAGCGGCAGGATCATTGCCCTCTCGGTTGCCGAACCTTATCCGTTCTCGCCGATGGCTGAAAGCACCATGGCCACCGATCCCGGCACCTATGAAGAAAACATGCTGGCGCTGGCAAAACTCAATGTGCAAAAAGTCGCCGACGCCGCCAAGAATGCCGGCGTCCCCTGCGAAATGCTGACAGCGCAAGCCTTCAATCCCGACGAAGAGATCATCAGCGCCGCCGAAAAATACCACTGCGACGCGATTTTCATGGCTTCGCACGGCCGCAGCGGCCTGAGCCGGCTGTTTTTGGGCAGCAAGACCCAGCGCGTGCTGGCCCATTCCACCATCCCGGTGCTGGTCCTGCGCTAAATACCCATCTAGCCCGGCGCCGGCCGGTCTCGGGCTGCTTTTCCCCTAGCGCGCTGCTGCCAGCTTCGGCAGCAGCAGCCACATCATGCCGCGTTGCTTCATGCGGCCGGCCTTGTCGCCGGCCTCATTGCCAAAACCCCAGAAGAAATCGGCCCTTACCGCACCCTTGATGGCGCCGCCGGTATCCTGCGCCACCACCAGCTGCTGCAGCGGCGCATTGCTGTTCGGCTGCGTGGTCGCCAGGAATACCGGTGTGCCGAGCGGCACGAACTGCGGATCCACCGCGATCGAGCGCAGCGGCGTCAGCGGCACGCCTTGCGCGCCTTTCGGCCCCTTGCTCGGATCGGCTACCTTCTCCTCCTTAAAGAAGACATAGCTCGGATTCGCATTCAGCAATTCCTGCTGGCGGCCCGGATTGGCCGCCAGCCAGGCTTTGATCCCCTGCGCCGAAGCCTGCGCCAGCGTCAGCTCGCCCTTATCCACCAGGTAGCGGCCGATCGACTTGTAGGGATAGCCGTTCTGGTCGGCGTAAGCGACCCGCACGACGCTGCTGCCGTCGTTCAGCTGGACCCGGCCGGAACCCTGGACTTGCAGGAAAAAAGCATCGATAGGGTCGTCCACCCACAGGATTTCCTTGCCCGCCAGCATGCCAGACTTGTCCAGCTCAGCACGATTCGGGTAAGGCAGCACCTTGTTTCCCACCAGGCGGCCGCGCAAGCGCAAACCTTTCAGCTCGGGATAAATGCTGGCCAGCTCGACCGTCAGCAAGTCTTCCGGCGCCCGGTAGATCGGCGTCTGGTATGGGCCGCCGCGCTTGCGCGAACCTTTCAACAAGGGCTCGTAGTAGCCGGTCACCAGGCCGTTATCGGAGCCGTCAGGATTGATCACCTGATAGGGCGTGAAAAAGGACTGGAAAAACGTGCGTATCGCGCTTTCATTATTGCCGTCCAGGCCAGCCGCCACCGCGCAGGGCTCTTTCCAGTCGCTCTTGCGCGCCTGGGTCGAGCATGAAGTCAGGAACGCCGGCAGGACCTGGCGCAAGTCATCGCTGCCCCAGCCTGGCAAGGCAGCAAAGGTGGTTGCACGCAAGTTGGCGCCCGGTGCGGCGGATGGCGCCGTCGGCGTGCCCGGCTGGCGCGGACCTTCCGGCGCCGGTGTGGTGACTGGAGTGGTAGTACAGGCAGCTAGGCTGAGTGCGATGATGAGGGCAGCAGAAGCGGGTAGACTGATACGTTTAAATAGCATTTAGGATTCTTTATGTGGTTAGTGGCTCTCGAAGCGTGTTTCGCCTTCTTGTTATTTGCATTCATTGTCTGGTGGACCATGTTTTCCGGCCGCAAGCCGGACCGGAAACCGCCCGCCAAACCGTTACCACCAAAAGACGGCGGCCAGGACCAATAGTTCAACTCCAATGCGCAATACCAATGCATCAGTGCAAGGTGCGCGGCAAAGACAGGATGAATTCCGGAATGCGCGCCTCGAACTGCTCGCCGTCTTCGGCCACGCAGAAATACTCGCCCGTCATCGAGCCCTGCGGCGTCGCCATCGAAGTGCCGCTGGTGTATTCGAACTGCTCGCCCGGCTGCAGCAGGGGCTGGTGGCCGACCACGCCCAGGCCGCGCACTTCTTCGACATGGTTGTTGGCGTCGGTGATCACCCAGTGGCGTGAAATCAACTGGGCCGCGACCTGCCCGGTGTTCTTGATCGTGATCGCATAGGCGAATACATAGTGCGAACTGTCAGGCTGGGACTGCTCTTCCAGGTACTGGGTTTTGACAGAAACGGTAAATTCATAGGCGGCCATGCTGGTTTCCTCGCGGGGTTCCTCGATTAATACTGCAGATACTCTATATAGCAGGTCATTGCACACGAATTTACCCCCGGACGCAAGCTGCAAGGCAGTTAGTGGACTGCAACAGCCCACCAGGCGCAAGACGAAAGGGTAAAATAGCGCTCTTTTTAGCGCCCTTCCCTGGATTGCCTATAATGCCTATGCCAACCTATCGTATCGCTCCCAGTATCCTCTCCGCCGATTTCGCCCGCCTGGGCGAGGAAGTACGCAATGTCGTGCGCGACGGCGCCGACATGATCCATTTCGACGTGATGGATAACCATTACGTTCCCAACCTGACCATCGGCCCGCTGGTGCTGGAAGCGATCCGGCCGCATGTGCAGGTGCCGATCGACGTCCACCTGATGGTGCGTCCGGTAGATCGCATCATCCCGGACTTCGCCAAGGCCGGCGCCAACATCATTACTTTCCATCCGGAAGCATCGGACCACGTCGACCGTTCGCTGCAGCTGATCCGCGACCACGGCTGCAAGGCCGGCCTGGTGTTCAACCCGGCCACGCCGCTGCATTACCTGGACTATGTGATGGACAAGATCGACATCATCCTGATCATGTCGGTCAACCCAGGTTTCGGCGGCCAGTCGTTCATCCCGGAAGCGCTCAAGAAAATCGCCGAAGCGCGCCAGCGCATCGACGCCTCGGGCCGCGAGATCATGCTGGAAGTCGACGGCGGCATCAAGATCGACAACATTGCAGCCGCCGCCAAGGCAGGCGCCGACACCTTTGTCGCCGGCTCGGCCATTTTCGGCAAACCCGACTATAAGGCCGTGATCGACGACATGCGGATCCAGCTGGCAAGCGTATGACCGCGGCCGCGCCAGGAATCGTCGCCCTGAAGGGCATCGCCGCCGCCATCATCGACCTTGACGGCACCATGCTGGATACCGCGCCGGATTTCCACGTCGCCGTCAACCGCATGCGCGCCGAACTGGACCTGGCGCCGCTGGCGCAGCAGACGATCGTCGATTTTGTCGGCAAAGGCAGCGAAAACCTGATCCGGCGCGTGCTCGGCGTCGATTACCCGGCGCCGGAAGTGGAGCTGCGCTTCAGCGCCGCACTGGATTCCTATCAAAGCCACTACGCCGTGGTCAACGGTAGCTACGCCACGCTTTACCCGGGCGTGGTGGACGGCTTGCAAGCCATGCGTGCCAAAGGCCTGCGCCTGGCCTGCGTCACCAACAAGCCACTGCTGTTCGCCGAAGCGCTGCTGGAAAAAACCGGCTTGCGCGCTTATTTCGAAGTGGTCTACGGCGGCGATTCCTTTCCGCTGAAAAAACCCGACCCGATGCCGCTGCTGGCGGTGTGCGCCGCTTTCCAGCTGCAGCCGGCGCAGGTAGTCGCCATCGGCGACTCCAGCAACGACGCCCAGGCCGCCCGCGCCGCCGGCTGCCCGGTGTTTAACGTGCCTTACGGATACAATCACGGCGAGTCTATACAAAATGTCGATTCCGATGGTATAGTCGCTTCACTGCTGGTTGCAGCACAACATATAAGTCACTGACCGTTTTATCTAAACCACTCATGTTTCTCGACAAAAAACATTCCGTCTACCTGGCCGCCCCTGAGGCCTGGCTTTGGCGACGCTGGCAATCCTGGGCTAACTAAGTCCGTAGATCGCCGCTGCCTGCTGCTTCCGCAGTATTAGAACCCAGGCAACGTTTTTTGTAGTACACCACCGCTGTTTTACAATAGCGGCCTGGAGAGAAACAATGACCGAACTCGAATTCAAATCGCTGGCCACACAAGGCTACAACCGCATCCCGCTGATCGCAGAAGCTTTTGCCGATCTGGAAACGCCGTTGACGCTATACCTGAAGCTGGCGCAAACCCAGCAGACCGGCAAGAACACCTTCCTGCTGGAATCGGTGGTCGGCGGCGAACGTTTCGGCCGCTACTCCTTCATCGGCCTGCCGGCCAGCATGCTGCTGCGCAGCTACGGCACGCGCATCGAAGTGCTCAATAACGACAAGGTGGTCGAGAGCCGCGAAGGCAATCCGCTCGATTTCATCGCTGAATTCCAGTCGCGCTATAAAGTCGCGCTGCGCCCCGGCCTGCCGCGCTTTTGCGGCGGACTGGCCGGCTACTTCGGCTACGACACGGTGCGCCATATCGAAAAGCGCCTGGCCAACTCGACGCCCAGGGACGATCTCGGCCTGCCCGACATCCAGCTGCTGCTGACGGAAGAGCTGGCGGTGATCGACAACCTGTCCGGCAAGCTGTACCTGATCGTATATGCCGACCCGACCCAGCCGGAAGCGTTCTCCAAAGGCCGCCAGCGCCTGAAAGACTTGCGCAACATGCTGCGCCGCCCGGCCGACGCCCCGGTCACCTCGGCTTCGGTGCGCACCGAAACCATCCGCGAATTCAAGAAAGAGGATTACCTGAAAGCTGTGGCCAAAGCCCAGGAATACGTGATGGCCGGCGACCTGATGCAGGTCCAGATCGGCCAGCGCATCAAGAAACCGTATGTCGACTCGCCGCTGATGCTGTACCGCGCCCTGCGCTCGCTGAACCCGTCGCCGTACATGTATTTCTATAATTTCGGCGACATGCAGATCGTCGGCGCTTCGCCGGAAATCCTGGTCCGCAACGAACAGACCTCGGCGCCAAAAGCTGATGGCGAAGCCAAGCGCAAAGTCACCATCCGTCCGCTGGCCGGCACCCGTCCGCGCGGCGCCACGCCGGAACAAGATGCGCAGCTGGCCACCGAACTGCTGGCCGATCCCAAGGAAATCGCCGAACACGTTATGCTGATCGACCTCGCGCGCAACGATATCGGCCGTATCGCCGAAACCGGCAGCGTCAAGGTCACCGACCAGATGGTGATCGAAAAATATTCGCATGTGCAGCACATCGTGTCCAATGTCGAAGGCGAGCTCAAGTCCGGCCTGTCCAACCTGGACGTGCTGAAAGCCACCTTCCCGGCCGGCACCCTGTCCGGCGCGCCGAAAGTGCGCGCCATGGAAATCATCGACGAACTGGAACTGACCAAGCGCGGCATCTACGGCGGCGCCTGCGGCTACCTGTCGTTCGGCGGCGAAATGGATGTCGCCATCGCGATCCGCACCGGCGTCATCAAGGACGGCATGCTGTACGTGCAGGCCGCCGCCGGCATCGTCGCCGATTCGGTGCCCGAGATGGAATGGCAGGAAACCGAGAACAAGGCGCGCGCGGTATTGCGCGCGGCGGAACAGGTGCAAGACGGACTGGATGGAGAAATCTGATGCTGCTGATGATCGACAACTACGATTCCTTCACCTACAACCTGGTGCAATACTTCGGTGAACTGGGTGAAGATGTACGTACTTTCCGCAACGACGAAATCACGCTGGAACAGATCCAGGCGCTGAAACCGGACCGCATCTGCCTGTCGCCAGGCCCATGCAGTCCGAAGGAAGCCGGCATCTGCGTCGAGCTGCTGCAGCAGTTTGCCGGCAAGCTGCCGATCCTCGGCGTCTGCCTCGGCCACCAGGCCATCGGCGAAGCGTTCGGCGGCAAGGTGATCCGCGCGCAACAGGTCATGCACGGCAAGACCTCGCCGATCACCCATACCGGCGTCGGCGTGTTCAAGGATCTGCCGAGCCCGTTTACGGTGATCCGCTACCACTCGCTGGCCATCGAGCGCAACTCGATCCCGGCTTGCCTGGAAATCACGGCATGGACCGAGGACGGCGAAATCATGGGTGTGCGGCACAAGGATTACGATATCGAGGGCGTGCAGTTCCACCCTGAATCGATCCTGTCGGAACATGGACACGCCTTGCTGCGTAACTTTGTTCAAAGAACTGCCTGAGAACACTTGGCGCCGGCGCGTAACCAGGCGCCGCCAACCTGATTCGTAGCAAGGAAATCATGCCCATCTCCGAACAAGAAGCCCTGTTGCGCTGCATCGAGCATCGCGAAATCTTTCACGACGAAATGCTGTCGCTGTTCCGCCGCATCATGCGCGGCGAAATGTCGCCGCTGATGATCGCGGCGCTGACCATGGGCCTGCGCGTCAAGAAAGAAACCATAGGCGAGATCGCTGCCGCAGCGCAAGTCATGCGCGAATTTGCCACTCCCGTGCCCTGCCGCGACACCGCCAACCTGGTCGATATCGTCGGCACCGGCGGCGATGGCGCGCAAACCTTCAATATTTCAACGGCATCGATGTTTGTCGCCGCCGCCGCCGGCGCGCGCGTCGCCAAGCACGGCGGCCGCAGCGTGTCGTCGTCGTCCGGCAGCGCCGACGTGCTGGAAGCGTTCGGCGCCAACATCAACCTGACGCCCGCGCAAGTGGCGGAATCGATAGAACAGACCGGCATCGGTTTCATGTTCGCACCGAACCACCACGCGGCAATGAAACATGCAGCGCCGGTACGCAAAGAGCTGGGCGTGCGCACCATCTTTAATATCCTAGGTCCCCTGACCAATCCGGCCGGCGCGCCGAATATCCTGATGGGCGTATTCCACGCCGACCTGGTCGGGATCCAGGTGCGCGTGCTGCAGCGGCTGGGCGCACAGCACGCCATCGTGGTCTGGGGCCGCGACAATATGGATGAAGTTTCGCTGGGCGCCGGCACCATGGTGGGTGAGCTGGTGGACGGCGAAATCCGCGAATACGAAATCCATCCGGAAGATTTCGGCATGCAGATGATCGCCAGCCGCAACCTGAAAGTGTCGAACTCGACCGAGTCGAAACAGAAAGTGCTGGAAGCACTAGAAGACCAGCCGGGGCCGGCGCGCGACATCGTCGCCATCAATGCCGGCACGGCCTTGTATGCCGCCGGCGTCGCCAGTTCGATTGCGGACGGGCTCGACAAGGCGCGCGCCGTCATCGCTTCCGGCGCGGCCAAGGCCAAACTCGATCAATTCGTGCAAGCCACGCAAGCCATCGCTGCCGCCGGCTGACGGCAAGCACAGCAAAGGAAACGCACCATGTCAGATATCTTGAATAAAATCCTGGCCGTCAAGGCCGATGAAATCGCAGCGGCGAAAAAACAGCAGGACTTCGCCAGCCTGCGCCGCGACGTAGAGTCCGATGCCGAAGCGCGCGCCGCCTTGCGTGGCTACGAAGCCGCATTGCGCGCAAAAATCGCCGCGGGCCAGGCCGGCGTGATTGCCGAAGTCAAGAAAGCGTCGCCTTCCAAAGGCGTGATCCGGGCCGACTTCCGGCCTGCAGAGATTGCGGTCGACTATGCGGCGCATGGTGCAGCCTGCCTGTCGGTGCTCACAGATATCCAGTTTTTCCAGGGCTCGCCCGATTACCTGAAACAGGCCCGCGCCGCATGCAACTTGCCCGCCCTGCGCAAGGATTTCATGATCGATCCCTATCAGGTGTACCAGGCGCGCTCCTGGGGCGCCGATGCGATCCTGCTGATCGTGGCCGCGCTGGACCATGGGCTGATGGCGGAAATGGAGGCTGTCGCCCACGAACTGGGCATGAGCGTGCTGGTGGAAGTGCATAACGCGGAAGAACTGCAGGCGGCGTTGAAACTGAAAACCAAGCTGCTCGGCATCAACAACCGCAACCTGCGCACTTTCGATACCTCTCTGCAAACCACCCTGGACCTGCTGCCGCAGATACCGGCGGACAAACTGGTCGTGACCGAGTCCGGCATCCACACCCGCGACGACGTCAAACGCATGCGCGACGCCAACGTCAACGCCTTCCTGGTCGGCGAAGCCTTCATGCGCGCCGCGCAGCCGGGAGTTGAACTCGGCCGCCTGTTTGACAATTGAAACCTGCGTCCTGGCGTAGCAACAGCCACGCCAGGACGCAAGATCAGAACGCCGGAATCAGCGAACCCTTGAATTCGGTTTCAATAAAATTGCGCACCTGTGCCGACTGGTAGGCTTTGACCAGTTTCTTCACCCAAGGTTTATCCTTGTCTTCCGCCCGCGTGGCGATCAAGTTGGCGTAAGGCCCTTTGGCATCCTCCACCGCAATCGCATCACGTTGCAGCGACAAGCCGGCCTTCACCGCATAATCGTTGTTCACCGATGCCGCCGCCAGGTCGTCCAGCGAACGCGGCAACTGCGCGGCGTCGAGCTCCACCAGTTTCAATTTCTTCGGATTCGAGACCACATCCAGCGGCGTCGCATTGACGCCGTTTTCGCCGACACCCGCCTTGAGCTTGATCAGGCCGGCCTTCTGCAGCAACAGCAAGGCCCGGTTGCCGTTCGAGGGATCGTTCTGGATGCCGATGCTGGCGCCCTGCGGCAGCTGGTCGACATTTTTATACTTCTTCGAATAGATTCCCAGCGGCGCCGTGATGGTCAACGCCACCGGCACGATCTTGTAGCCCCTGGCCTTGATCTGGCTGTCGAGGAAGGGTTTATGCTGGAATGCATTGGCATCCAGGTCGCCGGCGGCCAAAGCTTCATTCGGCTGCAGGTAATCGCTGAAGGTGATCACCTGGATATCCAGGCCTTCCTGGGCCGCCACTTTCTTCACCACTTCAAAAGTCTGTTCGGCATTGCCGACCGAGACGCCGACCTTGATCCTGGTCTTGTCCTGCGCATGGGCAGTAGCGATGCCGGCTGCCAGCAACAGAAGCGGCAAGGTCTTGAGGAAAAGATGGCGCATTTTTGCTCCGTGAATAAAAACACGATATTCACATAAGCCTCGGCAACCGCTAACGAACGATTTTGCATGTCGATATGTCTCAAGTAGACGCTGACTGAGATTCATTTCCATTTTATCCATATAATAAGACGTCAACCGAACCGGTCCGGAAACGAAACGACGAGGCACGACGACAACTTGAAGTATTTTTGGAGGTATTTGATGCGCGCTATTTATCAGGTGGTTACCGCAACATGTTTCAGCTTGTCCATACTGGGCGGCGATGCCTTGGCGGCAAGCCCGCTAAAGCAATATTCGGTGCGGGATTTCTTCCGCAATCCAGAGCAAAGCGGCTTCCAGATTTCCCCCAACGGCAAATACATCAGCTTCATGCAACCCTGGAAGGGCCGCATGAACATCTTTGTCAGGACCGTCGGTTCGGATGCCGCGCCGCTGCGCATCACCTCCGAGGAAGCGCGCGACATCAGCGGCTATTTCTGGAAAGGCGACGACCACATCCTGTTCGCCAAGGATTTCGGCGGCGATGAAAATTTCCACGTGGTGTCGGTGGGCCGCGACGGCAAAGGCCTGAAAGACCTGACGCCCTATCCCAAGGTGCGCGCCCAGATCGTCGACGACCTGGAAGACAACAAGGATGAAATCCTGGTCAGCCACAACAAACGCGATCCGGAAGTGTTCGACGTCTACCGCGTCAACGTCAAGAGCGGCGCCGAAAAGCTGGTAGCCAAGAATCCCGGCAACATCCAGGGCTGGATCACCGACCATGACGGCAAAGTCAGGGCCGCCACCACTTCCGACGGCGTCAACACCAGCCTGCTGTACCGCGCCACCGAAAGCGCGCCGTTCAAGACCGTGCTGACCACCTCGTTCAAGGATTCGGTCGACCCTTTGTTCTTCACCTTCGACAACAAGAAGCTGTATGTGTCGTCCAACCTCGGCCGCGATAAAAAAACGATCGTGATCCTCGATCCCGAAACCGCCAAGGAAGAGCAGCTGCTGTATGAAAACCCCGAGGTCGACGTCGAAGGCCTGGCTTACTCCCGGAAACGCAAGGTGCTGACCGAGATCAGCTACACCACCTGGAAAACCCAGTACAAATTCCTCGATCCGCAAAGCGAAGCCTTGCATAAGACCCTGCAGGAAAAACTGCCCGGCTACGAAGTCATCACGCAGTCGCACACCAAGGACGAATCGACCTGGATCGTGGCCGCCTACAATGACCGCACCCAAGGCAGCCGCTATCTGTTCGACAGCAAGAGCGGCTCGCTGACCAAACTGGCCGATATCAATCCCGCCATCGCCGAAAAAGACATGGCGGAAATGAAGCCCGTGCAATACAAGGCGCGCGATGGCCTGGTGATCAACGGCTACCTGACGCTGCCGCTCGGCAAAGACCCGAAGAACCTGCCGGTGATCGTCAATCCGCACGGCGGCCCGTGGGTACGCGACGTCTGGGGCTACAACCCGGAAGTGCAGCTGCTGGCCAACCGCGGCTACGCCGTGCTGCAGATGAACTACCGCGGCTCGACCGGCTACGGCCGCCAGTTCTGGGAAGCCTCGTTCAAGCAGTGGGGCAAGACCATGCAGGACGACATCACCGATGGCGTGCAGTGGCTGGTCCAGCAAGGCATCGCCGATCCCAAGCGGGTTGCGATCTATGGCGGCTCCTATGGCGGTTATGCGACGCTGGCCGGAGTCACCTTCACGCCTGACCTGTATGCGGCGGCGGTCGACTATGTCGGCGTCTCCAACATGTTCACCTTCATGAAGACCATCCCGCCGTACTGGAAACCCTTCCTCGACCAGATGTACGAGATGGTGGGCGATCCGGTCAAGGACAAGGAATTGCTGACGGCAGTCTCGCCGGCGCTGCACACCGACCGCATCAAGACTCCGCTGTTCGTGGCGCAGGGCGCCAACGATCCGCGCGTCAACAAGGCGGAGTCGGACCAGATCGTCGAAAGCTTGCGCAAGCGCGGCGTGCCGGTCGAATACATGGTGAAGGATAACGAAGGCCACGGCTTCCACAACGAAGAAAACCGCTTTGATTTCTACACTGCGATGGAAGGCTTCCTGGCCAAGCACCTGACGCCGCAATAAAAACCGGCTGTCGGAACATGGCGGATGACCGGCAACGGTGGTCCGCCATTTTTATTTCGGCGCCGGCGAATGAGACTTGGTAAACCTTGTGTGCGGCAAGCATGCCCTCCTGCCCGGCTTTCGATACTGTTTCTGCACGAATTCCCATTACAGGCTGTTTAAGAAACAAAGTTTTAGTACGTTTAATAAACAAATAAATCCAGTTTACAATCAATAAATCCTTATATAACAATGCGTTATGCGAATTTATTTTTCAGAATATTTGTAAATTTAAGTTTTTTACTATACATTACTACTCAACTAAAACAATCCCGGGCAGCAACCATCGCCGCAGCAGCCAGCGGCGCCCGCCCAGGAAAGATGCACGCCCCAGCTTGCAGGAGGAGATCATGAGACCAACGATTCGGGATATCGCATCCGCTGCGAACGTATCCATAGGCACCGTATCGCGGGCCCTGAAAAAGCAGCCCGGCCTGACCGAACAGACGCGCATCCATGTGCAAAAGATCGCCAGCCAGCTCGGCTACAACGAATCTAACCTGCGCCAGGGGAAAATCCGGCGCCTGACTTTCCTGCTGCATCGCCAGCACAACAATTTCGTCGCCAGCCCGTTTTTTTCGCATGTGCTGCACGGCGTCGAAACCGCCTGCCGCGAACGCAGCATCGTGCCTACCGTATTGTCCGTCGGCCCCGCCGACAGCGTGATGGAACAGATCCGCCTGCATGAACCCGATGCGCTGGCAGTGGCGGGTTTCATGGAACCGGAAGTGCTGGAACTGCTGACCCAGACCGGCAAGCCGGTGGTGCTGATCGACTTGTGGGCGCCCGGTTTCCGTTCCATCAATTCCGACAACCTGGGCGGTGCCCTGGCCGCCACCCGCCACCTGATAGAAATCGGCCGCAAACGGCTGGCCTTCATCAGCGGCCCGCTGTCGCACTACAGTATTGCACAACGCGCGCTAGGTTACCGCCAGGCGCTGTTCGAAGCCGGCCGCCTGTTCGACCCGCGCCTGGAAGTCACCCTGCTGCCGGGGCCGGAACTCCACCTGCACGCCGCCACCGCGATGCAAACCCTGCTGGAGTCAGACTCGCCGCCCGACGCCGTGTTCTGCTACAACGACGCCACCGCACTGGCCGTGATGAGCATATGCCAGATGCGCGGCTTGCGGATTCCTGAAGATATCGCGATTGTCGGCTTCGATAATATCGACGCCGCCGCCAGCTCCTCGCCGCCGCTGACTACTCTGGCAGTAGACAAGGAAGCCCTCGGCAAGCTGGGCATCAAGCTGCTGCTGGAAGACGCCCTCGTACAACCTGAAGTGATGCTGCCGGTGGAACTGATCCAGCGCGCCAGCACGCTTGGCA
Source organism: Collimonas fungivorans (assembly GCF_001584145.1). Taxonomy (NCBI): domain Bacteria; kingdom Pseudomonadati; phylum Pseudomonadota; class Betaproteobacteria; order Burkholderiales; family Oxalobacteraceae; genus Collimonas; species Collimonas fungivorans. The sequence continues at coordinate 1,027,883 of NZ_CP013232.1, read as the reverse complement.
ACTGATCCGCTACCGCCATGAACATGCTTGAACCGACCGCAATGCCTAAAGCCGAATTCCGCAATCCCGCTTTCCTGTTGCAGCACATCCGCGACACCATGCGCTTCTACCACCCGGCGGCGCTCGATCCCTCCGGCGGCTTCTATCACTTCTTCAAGGATGACGGCAGCGTATACGACAGCGAAACCCGGCACCTGGTCAGCAGCACCCGCTTCATCTTCAACTACGCGATGGCGTACCGCCATTTCGGCGACGCCGCCTACCTGGATGCGCTAAAGCACGGCTTGGCGTTCCTGCGCGAGGGCCACTGGGATCCAGTGCACAAAGGCTACGACTGGACCCTGTCATGGAAAGACGGCCGCAAGCAGGTGCTGGATCCGACCCGCCACTGCTACGGCCTGGCGTTCGTGCTGCTGGCTTATGCCCATGCCCTGATGGCCGGCGTGGAAAGCGCCAGAGAAGACCTGTATCAGACCTACGACCTGCTCGAACAGCATTTCTGGGAAGCCGGCCCCGGCCTGTATGCGGACGAGGCCAGCGCCGACTGGCAAGTGCAAAGCTACCGCGGCCAGAATGCCAACATGCACATGACCGAAGCGCTGCTGGCCGCCTACGAAGCCAGCGGCGATGCAAAATTCCTGGATCGCGCCGAAACCGTGGCGCGCCATGTCACCGTACGCCAGGCCGCGCTCAGCAACGACCTGGTCTGGGAACATTACCACCAGGACTGGACACCAGACTGGAACTACAACAAGGAAGACAGCAGCAATATCTTCCGCCCCTGGGGTTTCCAGCCCGGCCACCATACCGAGTGGGCCAAGCTGCTGCTGATCCTGGAGCGGCACCGGCCGCAAGAGTGGCTGCTGCCGCGCGCCATCGAACTGTTCGACGCCGGCCTCGACGCCGCCTGGGATATCGATTGCGGCGGCATCTACTACGGCTTCGCACCGGACGGCGTGATCTGCGACCAGGACAAGTATTTCTGGGTGCAGGCGGAAAGTTTCGCCGCCGCCGCCCTGCTCGCCAAACGCACCGGCAAGAACCGTTTCTGGGACTGGTACGAACATATCTGGCAGTACAGCTGGCAGCATTTTGTCGATCACCAGCACGGCGCCTGGTTCCGCATCCTGACGCGCGACAACCGCAAGTACGGCGACGACAAAAGCCCGGCCGGCAAGACCGACTATCACACCATGGGTGCTTGTTACGAAGTGCTGGGCGCCTTGTCCGAACCATGAATTTGTAGCAGCACACGCGGCGCAGACGCGCCGCCTCCGGAGGAAACCGAACTACCGCTGATCCTGGATCCATCGACGCAACCGGCAGCATTTTTCTCTTGATCATCTCTTGATACGTGGCGCCCCGTGGCTCCGCGCTGGGCCGACTTGCGCCCGGATTTTGGCAATACCGGCTTTACAGTGGCATTCGTAGCAGGCAGGTGTATCCGATTACCCGGTTTGAACCGGGTGACGACTATAAGGAGGAACAATGAACAAGCAATCATGCAGGAATCTTGCAATTGGTATGGCCGCCGCAATGCTGTTCGGCTGCAGCGACGGTTCAAGCGGCTTGCCGGGCAGCGACGGTGCAGCAGGAACGGCTGGCGTCGCCGGAACCACCGGTGCGGCTGGTTCGACCGGCGCTCCCGGCCAGCCTGGCGCTGCCGGAGCGACAGGTGCAACAGGCGCCACCGGTCCGACCGGCCCGGCGGGCACCGTCCCTGTGGTTGCCGACGCCAACGAAATCATCAAGCCGCTGCCCGAACTGGCGCTGACCCAATACGTCAAGCCCTTCCTCGGCACCCAGCAGCAGCCGGGCGGCACCCATCCCGGCAACACCAGTCCCGCCGCCACACTGCCGTTCGGCATGGTGTCATTCGGGCCGGACACCGACATCGATCATGAATATTATTCCAGCGGTTCCGGTTACAACTACGACAGCAAGATGATCAATTATTTCAGCATGACGCGCATCAGCGGCCCCGGCTGCCGCAGCGGCGGCACCCTGCCGATCATGCCGACCATGCTGACCAGTCAGCTCACCAGCAACAGCAACCTGGTCATGCGCAAAAGCAGCAGCACCTTCGACCACAAGAACGAACAAGCCGCGCCCGGTTATTACAAAGTGCAGGCCGACGACGGCATCGTCACCGAGCTGACCGCCACCGCGCGCAGCGGCATGGCGCGCTTCACCTATCCGGACAAGAGCAAGGCGATCCTGGTGATCGACGCCACCCAGACCAATTCCATGACCGGCATCAACGCCCAGATCTGGCAAGATCCGGCCGACGCCAACGGCTTCTACGGCAAGACCAGCAACAAGTTCAACTGCGGCGGCGGCTACGATGCCTATTTCTACCTGCAGGCCGGATCGGCCTACGCCAAGGCGCCGCGCTTGATCAACAACAACGGTACGCTGATCCTCAATTTCGACCTGTCGCAGTCGGCCGCCAGCAGCGTCGTGGTCAAGATCGGCCTGTCGTATGTCAGTCCGGCAAACGCTCGCCTCAACCTGAAAAAGGAAAACGCCGGTTTTGATTTCGACGCCACCGCGAAAAAGGCCGGCGCCGAATGGAACACCCGGCTCAACACGATCCAGGTCGATAGCGCCGGCGCCAGCGCCGACGCCCTCCAGCAATTCTATACGGCGTTTTACCACGTCATGTCCGGCCCTACCCTGTTCAGCGATGTCGACGGCAGCTACATCGGCATGGACAAGCAGCGCCACCAGACCGAGACTTACAAGGACAAGGACGGCAAGCTGGTGCGGCGCAACCACTACACCACCTTCTCGATCTGGGATACCTACCGCTCGCTGGGCGCGATGCATGCCTGGCTGTTCCGCGACCAGGCTGCCGACATGGCGCAATCGCTGGTCAACGACGCCATGCAATGCGGCGCCTTCCCGCACTGGGCCGACGCCAATGTCGACGATGTGCCGATGGAAGGCGACCACGCGCCGATGCTGCTGGCCAGCCTGCAAGCGTTCGGCGCCACCCGGTTCGACAGCGCCACCGCCCTTGGTTTCCTGAAGCGCTCAGCCTTCGGCCCTACCGCCGACTCGCCGCAATGGCCGGCCTGCAACGGTAATCCAGCCTTCGGCAGGAACGTGGCGGGCAGCGCGCAAGGCAACATGCCGGATTACCTGAAACTCGGTTACGTCGCCGAGGGTAGCGACGCCAGCGGCATCCATACCGGCTCCATCACCATCGAAGGCGCCAGCCGCGATTTCGCCATCGGCCGCTTCATCAACAACCTGAGCGACGCCAGTACCGACGACAAGAAGAGCGCCAGTACGCTGCTGCTGCGCGGCGAGAACTGGAAAAACCTGTTCAAGCCGGATACCAAGACGCTGGCGGTCAAAGACCTCGCCGGCAACTGGGCCTCGCCATCGCAGGACGACGGTTACCATGAAGGCACCGCAGCCCAGTACTTGTGGGCCATCCCGCACGACCTGGGCAAGATCGTCACAGCCCTGGGCGGCAATGCTGCCGCCGTAGCGCGGCTCGACACCCTGTTTTCCGTCAGCACCACCTCGGCCGACGCGAAAAAATCGCCGGCCGGACTGGCGCTCGATCCCAGCCGGCTGAACGGCGGCGAAAACTCGAACGATTTCTACATGGGCAACGAGCCCGGTTTCGCTGCGCCGTGGGCCTATAACTGGAGCGGCAACCCGTCGCGCACCCAGTTCGTGCTGCCGCAAATCATGGCCGCCACCTTTTCCAGCAAACCGCAAGGCTTGCCTGGCAACGACGACGTCGGCGCCACCTCGGGCTGGTATGTATGGGCCTCGCTCGGACTGTACCCGATGATCCCCGGCGTGCCTGGGCTGACCATGGCGACGCCGCAGTTCGCCAATATCACCATCCAGCTGGCCGACGGCAAGCGGCTGCTCATCAAGCGCGACAAGAATGCCGCATTTGTCAAAGCCTTGAAGGTGAACGGCAAGGACTGGAACAGCACCTGGCTGCCACTGAACCAGGTGCAGGCTGGCGGCACACTGGATTTCAGCACTGCCGATGCTCCCACCACGTGGGGCCAGGCCAGCGCCCCGCCATCCGGCGCCAGCGGCAATTTCTCACAGACTCCCTGATCCGCATTGAACAGCGCGGACCGCTCCCACGCGGTCGGTCCGCCGACGTCCGCCCGCTGCTGGCGCGGGCGCCTGCGCCCTTGTTCCATCACGCCAGCATTATCCAGAAACGTGGACTTTCAAAAATATTGGAGGAACAATGAATCTGCAATTGAAGAAAAATTTCTCGATCGGACTTGCCGTCGCGCTGCTGTTCGGCTGCGGCGACGGCTCCGACCAATCCCTGCTCAATGCCAATGGCGCGGGCACCACTGCGCAACCTGGCACCGCCAACGGAACGACATCGACACCAGTCGCCAACGGCACCGCTGTCACGCCGCCGGTTGTCGCTGTCACCAATCCCGCTACCGATCCTGCCGCCCCTCCAGCCACGTCGAGCGCAGGCACGCCGCAGCCAGTTCCGAACAACGACGTTTTTGTCAAAGCCGCGCTCACCAAGTATGTGAATCCGTTCGTCGGCACCGCGGACTCGTCGAAACCGGCCACCGACCCGGTGCCGGCCGGAGCCCGCGGCGGCACTTTTCCCGGCGCCACGACGCCGTTCGGCATGGTGCAGTGGACACCCATGACGCCCAGCAACGGCGGCCAGGATCACCCGGTCGGTTACATCTACAAGGAAAAGACCATCACTGGTTTTCCGCTGACGCAAATGAGCGGCTCCGGCTGCGACGGCAATGAAGGCGAGCTGCCGGTCATGCCGACCTTCGACACCAGCGCGGTCGGCGTCAACGCCAAGGAAAACTTCGATCACAAGAACGAAGCGGCGCGTCCAGGTTATTACCAGGTGGCGTTGAACGACGGTATCAATACCGAACTGACCGCCACCACCAGGACCGGTTTCGGCCGTTTCACCTTTCCCGCCAAATCGGCTATCGCCAGCGCCAACAAGACTCCCTATCTGGTGTTCGACGCCACCCGCACCAACACCATCGCCTCGACCACTGGCGTGATCAAGACCGAAGGCAAGGATGCGCTGTCCGGCTCTACCGTCGGCGGCAAGTTTTGCGGCGCCCGCACTTACACCCTGTATTTCTACGCCAAGTTCGACCGCAACATCAGCGCCGCCATCAGCAACGGCAAGGCCAATATCACCTTCGACGCCAGCACCACGCCGGCGGTGCTGATGAAGGTCGGCCTGTCCTATGTCAGCAGCGACAATGCCCGCAAGAACCTGGAACAGGAGAACCCTGGCTGGGACTTCAACGCCGTGCGCGATGCTGCCGCCGATGCCTGGAACAACCGCCTCAACACGATCCAGGTGAGCGGCGGCAGCGATACCGAAAAGCGCAAGTTCTACACCGCGCTCTATCACTCGCTGCTGTCGCCCAACACCAATAGCGACGTCACCGGCGACTACATCGGTTTCGACCAGAAAGTGCACCAGGTTGCGGCCGGCCGCACCCAATACGTCAACTATTCCAACTGGGATGTGTATCGCAGCCTGATCCCCCTGACCAGCATGCTGTTTCCGAAAGAAACCAGCGACATGATGCAATCGCTGGTGAACGATGCCGATCAGTGCGGCGCCATCCCGCGCTGGGCGCCGATCAACGTCGACGCCGGCATCATGCCGGGTGATTCCGGCGTGCCGACCATCATGGGCGGCTACGCCTTCGGCGCCACCGGCTTCGACGCCAAGAAGGCGCTGGACTACATGACCCTGGTCGGCAACAAGGCCGACGTGCAATGCACCGGCGACCATGTCAGGGACAGCACCGAACGGATGAACGACTACCTGGTCCACGGCTACGCCGGCATGGACAACGGCTGGTGGGCAGGCTCGCTGACCTTCGAATTCGGCACCGCCGATTTCGCCACCTCGCAGCTGGCCAAGGCGCTCGGCGACAACATGAATTACCAGCTGTTCCTGAGCCGTTCCGCCAACTGGAAAAACCAGTTCAACCCGGCCCAGAAGCAGCTGCTGCCGCGCTACCGCAACGGTTCCTGGATGCTCAATCCGCAGCCTAACGCCGACATGGTGGAAGGCAACGCCGAGCAGTACACCTGGATGTCGGCCTACGATGCGCGCGGCCTGTTCGGCCTGGTCGGCGGCAACGACGCCGCCATCAAGCGGCTGGACGCCTTCTTCCAGGATCTCAACGCCGGCATGAACAAACCCAATTTCTACATGGGCAACGAGCCGAGTTTCGCTACGCCGTGGCTGTACAACTGGACCGGCGCCCCATGGCGCACCCAGAAGGTAGTACGCGATGTCGCCAACACCGTGTTCTCGGACGATCCGGGCGGCTTGCCCGGCAACGACGACCTCGGCGCCGTTTCCTCCTGGTATGTGTGGGCGGCGCTCGGCCTGTATCCTGAAATCCAGGCGGTAAGCGGCCTGACCATCGGCAGCCCGATGTTCGACAAGGTGGTGGTACGCTGGGCCGACGGCGCCAAGAAACTGGTGATCAACGCCAGCGGCGCCGCCACCAATTCGCCCTACATCCAGAGCCTGGCGCTGAACGGCCAGGCGCTCGACATGCCATGGCTGTGGCTCAAGGACCTGAAGGACAGCGCAACGCTGGACTTCTCCCTGGCGGCGAGCCAGTCGCAGTGGGGCAAGGATTCATCGGCCAAGATGCCGTCCTTCGGCCTAGACGGTTTCGGCAGCCTGGCTGATGCGCTGAACAACCGCGGCATAGGCACTGACGGCCAGAAAACCGTGCGCGGGCTGGAAGGTTATACCTACGACATGGGCGGTTGGAGCTATTCCTCGAAAGCGCTGGCGGCGGCCGGAGCAATCGCGGGCGGCAACGTCAGCTTCAACGGCGTATCGTTCGCCTGGCCGGACGGCAAGTCGGGCCTGGACAACATGGTCACCCAGGGCCAGGTCATCACCTTCGCCAAACCACAATCGGCAGACAAGCTGGCCCTGCTCGGCAGCTCAACCAATGCCTCGACCGCACCCACCGGCAAGCTGATCGTCACCTACAGCGACGATACCCAGGCCAGTTTCGACTTGCGTTTCGACGACTGGACCCTGGGCGGCGGTAGCGGCAAGGTCGGCAGCTACAACCAGATCGCCCTGACCAGCGCCTACCGGGTCGACCAGAACGGCAATGCCGACACTACCAAAGCCTATGTCTTCTACTGGGATGCGCAGCTTGACAAGAAGCGCACGGTCAAGAGCGTGACCCTGCCCTACCAGACCGACAACGGCGCCTTGATGCACGTGTTTGCCATGACCCTGAAGTAAAAACCGCGCCGCGGCCTCGACAAGCCGGGCCGCGGCGCGCTGTTGATCCCGCAGTTCAGCGTGTGGTCTTGCCAGCCTCGACCAGCGCTGCCATCGCCTGCGACTCGTCGCTGCCTTGTCCATGCAAGCCGTCGATCACCGTCGCCTGGTTCTGCGCCGGCTGGTTCTGGCTGACCTTCCATTTGCCCGACAAGCGGGTAATCACGATCTCGATGCCGACAATCGCCTTCATCAGCTTTTCCGTGTAATCATGCGGCGCATCGGTCAGTTGCCATGGCGCCGGGAAAGCTGCTTCGTTATGTGCGGTAAGCGCCGCCAGGTGCGCCGGCAGCCAGCTGGCGTCGTCGATGATGCGCAGCGTGCCATAAGCATGCGCAACCGCGTAATTCCAGGTCGGCACCACCTTGCCGGTCTCGGCCTTGGTGGCGTACCAGGACGGCGTGATGTAAGCCTCCGGGCCATGGAATATCACCAGCACCTCGACTTCCTTCTGGAAATCCTGCCAGACCGGATTGGCGCGCGCCACGTGGCCGTGCAAAGTGCCGAAAGGACCGGCCTGCGCCGACAGCAGGAAGGGAATATGGTTGGCGTTGAGCCCGTCCGAAGACAGTGTCACCAGGGTCGACAGCGGGCGCGCACGGATCAGCTCGTGCAGGACCTCGATGCGCGGTTCGTCAAAATGTTTGGGGATATACATGGCGGTCCGTTCAGGTTAGGGTTGCATACACATCAGGCGCATAACGCTCCATCAGCGATTGCGGTCGGGCCGGCGCCGCAAAACCGAATTTTGCGTACAGGCCGTGGGCGGTGCTGGTCGCCAGCATGAAGCGGCGCAGTCCTTGCAGCCGCGGATGTTCCATGACTGCGGCCATCAGCCTGGCGCTATGGCCCTTGCCGCGATGCTCGGCCAGCACGAAGACGTCGACCAGGTAGGCAAACGTCGAATAGTCGGTGACAACGCGCGCATAAGCCACCTGGCCAGCACCGGCAAACAGGCCGAAATTCAGGGAGTTCCGTATCGACTCTTCGACCAAGGCCAGCGATATGCCGCGGGCCCACGCCGATTCCTCGGACAGGAAGCGATGGATCAGCGGAACATCCAGTTCCGCCGCTTCGGTGGTGAGGCGCAGTTGCTCCATCGGGATTTCTTTCCAGTTATTTACAGAAAAATGCGAGCCTGTAAATTAGCATACTCCCCAATGAAAAACAGCGCCTCGCGGGCGCTGTGTCTCAAATCCTACATTTCACGTCTGCCGGTCAGGCCCGGCTGTTTTCCAGGGCCCGGCGGCCGGCGTCTTCATCCAGCTCGCCTTCCCACTTGGCAATCACCGAAGTGGCGATGCCGTTGCCCACCACATTGGTAGCGGTGCGGCCCATGTCGAGGAACTGGTCGATGCCGATGATCAGCAAGATGCCGGCTTCCGGCAAATGGAACATCGGCAGAATGGCGGCCACCACCACCAGTGAACCGCGCGGCACGCCGGCCATGCCCTTGCTGCTCACCATCAGCACCAGCAGCATGGTGAGCTGCTGGGCAAACGACATTTCAATGTTGTAGGCCTGCGCCACGAACAGGGCGGCGAACGCCTGGTACATCATCGAACCGTCGAGGTTGAAGGAATAACCGAGCGGCAGTACGAAGCCGGTGATTTTGTTGTTTACGCCGAAGTTTTCCAGCTGCTCCATGGTCTTAGGATAAGCCGCTTCGCTGCTGGCGGTGGAAAACGCCAGCATGATCGGCTCCTTCAGCAGGCGCAGCAAGGTGAAGATCGAACCGCGCAGGAAGATGTAGCCGATGCCGATCAGCACCGCCCACAAGGTGGCCAGCCCGGCGTAGAAACCGCCGAGGAACTTGGCGTAGGTAGTCAGCACGCCGAAGCCCTGCACCGTGATGACGGCGGCGATGGCGGCAAACACGCCGATCGGCGCAAAGCGCATCACGTAATCGGTCACTTTCAGCATCACGTGCACCAGGCCGTCGATGGCGCTGGTGACTACCTTGCCGGCCTCGCCCTTGACCGAAGCCAGGCCAAACCCGAAAAACAGCGAGAACACCAGGATCTGCAGGATTTCATTCTTCGCCATGGCGTCGACGAAGCTGCTCGGGAACACATGCGAAACAAAATCCTTCAGGTTGAAGCCGCTGGTATTGAGCTTGGTATCTGCTCCTACCACAGGCAGCGGCAGGTTGAGCGCGTGGCCGACCTGCAGCACGTTGACGAACAACATGCCCAGCGCCAGCGACAGCAGGGAAGCAATCACGAACCAGCCGAGGGCGCGTACGCCGATGCGGCCCACCGAACTGCTGTCCTTCATGCCGGCGATACCCGACACCAGGGTGCCGAACACCAGCGGCGCGATGATCATCTTGATCAAACGCAAGAATACATCAGTGATGATGGAGAAGTAGCCGGCGATTTCTTTTGCCGCCGCTTCATCCGGCGCCAGGTTGTGGCAGATATAGCCGACCACGATCCCGAGGACCATGCCGACCATGATCCAAGTCGTTGCTTTAATTTTTTTCATTTACGTATCCGGCCGTTAGACATACAAAAATACAAAAAATACAAAAACTGTCGACCCGACTGTGCCGGCATCGCGAGGAGATTGCCATTGACGCAATAAACCGTACTTTGCGAAAATACCAACGTCCTACTGGAAAAATAAAAAAGCCCCAGGGCTGAAGGCTTCATGAAACCTGGGCAAGGCTGCGCCCCTGATGGCAAGCTTGCGCCAAAGCTCAAAGGGACCAGCATGGTACATTAGAAATCGGCCTCTAATCAACAAAAAGAGACCTGGAGCAAACGGCGGCGCCAAGCCGCGCGCGGCTATCAACGGTTTTATATCAGCGGAGATCTTCACATGACTTTCATTGAAAATCTGTTGTTTCCCATTTCGCTTTATGCAGCACTCGCCTGCGGGTTGCTGGGCGGGCTGTTCTTCGCATTTTCGAATTTCGTGATGAACGCCCTGTCCCGCATCGCGCCGGCCAGCGGGATTGCCGCCATGCAGTCCGTCAATATCACGGTGCTCAATCCACTGTTCCTGCTTTTATTCCTTGGCACTGCCGTGGTCTGCGCGGCCCTGGTCGTGTTTGCCATTTTCCGCTGGCAGCAACCGTATGCAGGCTGGCTCCTGGCGGGCGGCTTGTTCTATCTTGCGGGAGGTTTTCTGGTGACGATGGGATTCAACGTTCCACTCAATAACGCACTGGCTGTCGTGGATCCGTCAAAACCGGAATCGTCCCAGGTCTGGCAAAACTACCTCCGTGTCTGGACCAACTGGAACCACGTCCGGACCATAGGCTGCCTGCTCTCTTCCGCTATGTTCATCGTTGCAGCCTGACGGCATGCCTAGCCTGAGCCGGCGCAAACAAAAAAAAACCGCAGCAAGCTGCGGTTTTTTTATTGGTGCAGGAAAATCAAACGACCTTGTTGGTCGACAGATCCCAGCCGCCGGAAGTGTTGCCGCCCGAACCGCCACCGATTTTTTGCTGTGTGTACTTCCATTTGACCTGGGAGTACTTCAGGCTGACAGTCTCGCTCAGCACATCGCCTTCCTGGACCGATGGGGTGACATCGGAAATCAGCAAGTTGACCAGCTCGATTTCAAAGTACTTGATGCGGTCGCCCTTGCCGTCGGCGCGCAGGAATTCGAATTTGGCTTTCGGAATGGTCTTGCCCGACGAGCAGTTCTGCAGCAGCAGCGGTGTGGCCAGATCGGCGATCTTGGTCAGGACGATGTCCTTGTGCTCGCAACGCTCGGCAGTGTGGCCGCCGCCGGTGGATGCAGTCGCCGACTTCGGCTGCAGCACTTCCCATTGCACCGATTTGCATTCGATCCAGTCTTTGTGCGCGCTGTCCGTCGACTCGCCCTTGATGCCGTCGATTTGCAGATAAACGTCTATTGCCATGGTGATACCCCTTATGAATTAAGTAAAACTTGGTTAACGCTGGTTATTCCGCAAGCAAGCGGATTGAAACTGAAAGTTCGTCAAGCTGAGAGTGTCTGTAGAAAAACGACACAACGCGACGGGCCCTGAGACGTCCTCGCGCTACGAACGGCGGCATGAGAAAAGACCCGTGAACGCATTCCGTACAGCAATCTTACAACCATATAAGCATGCAAGATTGCAAACAATTGTATCACCAGTCAGAATTACAATTATTTCTATGTAGAAATAAATCTATCTTTTTGGGAATTTTGCCACACTTGCCGATAAGCTTTTCCCGAAAATGCCACAGCATTCTGAAAAATTGTCTTTTGGTAAATAACGGGTATTTTGCCAATAACACCCTGCCCATATCCAAGATCAAAATATTTCTCCCTAGGAGCTTGGTCGTGTCCTCTCTGCTCATAAACATTGCCGATTCGCTGCAGCAGTTCAGCCAAGAGCGTCGCATCCTCCGAGTGAAATTTGCCCCCAATACCGGCTTCTCCGCCGATGCTTTCCTGCCGCACCAGCTCAACGGATCAGAAGGAATATGCGAGGTAATTGATTATCGTCTGCACTACCCGGCTACCGATATTGGCGTACCGCTTAAATCGCTTATCGGCGTGCCGTTGAGAGTGAAAGACAAGTCGCTGCGTTTCTCGAACAAGTCCATAATACGAGCTATCATTCACATTAAAAGCTCGCGCTCCTCTCATGCCGAAATCGCCCGCCACGCAGCGCCTGAAACCCCGCAAATTACCGGTCCAGGCGCGTTCAGCCCACACTGTTGAAGCCGTTCTCGAAGCGGCGGCTCGCATTCTCGAGACGCAGGGGCTCGCGGCCTGCACTACCAACGCCATCGCGGAACGCGCCGGCGTCAGCGTCGGCTCTCTCTACCAATACTTTCCAAACCGCGATGCCTTGACCGTTGCTTTGATCGAACGCGAGACGGCGCAACTGCTGGCGGATGTGGAGCGCGCCGGACAAGGGCAAACCTCGCACGGCCGCATCCTGGACATGGTGCGGGCCTCGGTTGCGCATCAGATGCGGCGGCCGGTGCTGGCCAGGCTCATCGATTTCGAAGAAAAACGGTTGCCGCTAGGCGACCGCGATCAACGCGTAGCCGATACCATCCATGCGCAGCTGACAGGCGCCCTGCAATTGTCCGACGCGCCGCGGCTGGCCGACAGGGAGCTGGCAGCCTACGACCTGCTGGCGATCGTGCACGGCATGGTCGATGCCGCCGGCGAACGCGGAGAACTCGATGCGGCTGCGCTGGAACGGCGCGTCATGCTGGCGGTGGCCGGCTACCTGAATGGCGCATCATCCGCCTGATATCCAGCGGATCAAGCCGTTGAAAATCCTAAGACCCGGCGTAGCGGAACGCCCCCATGGCGATGGCCGCCACCGCCAGCAGCAGCGCCGCAGCGCGATACCCCACCAGGACGCGGGTACGCACGCCGCCCTCGGCGCTGGCCCCCTTGCTGAGCTTCCAGACCGCCGGCCCGGCGAGCAGTCCCTGCAACGCGAGCGCCAGCAATGCACAGCCGGCGCCAAGCGCCAGGATCCGCTCGCCGGGACCAGGTTCGCCTGCATGCAAGGTGTGCCAGAGAAAGACGCCAGTCAGCAGGGCTACCAGCCCGGCAACCAGCTGGCGCACGAACAGCGATTTGCCGACGCCGCCGGTAGCGGCCATGGCCATGGTCGATCCCGCCCAGAAAACAGTGGCGAGGACATGAAGGGATGTTGCTAACATAATGACATGCTGCATGATGGACTCCCGGTGAGATTCAAATTAACTATACTCATAGTATATTCAAATAAAAAGGGGTGCAATGCCTAAACGTAGTTATGTCAGTTCGGTGAGGGCGGACGCCGCGGCCGAGAAGCGCAGCCGCGTCGTCGAGGCGGCCACCCAGCTGCTGCGCGAGGAACACAGCATTACCGCTTTTTCGCTGGAGGCGGTGGCCAAAGCAGCGGGCGTTACACGGCTGACGGTGTACAACCAGTTCGGCTCGCGCCAGGGCCTGCTTGAGGCAGTGTTCGACGATATAGCGCGCAGGGGCCGCATCATGCGCCTCGGCGAGGCCTGGGCCGCGCCTGATCCGCGGCTCGGCCTGGATCTGCTGGCGGAAATCTTCTGCGAGTTCTGGAGCAGCGATCCCGCCATAGGCCGGCTGCAGGACGCCATGCTGGTCGATCCGGAAATTGCCCAGGCATTGGGCGAAAGACTGGGACGCGGCCGCCAGATCATCGGCGCACTGGTTGGCCGCCTGGCCGAAGGCCGTGCCACGGCCGCGCAGCAGTGCGACACTGCCGACCTCATCTTCGGCCTCACCGGCTTCGCCATGTTTCGCCTGCTCGCCTCCGGCAGGTCGGCGGAAGCAGTCTGCGTCCTGGTCAAGGCCGCTTGCGGCGATGCAATCAGGCGCATGCTGCCTGACGCAAGCTGATGCGCGCCGCTCTTTTATCCGGAGCAGCGGTCCAGTCAGTTTAAAACGACAACCTTATATTTTGATTGGAAGGTTTGAAAACCCCTCGTTTTTCGTCGCTCTGCTGTATATTTCCCAAAAGAAACTAAAACCGCAATTAAAAACGGCAATTAAATCTAGGAGATGGCGATGCAAAAACGCAGCACGTATGGCTTCATTTTTTGTCTGGCAGCAGCAGGATTCAGCGCAAGCGCACTAGCCGAACTACCGCCCATCAAGATCGGCGTCATCGGCCCGATCACCGGCCCTTCGGAAGACATGGGGCAAAGCATGATAGGCGGCGCCAGGGTGTTCCTGGCTGACATCAACCAGGTCGGCGGCGTGCTCGGCCGCAAGATCGAACTGGTCGAACGCGACGACCGCGCCAAGCCGGATGTCGGCGCCGCCATGGCCAAGGAAATGATCGAGAAAGAAGGCGTGGTCGCCGTGGTCGGCTTCGGCAATACCGGCGTCGCCCTGCCTGCGGCGAAACTGTTCCAGGAAGCCAAGATCCCGCTGATCGTCACGGGAGCTACAGGCGCTACCATCACCAAATCCTTCATGCCGCCGGCCTACCCGGTCAGCTACATTTTCCGCACTTCGGCCAGCGACGCGCTGCAGCCTATCGTGATCCTCAACGACGTCATCGACCGCCGCAAGATCGACAAGATCGCCGTGCTGCACGACGAGAGCCCTTACGGCCAGTTCGGCAAGCAAAGCATGCTGGCGGAACTGGATCGGCGCAAGATCAAGCCGGTGCTGGTGGAAGGTTTCAAGGTCGGCGACCAGGACATGACGGCACAGCTGCAGCATGCCAGGGACAACGGCGCCCAGGCCATCGTGATGTATTGCCTGGCTCCCGAAGGCGCGATGGTGGTGAAGAGCGCAGACAAGCTAAAACTGCGGCTGCCGATCGTCGGCCCATGGGGCATGTCGCAGCAGACCTTCATCGACAAGGCCGGCCAGAGCGCGGAAGGCGTGCGCAGCTCGGTGACTTTCATCGAAAACGAATTGAGTTCAGTCAGCAACCAGTTCTCGCTGACCTATCGCAACGTCAACAAGACCAACCGCATCCCGTCCGCCGTGGCCGCCGCCCAGACCTACGATGCGCTGCGCCTGATCACGCTGGCGATATTCCAGGCCAACACGGTAGAAGGCGCCAAGGTCAAGGACGCCCTCGAGAACCTGCAGGTGCACACCACGTCAACCGTCGTCTCGCGTTACTTCAAACCGTTCTCGGCGACCGACCATGAAGCGATCGCTCTCAACATGATCGTCATGGGTGAAATCCGCAATGGCAAGGTGGCTTATGCCTACCGGGAAGATGCGAGCAGCGGATCGATTGCGCGTACCAAGAAAGTCCAATAAACAGAATAGCTAGTGCAAGATAATTAGTTTTCCGGCTCGAAACAGGAGCCGTTGGGTGTAACGAAAAAGGTCCGCATTGCTGCGGACCTTTTTATTTGTATCGTGTTTGAATGCGGCTATGGCCGCGGGGCTGTCGCAAGCACAAAGCTGTTTGGCTGCAGTATGAACACGCCATGCGGTACTTCCTTACTCACACGGACGATGATTTTTCCGCTGGCAAAATCAGAGATGACGCCAACCGGGCTTTCTGGCGCAGAAACATTTTGATAGTTCTGTGTTCCCGAATTGAATGACCATGTCAGATTGTCGCTGGCCTTGCGATATTCGAGGTAAAACGCAATGCCGGGATGTGCGGGCCAGCCATGGGTTTGCATCGTGCAGGTACCGATTATGATCCAATCCGCAGGGCCGCTGAAAATCACGTCTCCGATGAGATCTGAACATGTGTAGTAAACATAGGGTTTGCTTCCATTGCTTCGCATAACCCACTGGCCGGGAATTGAACCGGCAAAGCTGCTCAAACTTGCGTTAGGGTGAAGCTCGGAAACGGATTCGAACACGACAGCATCTAACGACTTCTGAACAGGTGTATTCACGGTGTCCTCGGCGGTTTTAGTTGGTTTGAAAAGCTTTTGGTCCAGCATATCATGCGTGGTGTCCAGACGGCTGGCCAAAAAGCCACCGCCTGTACATCCATGAAAGAAATCTGCAGCAGCAAGGCAGCTTGTGCCTGCCGGCACATGCGGTTAGCGGAATCGGCTGCGCGCTCCGCAAAAAAACAGGCGCCGCTTACAATTCACCGGCGCTCGGAAGGTGGACGGCCCCGCTGAATTTCGCGGTAAGAAAGCCGGCAATCCGCTCCTGGGTTGCATCAAGGTAGGGAATGTTGTGATGGTCGGAACCAGGAATGGTTTCGTCCTGCGGTGCCTTGGTCAGTTTGGCCACCAGCAGGTCGGTATGCGAAGCCGGCACCACGTCGTCGGATGCGGCGCGAACGATGAACGTCGGCGCCGACAGCAAAGGCGCATGCTTGACTGAATCGAAGCGATGCCTGAGGACAAAACCCGGCACCGCCGGGAAGCGGCGCTTGGCCAGGGCCAGCAGCGAGTCGTAGGGAGTAATCAGCACCACCGCAGCCACCGGCCGGCTGACGGCTATCTGTACCGCCACGCCCGAACCCAGGCTGCGCCCGACCACGGCGATTTGTCCGGCGTCGATATGGCGGTGCTCGGCAAACCAGTCGAACAGCATCTGTGCGTCTTCTATCATTTTCAGCTCGCCCGGAACGCCCTCCGAATCGCCGTAGCCGCGGTAGTTAATGGCAAGCACTGTCATATTCGGGAACATGCGCCAGGCATCGCGCGCCACCCAAGACACTTCCTCCGAGCGGCCGCCGAAATACACCACGGCGGGATGGGGGCCGGGCACACGCGGCGTCAGCAGCCATCCAGAAAGCCGGGTGCCGTCGGTGCTGCGTAAAACGACAAGGCGGGAGCGGTGTCCGATGCTATGGGGATGTTCGACTTCCTTGGTGCGCACCGGCTTGAAAATCAGCTTGCGCTGGCTGACGGCGACCGCGGTGGTGAAAATCAGCCACCCGAGGGCGACGATGCCGCCCATCCCGGTCATTTTCTTGTATTTGATGCTTCTCATAAGCCAATGCGGCCACACGGGACCCTACCCTAGGCTGGCCGCATCCTCCCCTTGGCTTTATTGTATTCCTCGGATTTGTTGTCGTCTCCATAATTTCGTTGCCATTTAGACGACAACTGAAATTAGCCTTATTTGTGTGGCTAAAATGGCCTGTCCTGGTGGTAAAGCCATTCAATTTTGGTCCTTACCGTACGACGTAGGGTGGGCAGGTTTTCTGCCCACGCCAAATCCACTCCTCGAATGATCGACGTTCCGCGTGGGCACAGGTGCCCACCCTACGATCTCCCGCAATTACTGTCCTGCCAGGCCTCTATTGCGTAGCGCAGCTGAAACTCGCCGCCAGGTTGATATCGCCCGCGCCCTTGTATCTGGGCCACGCGGGAAACTCGCAAAGGGGACGGCTGCGGCCCGGGATGCCTGCCGTATCCGCGACAATCTGCGCTACCGGCGCACTGCCCTGCTCCACCCAGTTTTCCAGCGCCGTCAGCGAATCCCATGCGGCATTGAAGACCGTCGATAAGGAATGGCCGTAGCCGGGGATTTCGTAATAACGGACAAAACTGCCGACCGCAGCGCCGCCCATGGTCGATTGCAGGCGCCGGAAATAATCCTCGCTGGAACGGGTGCTGACCAGCGCATCCGACATGCCATGCGCCATCAGGATTTTCCCGCCCTTGGCCCTGAATGCCGACAAATCCGTCTTGTTGATGTCTTGCATGACCGTGAGCCGGTCGATGCGCGCCTGCCATGGCCCGGCATTCTGCGGATCGAGCGACAGGGAATCAAACGCCGCATCGCGCGTGATGAAATATTTCACCCACTGGTCCCAGAACGTCGCCCAGTAAGGCGCATCGGTCGGCATCGGCTGCGCCGGCTGGCTGTCGCCCATGGCCAGCAGCCTTACGGTTTTCTGCGCCACCGAGTCGCCGGCCAGGCCGAGATCGGCGCCCCATACATTGAGGCCGGGATACTGCGTTTCTCCGCTGCCGAGAGGGTGGCTGAACGTGATCGGCGTGCTGTAGGTTTTCAGCGCGGCGATCTGCGGATCGGACAGGCAGCTGTCGCCGCTATCCGCACCGCCGGCACAGCGCAGCGGTGCGCCGTTCAGTGTCGCGCTGGCGGGATCAAAACCGCTGTTGCATGCCGCCATATTGCTGATCAAGCCGTCCTTGACGCCGTCCAGCGCATCGCAGCTTGCCATTGCCGCGTCGTACAGCGTCTTGCGTTTGGCCGGATTCAGATAGGCACCCGGCATGGCAAACGCGCGCGTGATGCGGCCGAACTGCAGATCCAGGCTGGCCGCGGCCCAGGCCGGATACAGCGCAATCACGCCGTCCCAATCCTGCGACCAGCGCTGCGCCACCGCCAAGGCTTCGCGGCCGCCGGTCGAACCGCCGGCGAAGTAGGATTTTTGCGGCGCGCCGGCGTAATAGCGCTGGATCAGGTACATCGCCGCATCGCGCGTTTTCTTGAGCGCATCGCCGGCAAAATTCCGCAAGGCTTCGTCGTTCTGCCCGAATGTGCCGTCGCGGCTGCCCATCTGGTTGGCCTGGTGTCCGGAATCGCTGCCGAAGGTCGCGTAGCCGCGCGCCAGCGGCCTGGCCTTGTCTTGCGGGCCGGCGGGGACGTTGCCGCCGACATCGGGCACAGTACCGTTATAACCGCCGCCGCCGAACATCAGCGCCTTGTGGTTCCAGGCCGTAGGCAGGCCAAGTTGGAACTTGATTTTCGGTGCGGCCGAATCGACCGGGTTGATTTCCCCCTTCACCAAACAATACTCTCCGGTCGCCGCCACCCCGCTGCCGGCCGGCGCTACAGTGCGCGCGTCGGTGACGATGGCCTGCGCAGATATGGCCATGCCGTTCAGCTGGGTGCAGCTGACAGGGACGCCGGGATGCAGCTCGCCACTGCCGCCGCATCCGGCGGACAGCAGCATCATCCCCAACAGGGCCGAACCAAGGACATTGGACATCCTCGGGAATTTTCCTTGAACCATCATGAATGTTTTCCTTTCATGTGTTTTGGCTGCGAATTATTTTTTCGATAGCGGGGAAACAGTACCATTTAAAGATAGAATTTTCGACATGATCCCAAGATGTTTTCCCTTGCCCTACTAATTATCCAACCCGACAATGAAAACTTTCTTTCAATATCTGATCATGTTCGGCACATTGTCCTGTGCTACCACCGGCGCTGCGCTGGCTGGCGAACGCATCGTTTTCAAAGGAACGCTGGGGAAAAATACTGAAGTCGTGCTAGAGCTGGAGAAAGTAGCCGATGGCTATGACGGCCGCTATTTCTACATGCGCCATGGCGTCGATATTCCCCTGCACGGTCCCCTTGCATCGCTCAAGGAAGCGCTGCCCAGATATGAACATGGAGAGCTGCTGGCCGGCGACGATAACCGTGACCAGCCGATATTCATCGATCCAGCCACGGAAAAACCGCGCAGTGTCTGGCAAGGGAAAATCGATGGCGATACTTACCTGGGCACCTGGCGTGACGCCAAAACAAAGAAGAGCCTGGCGTTCGAATTGCACCAGGTCGGACGCTACGACCCCGATGCCATCAGGCCGGTCGGCGTGGAGGCCGTTACTGCGGCCATTGCGCCAGGCATAGGCAGCAACATCGCGTATGGCACGGCCATCTCGCTCAAGTACGCTCCCTATGACTACCTGAAAATGCAAATCCCGCTGCAGCCTGGGCCCGAAATCATTCGCAAAAACGTCGGCTACAGAATGGTGACAGATCCGAGAACCAAGTTCGCCTATCCGCGCCTGACCCGCCATCCCGATCCCCAGGTACTGGCGAGCATCAACCAGATCCTTGAGCAGCGCCATTGGCAAATGAGCCTGGCTGCGCTGGAGTGCAAGGCAACACTCTACACCGCGGACGGGCCTGCCTCCGGCACCCTGGGTGACTATGACTCGGAGACAATAGAAGTTCGCTATCTGTCAGAAAAACTGATGAGCATCGTCGAAGCGGGAAGCACTTTTTGCGGAGGAGCGCATCCGAACAACCATTACGATCCGTTTACATTTGATCTGATTCGCGGCGGCTACCTGGATTTCAACCGCCTGTTTCCAGTCCGGATACGGAATAAAGACGGGTCCGACATTACCCCTGTTCTTGCGGACTTCATCAGCGAGAAGGTGGAGTCAAAGAAGAACCGCGGCAAATTGAATCCGGATATCGATTGCACCGATGTGCTGCCGCAATATCTGGATTTCGAGTTTGACGAACCGGACAAGATTTCCTTCGTCGTTTCCGGCATCGGCCACGCCATGGGCGTTTGCCTGGGACCGCAGTTGGTCATGCCGATACGCGCATTGAAACCTATCCTCAAGCCGGGCGCAAAGGCGTACTTCTGAATGTCGATGCAGCCCAGCTCTTAAGCAAAAGGGAGAACTTTACATTGAGGAACGAAAAACAAAACTCTTCCTGATAATCTAGATGAAAATTGATGCTCCTTCGACACAGCGGCCATTTCATGCAGAGCCGAAGAGAGTGAAAATACTCGGCAAGACCGACGGTATCGTAAATCAGCTTCGAGGAATAATATTGCCGAGTGAAAAATAAGGACAGGCTATGAGAAATGTTGATTACCCTTTCCCGAACAAGCCGGCAGGACGCATTGACAAACGCGACCGGCGGCAGGATGATAAAGATATGCTTATACGTATGGAAAAACTGGAAACCGAGCTGGCTGCCGTCAAAACAGACGTTGCAGTCATCAGGTCTAATTACGCAACGAAAGCTGATCTGACTGAAGCTAAAAACAGCATCATCGTCTGGGTAGTGGGCGCAGTTTTCCTGGTCCAGCTGTTACCGGTTCTTCTTAAAAAAATCGGTATCTGACTTTCCCCCGACACTCGCCCTCCTCCTCAGCCGCGGGTGGCAGAAATCAAAAAAAACCCTCATTACTGAGGGCATTTTAATTCCGGCGCCTGCAGCAGATTTTCCCGTTGAATCTAGCCGGCATGGCTCCGATACATTGCCAGCGTCAGCTCCTGGCCGACATGCGACAGTTGCGTCGCAGCCCCTTCCGCCGCACCTTCGGCAGATTCGACAATGCGCGCAAACATCAGCGCTTCGTATTCAGCCACGGCCTCGGCCCAGTCGGCGCGTTCAATCAGCAAGCGCGCCAGTTCGGCCGCATCGAACATGGCGTTGTTCACGCCGTCACCGCCAAAAGGCGACATGACATGCGCAGCATCGCCAAGCAGCGTGAGGCCGTGCCGGTTGGCCCAGCAATGGCCCACCGGCAGCGCAAAAATCGGACGGATAGCAAAGTTGTCGTTGCTGGCCCGGAACAGGTCGAGTATCTCGGGAGCAAAACCGTCGAATTCCTTGATCAGTTCCGCGCGCATGGCAGCGGGCGAAGTCAGGTCGAAACGCCGCGCTGCCCAGTCGGCCGGCACGCGGAAAATCGCATAAGCGCGGATGTGCGCATTGCCGTTGCGCTGCGCGATGATTTCCTTGCAATCGGCTTCAACGCCCATCTTGCCGCGCCCCACCAGCTGCGATAACGCGGGATGACTGCGGTCGACATCGTCGATGCCGCACTCGATGAAAGTGAGACCACTGTATTGCGGACGGTAAGGCGACAGCAAAGGCCGTATCCGCGACCACGTGCCATCGGCGCCAACCACCAGGTCGAACGGCCCCTCGCTGCCATGATCGAAGATCAGGTCCCAGCGGCCGTCGTCCCGCGCCTGCGCCTCGCGCAGCGTGCAACCCCAGCGCACGCAGGCGGCGGGCAACGCCTGCAGCAGCATGGCGCGCAGTTCAGTGCGATCCACCTCGGGCCGGTCACCGCTGGTGTCCTGATCCTCAAACAGCACATTGCCAGCCTTGTCCAGCAGGCGCGAACCCTGGTCCTCGTAACGGGCGATGGCCAGGAACTCTTCCATGAGACCGGCCTGCCTGAGCGCTTGCAGGCCCGATCCTTCATGCAGATCCAGGGTGCCGCCCTGCGGGCGCTCCAGCGAATGGGATTCCTTCTCGAACACCGTCACGGCGATGCCGTTCAGATGGAGGATACGGGCAAGGGTCAGGCCTCCCGGGCCCGCGCCGACTATGGCGATGCGTAATTGTGTATTCACAGAATTGATTGATTCGTTTATAATAGGCGCCTATATATAAACATAGTTACCTATTAAATGTCAACATGATGAAGATTGACCTGTCGAACAATCCCGTGAAACTCATCGGTCAGGCTTATCGCACGTCAATGCGGCTGGTTGACGGCCCGCTACGCGCGCTAGGATTTGCCATGGGACAACTGCCGGTGTTGGTGGCGCTCAAGAAAAGCGGCTCCTTGTCGCAGGCCGAGCTGGCGCGGCTGGCGCAGGTGGAACAGCCCAGCATGGCGCAGCTGCTGAATCGCATGGAACGCGACGGGCTGGTGCAGCGGGTTCCCAATCCCGATGACAAGCGCAGCCAGCTGGTTTCGTTGACTGCCGGGGCCTCTGAGCGGATGCCGAAGGGAAAAGCTGTGATGGATGCGGCCAGCCGGCAGGCTTTGGCAGGCTTTACCGAGGAAGAGCGGGATCAGTTGATGACGCTATTGCTGCGCGTGAATGCCAATCTTGATCGTGCGGTTGGCGAGACGGTGAGTTGAAGCGAAGTCCACGCGTTTTACATTACCCAATTAGATTTGGATGGAGCCACCAGTGACTTTTTCCCTGAAACGCCTTTCGCTGGAAGACACGGATCAAGCAGCCATCGTACAGAGAACATCATTTGATGAGCGCCTTCCTTGGCTTGCCGGACTTCATACACCGGCTGAGGATCGCACTTATTTTCGGGAGCATGTTTTCGCTGAATGCGAGGTCTGGGGAGCCATCGATGAAAAGTTACTTGGTGTGATTGCATTTCGTACTGGATGGATCGACCAGTTTTACGTATTACCAGATAGTCAGGGGCGAGGTGTCGGTAGCGCCCTTCTACAGATAGCGCAAGCTGCCTCGCCCAGTATGCTGCTTTGGACTTTTCAGCGAAATGCGCCTGCGCGAATCTTCT
This sequence comes from Collimonas fungivorans, assembly GCF_001584145.1. Taxonomy (NCBI): domain Bacteria; kingdom Pseudomonadati; phylum Pseudomonadota; class Betaproteobacteria; order Burkholderiales; family Oxalobacteraceae; genus Collimonas; species Collimonas fungivorans. The sequence continues at coordinate 1,005,145 of NZ_CP013232.1, read as the reverse complement.
ACGAAACACGGGGCTTTGCAGCTATCCAGGAGACCGACGGAAGCACCAATGAAGAACATGAACCAGACATCCTTTATCAATGGTCACGCGAGATGAGCAGATAATGCTAAAGGGCAGTTTAGCGCTATATCGTGCTGGATAACAAAGACATATTTCGTTCCAAAAGAAAAAGGCCCCCATTTCTGAGGGCCCATCTAAATTCTGGTGCTAGCTGCAAGACCCGCTCCCCTGATTACAAATTCAACGCCACCGGCCCACTCAACGCACCGTAGCCATCGTCAAACAAATACCACAAATCGTATTGCCCCGAGGCCAGCACAGCATTGCCGCTTCGACTCGCAAGCATTACCGATCCAACACTCTTGGGCGCGTAAACCCAGGCAAGCCAAGAAGCTGAGCTAGGCTTGACGCCCCGCTTGAATACGCCAATCCAGTTCTTCGGACTATGCTGCCACGGAGGCGCAACATAATCAAAACGAAGCGTGGCGGATGTCGTACCCTGGACGGAAAACGACGGCACAAACTGAGTGGTATTGCCGATTGCGGAATCGGTCAGCAAGGCTCCTGTTTGCAGTTGCACGCAGCCGGCAACGCGCCGCAGGTAATTGGCATCGTCAGCCACGCGGATCCCCACGTCGTACCAGCCTGCGTCGCCGAGCCACGCTACATCCTGGGTGGCCCCTGCGGCGACGTTGACGGAGACGAATGCATTCTTTTTGTAGGCGTTGTCGGTAAGTTGAAATACGCTGACCCTGCTGCTCTTGCTGTTGTCCAGGGTGATGCGCACATTACCGTTCTGGACGTCGTAGCCAAGCTGGATCTCAGCCAGCGACCCCGATGTACCAGAACTGCCGATGCTGCCGCGGAACTCCTGCAAGAAGCCATTGGGCCCATAGACCGACAGATCGTAACTGCCGTCGGCGCTGACCGCCAACGAGTCCTGCAACACCTGCGCCAGTGCGTTGCCCGGAGCGAGCGTGTAGTGGCGCGGTGCGACGCTGGTATTGTTTCCTGTCCTGACTTGCAAGTTTAAACCGGCGCGGCCGGTATTGGTGAAGGTCAGCGCCATCGCTTTGGCGGTTCGGTCGGCAGAGCCCTTGGCCAGGAAGGCATATGGCAGCCGGCATGCCGTGCGGCGACTGGCCGATATCGTCGGCAACTTCTGTGGGCTGGGTGGCTGGGGGGATGGTACCGTCGGACCATTCGGATCCATCTTGCTGTCGGCTACGGTAGTCGTCGAACCGGTTTGAGGCGGCGCCGAAAAATCGAATGCCGATGTCAGGTCGCCGCAGACGGCCCGTCGCCATGCCGTTATATTCGTTTCCTTCAACGGCGACGACGCGCTGTTGAACCGCGCTTCGATGAAACGGATGATAGACGTGTGGTCGAACACTTCCGAATTGACCCTGCCACCCTTCGACCACGGAGAGATGACAAACATCGGAACCCGCACCCCGAGGCCGATTTGCTGATCTCCCTGTTTCGAGCCGTCCGATGCCGATTGGGTATTGCTGCTGTTGTAAAACTCGGCAGCCGTGCTGACATTTGATTTGCCGTTGCCGGGTGTAGGCGGAACCGGTGGCGACATATGATCGAAAAAGCCGTCATTTTCATCGTAGGTGATAAAGAAGACTGTGCTGGCCCAGACTGCTGGATTGGACGTCAATGCATTCAAGATGTTACTGACATACCATTCGCCGCCGCTCGATGCCCACGACGGATGTTCGGTATAGGCATAAGGCGCGGCTATCCATGAAACTTGCGGCAGCGTGTCGTTCGTAACGTCGTCTTTGAGTTGCTGGAAAAGGCGCGTGTCATACGGCTGGCCACTTCCCCTGGCATCGATTTGCGTTCCATTGAATGCCGGAGTAAGCGCACTGGTCGAGGCCAGGTTCTGGTATTGCTTAAAATTGAGCAGCGTATTGTCGCCGTAGTTTCCATTCCACCAGAGATCGCTTGTCGTCGCCGTTTTATATTCCCCGAAACCGCTGTTCGCATCCAGCCCCTGCCCTTTGTCCTGATAGACTTTCCAGGTAATGCCTGCCTGGTTGAGACGTTCCGGTAAAGTCGTCCAGTTGGCATTTGGCGTTGCATTGTTATCGATTTGTGGCGATGCCCCAGCGACGTTTCCACAGCAGCCGCTAAAGAAATAAAGGCGATTGGGATTGGTAGGACCGAGCTGCGAACAATGGTAGCCATCGCATACCGTAAACGCCTGCGCCAGCGAGTAGTAGTAAGGAATGTCCTGATTGGTGAAGTACGTCATCGTCGCCGAGGATTTGGCCGGTATCCAATTATCGTAGCGGCCAAGATTCCAGGCCGAGTGGCCGCCGCTCCAGTCATGATTGAGACCTGCGTAGTAGGTATCTCCATTCGTGCTCGAAGATGCCGGCCGGAAAGGCAGCACATAGGAAAACAACGACGGTTGATACCAGACAGGATAGCCAGTCGTCGGCAAGACAACCGGACGCGGATCGCCAAAACCTCGAACGCCGGCCGCGCTGCCCAGATAATGATCAAACGACCGGTTTTCCTGCATCAGGATGACCACGTGCTTGACGTCCTGTATTGTCCCGGTAGTGCTTGCCGCCGCTATCGACTGGGCTCTCAGGATGCTTTCCGGCAGCAGGCTGACGGTGGCGGATGCCCCTACAAGTTTGAGTGTATCGGATAGGAATTGGCGCCTGGAAGAGTTCTTTTTTAGCATGGTTGCTTTCTAGGTTCACATCGAGGCCGTGACAGGAATCACACGGATGGCACAGTGGTACCCCGATACGCCTAGGGCGCCGATATATCAACTGAGAACAACTGCGTTGACGCTGGGATTTTAGAAAGCCGGCAAACAACGAACAGTCAGGACCCGTCATCTTCTTAACAAAATGCGACTTTTCTACCTGGCGTCATCGCCAGGTGTAGCTTCGCCGTGGCCACTGGATACGTATGAGCTTTAGAACTTGCTCCACAAAAAAAGACCCACCGAAAGGTGGGCTTTTAGATTGGCGCCAGTCGCAAGCGGCCGCTGCTGCCTAATTATCCTGTTGGGTCAATTTCGACATGCGCCGCTCACTCTTTGGTCGGTGGATTAAGATTTATTTTAGCGAATTTTGAAAACGGATTTGTGACATTTTTGTGACAGGCCAGCCGAGTTGGCCTGCGCAAAATTATCCCCTTCACTGGAAATCCACCGACGTTCGGAACGTAACAAGGTGAGCGTGAAGGGCAATTATTTTGGAACATATACATTAAATTGCTTGCCTGGTACGGTCACCCAAGATGCGATGGTTTTCGCGCCGGCCGGTCCTGCTTTAGTGACATGGATATCTTTCGCCGCAAGCTGGTAACTCTCGCCCGCATGAACGACCTTTGCAGGCATGCCATCTACCAGGATTGTGATTTCCCCTTCAAGCACATAGACGACCTCAGGCCCAATTGCCTTGTGGCGCGGTTTTTCGGCATTGGGAGGGAACTCGGCAATCCCCATGCCCATTTCGCGATCGGTTCCCTGCACGCGGATTCTTTGCAAGACTTGTGTATCCTTTGCTGCCGGCACCGTAGCAGCGGCCATGGCAGAATGCATCGACAGGATGGCCGCCAGAAGGACGGAAATAGAGATATATGTTTTCACCATGAGCGTTCGGACCGTTCTATGAATTAATGTTTCGGGGGCGTCGTAACTTTTCAGTAATGTCCTCTTTCGGCGGCTTGCACACAAGCGAGATTAGCTTTTACAAGAGTAAAGAAAATCTTATGACCCCACCCTGGCTGCAGACGTCATTACATTCCTTGGTAATCCGTCGACGTCGAAACGCTTTCCCACGACTTCATTTCATCCGACATGGCGGCAATCTTATTTTTCACCAATGTCACCGCATCGCTGCCAAGCAGTAAATGCACAGGGGCGTCAGGCGCATTGGCGATCTTCAGCAATACCTCCGCGGCCTTGGCCGGATCGCCAAGCTGCTTGCCGCTTTTTTCTTGCCGCGCTCCGCGGATAGGGTTGAACAAAGTGTCGTAATCCTGGATATGGCGCGGCGAACGAACCATTGAACGGCCGGCCCAGTCAGTGCGGAAGGAGCCCGGGGCGACTGCGGTGACTTTCACACCGAAGCCCGCAACTTCTTTTGCCAGTGTTTCCGAGATGCCTTCCAGTGCAAACTTGCTGCCGCAGTAGTAGGCAATGCCTGGCATGGTAATGAAGCCCCCCATTGACGTGACGTTGATGATGTGTCCGCTCCGGCGTTCCCGCATGGACGGCAACACGGCTTTGATCATGGCAACCGCGCCAAACACATTGACGTCGAACTGACGGCGCATTTCTTCCAATGGCGACTCTTCCAGCGTTCCTTCATGTCCGTAACCGGCGTTGTTGACCAGGACGTCGATCGGCCCGACTTTTCCGGTTATTTCTGCCACTTTGACGTCAATTGCAGAAAAATCGGTCACATCAAGTACGACCGCAATCGCGCGGCCGATAGCCAAATCCTCGAAATCCTTTTTTGCCGATGCATTTCTGACTGTTCCGACTACGGTGTGCCCGGCGGCCAGTGCCGCCATAGCGAAGGCCCGGCCGAATCCTGAACTGACACCGGTAATCAGAAACTTCATTTCAGTTAGCTTTCCCATGGATTTAGTCCTTTACGGTTAATTTTCAAACATTCTGACGGAGCGAATCAATCAGCCAAGTCAGTCTTGGCTTGACGTAATCTTAAGAGCGAACGCAAAATATCCAAATACCGGTTTTTATGCGGTTCTTGCCTAAACCTATTAACCCTGAAATTTTGACCTTCAATTTTCAATCAACCCATAACAGATGACCGAGTTGACGAACAACAGCAAACAGCAGCAACAGCGCATGGTGAGCCTGCTGACAAAACTCGCGCCAGACGAGGGATATAACCTCTCGTATCTGCGGGATGTGAGGTTTCTTCGATCCAACCGTCCACTGAGTGTGACGCCGGTTCTCTATGAACCAGGAATTGTGGTCGTATGCCAAGGAACAAAAAGGGGATTTTTAGGCGACCAAACCTACGTCTACGATGCGCGGCATTATCTGGCCGTGTCGGTGCCGGTGCCGTTCACGATGGAAACCGAGGCAAGTGAAAAGAAGCCGTTGCTGGCAATTTATTTCCGGCTGGATTTCAAAATGCTCGCCGACCTGTTATTGCAGATGGAAGTGGTTGAGCCAGGCGATGCCACTCCCCAAGGCATGTTCGCCACTGCAATGGACGAGAAAATGTCGGCGTCGATTCTGCGATTCCTGGAAGCCATGGATGAGCCCATGGAAGCGAAGATCCTCGGTCCGGCACTGGTGAAAGAAATCTATCTGCGCGTGCTGACTGGAGATCAGGGAGCGTCAATGCGCGCAGCCCTCGCGAACGAAGGACAGTTCGGGAAAATCGCAAAAGCGCTCAAAAAAATCCACGCGTCCTACAACCAGAAACTCGATGTCGATCAGCTTGCCAGGGAAGCTGGCATGAGCGCGCCGTCGTTTCATTCCCATTTCAAGAACGTCACGGCGACTTCGCCAATGCAATACCTGAAGTCGACACGCCTGCACCAGGCACGTCTCTTGATGGCGCGGAATGGCCTGACTGCCGCCAGCGCCTGCGTCGAAGTCGGTTATGAAAGCGCCTCGCAATTCAGCCGCGAATTCAAACGCCTGTTCGGCAGAACGCCGATTGAGGAAGTAACGAGAATGAAGCAGGCGTTTGCCTTGCCTGATGCCGGTCCAGCTTCGATCTATGTGTCGTCGCATTAATCGCTAACTCCTGCGAAATGATTCTAGGACCTCAAACCGTATTAGATGGGGATTGTTAGACGTGGACTTCCCGGAACCCGAAGGGCCAAGCAAGAACACGATCTCGCCAGTGTCGATGCGAAGGCCGATGCTCTTCGCGTTCGAAGCCGATCACGCTGCCGAGTGCTACGGCCATCGACAGGCGCAGCACCATTTCGAGTTCACTGGCGTTTGACATCATCCGGTGATCGCCCGCGACGCGTTCGCATCCCGTAGGAGATTCTTGACTAAATCAACGCTGCCACCGGATAGCGCCGCCATTCCGGCTCGGCATGGCGCTGGCCGTGGGTGAACAGAAACCCGAGCACCGCTTGCGGATCGGACAGCTGCGCCGGATGTGCGGCCTTCCATTCGTCGAACGCCGGCCGCAGCGCCGGCTCGTCGGCCAGCATCTGCAAGGCCGTGTCCTCGAAGACATAGGCTGAGATGGAGGCCTGCTTCCTCTCCAGCACGCTGTTGAAGAACCCCCAGCGGAAGAAGCTGTCGTGCGCTTCGGGCTCCAGGGTCTCGACCGCGTAGCGGGCCTGGGGTTGGTCGAGAGGCACCAGCACGTCACCCGCGCGCGCCTGGATGGCCTCGGTGTGCGTGCTCAGCAGCACCCGGTCATGGAACATGTGGCCTTCGTAGGCGGTCGCGCGTGTATCGACTTCCAGAACCCGGTACACCCGGGCCGCATCGAATAGTCGGTCGGCGTCCAGGCGCTGCAGCTCGACGCCGTTCCACTCCAGCCGCTCGATCACCTCGCGCCAGGCTTGGGGCACCAGGTAGGCCTTCGGCGCCGTCACCGCCTGTTCCTCGACACAGCGGTCGAAGTGGACGATGTCCTTCTCCCACGGCTGGCTGCGGTCGTAGGCGAGCCGTTGATAGTCGCCCAGCAAGCTCGGCGTACGCACCGCCGCGTAGCCCTTGAAGCGCAGGCGCGCCGGCCGCTCGTGGTCGTTGCGCCAGCGCAGCGGCCACTGTGTACGGCGTGCGGCGTCGGCCCGCGCATCGCGCCGCAGTTGCTGAATGCGCCCCGCCTGCGCTGCGCTGAAGTCCAGCACCACCTCAACCAGCGTGCGCGTCGCCGCCACGCGGTCGGCGAAGGGCTTGAGCATGTGGGTCTCGGGCATGAAGCCGATGGTGTGGTGCAGCGCGGCGTAGCCGGTGGAGAAGCGCGGCAGATCGAGAAAATCTTCGATGCCGTCGTCCGGCGTCTCGGCCAGCAGGTTGACGTAGGGACAGGTCGGCCAGCCGCGCCTCTGCATGTCGCCGTAGATCGCGGGCAGCATGCGCTCACGCAGGAAGTCGCCCAGGCCGCCGCCCAACTTGTCAGGCTGGGTCGGGATCAGGGTCATGGCGTAGGCGTAGTCGGCGCCGTTGGAGGTGTGGGTGTCGACCATCACATCCGGGTCCCAGGCGTTGAAGAAGCGGTTGAACACCTGGGCGGCCAGGCTGTCGCACTTGATGAAGTCGCGATTCAGGTCGAGGTGCCGGCCGTTGCCCCGGAAGCCGAACGCCTCGGGGCCGAGCTGGTTCGCCCGCGAGCTGGACTGGCGGTTCACGCAGCCGTCGACGTTGTAGACCGGGATGAAAAGGAACACCGTATCGCCGAGCGCAGCCAGCCGCTCGGGCTCAAGGCAGAAGTCGCGCACCAGCGCCATGCAGGCATCGATGCCTTCGGGCTCGCCGGGATGGATACCGTTATTGTTGAAGAACACCGGACGCCCCTGCTCGCGCAAGGTATCGCGGTCGAACACGCCGTCGGCCGTGACCAGGCCGGCGTGCATCGGCAGGCCGGTGTCGGAGGTCCCGATCCGCCACCATCGCAGCACCCCCGGGAATCGCTCGGCCAGCCGCTCGTAGAAGGCGATGCATTCGGCCCAGGTGGAGGTCTGGTTGCCATTGCCGAGTTCGAAGGGCGTGGGATAAGCAAGGCGGGTCGGGGGCGTCATGCGTGATTCCTTTTTTTGGTGGTGTCGAGAAATACGCCAATTTGACGGTCCGCATCTACAGTGCAGGATATGGAGCAAAGGTAGCGCATCGGAAAGCTGTCGGTCGCGACAGATCGCTCTTGGCCGATTGCAAGCTGCCAATACCGTTATTTATTTGTCGGCGTAATGTCTAGAGGGAAATTTTAATGCTTAATTGAGAATTGCGGAGCAAAAGAAAAAGACCCACCGAACGGCGGGCCTTTTAAATATTGGTGCTGGCTGCAGGACTTGAACCCGCCACCCCCTGATTACAAGTCCGAACCAAATCTCAATAAACACAAATAGTTAAGTTAGTTTTTATTCCGCAATTTCCATTTTTGCGCATGCCTGCAAAGTCTTTTCAGTATTTGCTGACTAATTTTTTGCGGAACAAGCGGTAGCCCAGATAGATTTCGAGAAAACTCAAATATTTCTGATGAAGTCGCTCAACTTGAAAGGCCGCAATCGCCGATAGCAGACGTCCCTGTAGCAATTCATGCCGTGGCAGAGACTCTCGCGTCGGACGAGTTACCCACGTTATGCCACGATTTGGCATATTGACCGGGCGGCATACCGGTATGACGAGTGAACGCGACGGTGAATGTGCTAGATGAGCTGTAACCCACGCGAACCGCCACCTCCGCAATTGCCTCTTTTCGTTCAAGAAGATTTCTTGCCAATGCCATCCGCCATGACAGCAGGTAGTCCATTGGTGTGACGCCCACGGCTTTGCTAAATCGCTCAAAAAAGGCCGAGCGGGACAGCGCCGATTCTTTCGCCAAAAGCGCAACGGTCCATGACTCTTGAGGGCTTTCATGGATGCACCGGATTGCGTTCGCCAGTCGGATATCGGCAAGTCCGCGCAACAGCCCTGGCGAGGTCACTGCATTGTTTGATGAGCGAAGCGCTTCAATCAACAAGACTTCCAGCAAGCGCTCGAGAACCACGTCCCGTGCTGAGCGCTGCGAGCGTGATTCATCAATAACGAGTTGAACCAGCGCTGACAAGCGAACGTCTCCCCGAATATGTACGAGCTTCGGGAGCAGTGTCAAAAGTAAAGTGGAGTCTGGAGACGTCAATTGGCAAAAGCCGACCAGTGTTCTCACGTCGGCATCGGCTGATATAGACCCATTGCGGTGTTCGCCGTTTTCCAAGAGAGCGGGTTCAGACTGCCATTCATCCTCAGAAGGAAGGTCAAAGCTGGTTGCCAAAAATTTCGACATCGACGGCATTAGCACGAAATCACCAGCTTCGACGACGAATTCAGCCTCATCGATCGTATATCGTAGCTTCCCTTCCAAAACCACGCAGCAACACAATCGTGTGCCGATGAGTTCGCCGCGCACTCCCCAGCGTCCCGCGCCGGTCACAATCTTCGAGAACGTCATTTTCGGTTGCAGTAGCGCCACTACAGAAGCTAAGGGGTCAATCATTCCGGACGCTCGCAAACAAAATTAGGACTTTCTATTGTAGATGATTTTCCTGGCAAGGGTTATCGTTGCGGCTCACTGATGATGAAAGGATTCACATGAAAACCGTTTTAATCACTGGCTGCTCTTCTGGATTTGGCCTGGAAATCGCCAAGTATTTTTTGGACCGCAAGTGGAACGTGGTCGCCACCATGCGTACGCCGAATGAGGGCGTTCTGCCAAAGTCTGAACATTTGCGAATTTTGAAGCTGGACGTAACCGACGCTGAAAGCATACGTCGTGCAGTCGAAGAAGCTGGTCAGGTGGATGTCCTGGTGAATAACGCAGGCATCGGTATGCTAGGGCCTTTCGAAAGTACGCCGATGGAAGCCGTGCGCGATGTGTTCGAAACCAATACGTTCGGTACGATGGCCATGACGCAGGCACTTTTGCCGCAGTTTCGGGCACGCAGAGCGGGCGTTGTCGTCAATGTGGCATCTGCCGTGACCCTGAAGGCCTTGCCGCTACTTCCCGTCTACACAGCCAGCAAGGCCGCAGTCGTCGCATTCACCGAATCGCTGGCGCTCGAACTGGCGGAGTTCAACATCCTGGTAGGCGTAGTGTTGCCAGGAATGGCGCCGGAGACCGCTTTTGCATCCAATGCCGGTTCACGAGTCATCCAGACATTTCCTGAAGATTACGCGGCCACGATGAACGCGGTGATGTCGGGGTTTCAGAATTACGCCGGTTCAGTGACGCATTCGATTGATGTTGCCGACGCGGTCTGGCAGGTTGTGCAAGACGGTTCGACTGCATTCCGCGTTCCGGCCGGCGCGGATGCGGTCGAGTGGTTCAAAAAGATCTAGTCGTAGGGCAGCAGAACGCTGAGGGTGAGACACGGCAGTGTAATGGTCGTATCGCATTCTCATGGGATTAAGGCCGAGGAACATTTTGATCAGTTTTCCGAAGCTCTGCAATAGCCTATCCGGCGGCAAAATTGGCATTGGTTCGATCTACTGTTTGAGAGAGCGAGTATCACACGACAGATTTTTGGCAGCATGTCCATTACTGGCGGTAGCTGTCATTGGGCGCGTATGCGCTTTAGAACTTGTTCCGCAAAAAATATGTTTGCGGAACAAAAGAAAAAGGCCCACCAGACGGTGGGCCTTTTAAATTCTGGTGTTGGCTGCTGGACTTGAACCCGCCTCCCCTGATTACAAGTCCAATGACAAAGTCATTATTTTCAATCACTTGTCCATATTTTAGTTCCGCAATCAAATAATTCCAATGCGCGGAAAACGCAATAACTGCGCGGGTCCATTTCAGATTGCGGAACTACCAAAATAATCAGATAGACAGAATCTAGCGAACATGAATCTGTTATATGGGCCGACGTTGTGCATTACAAAACGCTATTTGAGCTTTATCAATTGCTCTCATCATTACATATGCTTCGTCGTTATTTTTTGAATGTTTGAGCAAATCCGGCCATCCGATTCGCGTCATAAAATGGACAATCGCCAAGGCCTCATCTCTCATCAGCGTGGTATGCCCGGTTGCGTGCGAAATCGTGATCGTGAATGTCGCTTCAACGTTGTCTTGGAACTCGATACTAGTCAATTCGTCCATTTTGAAAGTTCTTCATAGCAAGGGTTTATCGAGAACCAGATTACAAATCTCAGATTGTCGTTCCGCATCAACTATTTATAAATAATCGATTACCACCGGTATCAGGCTTGATTGAGCCTTGTCTAAAACAGAATTGATCAATTACTAGATTAATAATTACAGAAAACAATCTCTCCCGTCCATCGGATAATCCCGAAATAACCGTAGGGAAAACCGTACATATAAATATGATTTACGAATTTAATAACCGTTGGCCGCCTGCAGAAGATGGAAACGGTGCGCCGGAACCTGCGCGGCAAGAAAGGGAGAATCACACGGCAGAAAGCTGCGATATTTGAGAAAATCCGCATGCAAAAAAATCTCAAAACCGAACAGGACGAAAACCAGCTATCGGTCGGGTTCTTTGGACGGGTGGCGCGCATCGTCCGCGTGCACCAGGAGGGATTGAAGGACAAGGTCTCAAAAAAGGGCCCGAGTATTCCTATCCAGCGCGTCCCTTGCTTGGTTTTAGTGCTACCGACCAAGCGTTGATACGTGATTCATTGTTGCGCCATCTCGACAAAATCTAAGAAAAGACTGGCGCGGGCAACAATACTTGTAGATATATATCATCACAAGCATCCAGCGCCATCACGTTACACCGGGGAGAGTGGTTTCGAGCGGGATTTCGCTCAGTAAGAAGAAATTTCGCTTTGACTGGTCACTTGTTACTAAGCGGTGAAAAAATCAGCGTCATTCTCAACAAACTAGGTATGCAATGAAGATTGGGCAGAATACCGCTTACGAAGCGCAGATAACCGATAGATCCGAGGCGGGTGGAGTGTCGCAGCAGCCCAAGCAGAAGTTCACTCAAACCAAGAACTCGCGTCCCAGCGCGCTGTCGGCACTCCCTCCCCTAGGTACGCGTCAGACGCGCAATTCTCTGCCAACCCAACCGCCGCGCCTGAAAGTTATATCGCGTCATAGTTCGGCAGCCGAGTGTGGCGCTCCTACATTCAGCGGCACCCCATCGTTCGGGGGCGGAGGGCAGAAAAGTTCTAGTTCGAAGGCATCGAGTTCTTCTCGATATGCGGCCTTAATGCAAAGCAAACCTCCGTTATTCCTCCTCCGCAATGTGCCTTATGTCTCCCAAGGGAGTGAACGGATGGGTTGCTGGTACGCATGTGCCAGGATGATAGGCCATAGCGCCGAAGCCGGTCCTAGACTAGGTCTTCCTCAACGTTATAGTTCGGACGCTGGTCATCAGGCACTAAAAGAACCAGCTGATATTGAGCAATTCATTTCGAACGAGGGACTATCGAGGGTCAATCTACCAGATTCACAAGCGTTTTCGCTCGAGGAGTTGGTCTCTCTTCTCGAGCAGCACGGTCCCATTCTTTTCGCGTGGCACCCCAACCAGAACAATGGGCACATGTCAGTTCTGATAGGTGTTGACAAGAAGACCAGCAGTGTTGTTTACCATGATCCTCAGAAAGGTCCGGACAGGGGCATGCCGCTAAGTCACTTCAATCAGCACCTTGCATGGGAGGTGCCGTACGCCATGATGCATCGTTAAGCCCAGTTCGTTCTGGCGGAGTTTGCCCCTAAGGAACGCTTGCAAGCCCCCGTCGCGAAGTGCCATTCGCGCCGGGGAAGGATCTGCTTTTTTTCCAGGCCGGCACTATAGTACGTCACCTGGCAACAGTAAAACATCCCCCAGCAGTTGGTAAGTCTCATATCAACCTGCTAACTGCCAGCATACTATCCGTTGTGACGCTGTCCGCTTTGGGGCGGCCGTTGCCGGCCAATTGCGGACGGTCGATAGTGTCCGCAAAATTGATGGCGACTCAATATGACTAAAGTGGCTGGCGGTTGTTTGTCAAAGCTATATTTGGAAATTGATCATCATGCCCAACGTATTGATCGGGCAGTATTTTGTTTGGGCGACAGCAATTGGATTGAGTTAACTGCAATTGTCACAAATGGCCAAGGTGGTTTTAGCATACCTATGCCGTTTGGATGCGAATGTACTGTGACTGATATCACGGATCGTCAATGGGGTAACGCGAACTACGAAGTGGAATTCGCCTCATCGTATTCCAGAGATGGGATTTTCTGGGCCAAGGGTTTTCGTGAAGTCGCGGGCATTTAGTGTAATGAGCAAGACTGGAAATTGGATGATATATCTCGTGTTCTAACTAACAATGCAGCAATAAGCCGGCAGCACGCGGCCAATAGCAGGCATTAAAAACGTCCCTTCGCCAGCATTTTTTTAAAATTTAAAATTACGAAAGGGCCCGATTGTGCAATATCCTCCCGTACTCGAACCTTCCAAAGTAGGTACGTACCCAGCCGTTGCAAAGGCTGGTGGTGGTTTTGTTTGGGATGCTGTTCTCGAATACAGAGTGTGGTGTCACCCGGAACGAGGGGCGCCCGATGATGAGGATGGATCTGATTATTATTACGCCTTCGCCAGTTACGAAGATGCCGATGCATTTTCCAGAACTAATGACGGAACAGAGGAGCCGCTGGCGTTAGTCTTGCAACGTGAGTACATTGACGAATCAATTCCCGGACAATATGTTCATGTTCAGGAACAGCGAATTACTGAATGGCCTGTGGAGTTTCTATCCAGACCGCAGCGCGACACAATGACTATTCCAGAGTTCTTTGCTTCTAATGCTCCGGCGAATCGTTTAGAGATTCTACGAGGGCTAGCTCCGGGAAAGAATCGTGAAATCTAGTTTATGTGGAAAAATGATCTGGGAACGGGCAATAGCAGACGGCTGCAATCGGCCAGTGACGTCGCTTCACAGGCTGCTTCAGACTGTTATCAGACGTTCGGCCGCTGGTCTGACGAGAGGCACGCAACCCAAGCCGGCCAATAAAATTTCAAAATATTTTCTTGGGTGTCGCCAACAGTGGGCTTTTCATAGTCAGCACTCATTGCACTGCAATAGTAATTTCGGCAAATGAATTACGCGAATGGCAGTCCTGGAACCCTAAGAAAAATTAAGAATCAGCATTGAGCACCAAAACCTCCGCCAACGGGCATTTGAGCCGACAGGTTGGTGTGAAGCCTAACTGCACAACCTTCCAGGCAGCGCTCTCCTTGGTCAGGTTCGAGCGCACAAATAGCACAGGAATAGAGATGCGCGTCTCCTCGTCGCGCTGCACTCCAGGATCCCCCACATGCATGCGCTGGCAGCATGCCCACATGCGCAGATTTCATTTCCACCGCGCCGCGTCCTCCCCTACCATCGGCCGCATAAGTACTACCTTCACAAGGAGACCGCCGTGAACACAAGCGCTACCTATCTAGAAGCAGAAAGCCCACCTGCCACCAATGCCAGCCAACGCCGCCGCGCTATTGTCGCCACGGTGATCGGCAACGGGCTTGAGTGGTTCGACTTCACCGTCTACAGTTTCTTCGCCGTTATTATCGCGAAGCTCTTCTTTCCAACTGGCAATGACCTATCCTCATTATTGCTGGCCGTAGGTACATTCGGTGTGGGTTTCTTCATGCGTCCGGTGGGCGGCATCATCCTTGGCATCTATGCTGACCGCGTCGGTCGCAAGGCCGCGTTGTCGCTCACAATCCTCCTGATGGCGCTCGGCACCACGATCATCGGCCTGGCTCCCACCTATGACCAGATCGGTATGTTCGCACCACTACTGATCGTGATAGCCAGGCTGATACAGGGTTTCTCCGCAGGCGGAGAAATGGGCAGCGCCACCGCGTTCCTGACCGAGTACGCGCCTCTCCGAAAACGCGCCTACTACTCCAGCTGGGTCCAGGCCAGCATCGGCGTTGCGGTGCTGCTGGGCGCGGCCGTTGGCACCTTCGTCACCAGCTCCCTGAGCACGGAAGCGCTCCACAGCTGGGGCTGGCGTCTGCCATTTTTGCTCGGCATCGTCATCGGTCCGCTGGGTTACTACATTCGCCACCACCTCGACGAGACGCCGACCTTCCGCGAGACCTCCGACAAGTCCGACTCGCCGCTTGTTGAGGTATTGCGCAATTACCCGCGTGAAACCGCTGCCAGTTTTTCCATGGTGATCCTTTGGACCGTGTGTACTTATGTGCTGCTTTTCTACATGCCGACCTACTCGATCAAAGTATTGCATATGCCGCCGTCAACCGGCTTTATTGCCGGCATGGTCGGAGGCCTGACAATCATGGTGTTCTCGCCTCTGGTCGGGCTGTTGGCAGACCACATTGGTCGCCGTATCCTGCTGTCGGGTTCAGCACTGCTGATCCTGGTGCTCGTCTACCCGATGTTCGTCTATATTAACCAGATGCCGGGGCTGGTCTCGTTGATGATTTTTCAGTTTGTGTTCGGTGTGCTAATTGCCACCTACACCGGACCAATCCTTGCCGCGATGTCGGAGATGTTTCCGGCCAAGGTGCTGTCGACCGGGCTGTCGGTCGCCTACAACTGCGCTGTCACCATCTTCGGCGGCTTCGCCTCGTTCATCATCACCTGGCTGATTGCCACCACCGGCAGCACCATGGCGCCTGCTTTCTACGTGATGATCGCGGCGGCCATAAGCTCTATCGGCACACGTTTCGTGCGCGACCCTGACTACCTGAAAAAGAATTGATATGACCCAGATACTCCTCAAGGGCGGAAACGTTTTCGACCCTGCCCATGGCAGCATACTCAACCGTCATGATGTGCTGATCGAAGACGACCGCATCATCCAGGTGTCCGCGACACCGATCGACGCGCCCGCCGCGCAGTCGATCGACGTCACCGGCAAGACCGTTATGCCGGGCCTGATCGACTGTCACGTACACGTGCTAGCCTCGATTGCCAATCTCGGCCTGAACGCAGTGCAACCCAACGTGCTGGCAGCCATCCGCGCCTTGCCCATCATGAAAGCCATGCTTGACCGTGGCTTCACAACCGTACGCGATGCCGGCGGCGCCGACTGGGGCCTGTCGCACGCTATCGCCACCGGCCTGGTGCCGGGGCCACGCATCTTTCCGTCCGGCAGAGCACTGTCACAGACTGGCGGCCATGGCGATTTTCGGCCGCGCTCAGATGTACTGGAACCGTGTTCATGTGCCTTCCGTGCTGGCGCCATCGCTCGCGTGGTTGACGGCGTTGACGCGGTGCGGCTTGCGGTACGCGAGGAAATCCAGAAAGGCGCGACCCAGATCAAGATCATGGCATCGGGCGGCGTAGCATCGCCAACCGACCCGATCGGCAATACCCAGTATAGCGAGGACGAGATCCGCGCTATTGTGGCCGAAGCCGAGGCCGCGCAGACTTATGTGATGGCGCATGCGTATACCGGCCGTGCCATCGCCCGAGCGGTGCGCTGCGGCGTGCGTACTATCGAACACGGCAATCTGGTCGACCGTGAGGCAGCCGGGATCATGCGCGACCACGGCGCCTTCGTCGTTCCAACCCTTGTCACTTACGATGCCCTCGCCCGTGACGGCGCCCGCCTCGGCTTGCCGGCGGAATCGGTGGTCAAGATACAAACAGTACGCCAGGCGGGCCGCGACTCACTGCGCATCTATGCCGAAGCCGGCGTGCCGATGGGCTTCGGGTCCGACCTGCTGGGCGAGATGCACAATCACCAGTCCGACGAGTTCCGTATCAGGGCCGAACTGCTCGGCAATCTGGAGGCGATCCGCTCGGCCACTTCGATAGCGGCGGCAATCCTGCAACGCGAAGGAGAGCTCGGCACCGTCCGAGTCGGTGCGTTGGCGGACTTGATTGTTGTCGACGGCAACCCACTGGCAGACATCAGCCTGCTCGCAGGCCAAGGCAAACATCTCGCGCTGGTAATGCAGGCCGGCCGCCTGTATCGGCAAACAACCTGAAGCGCGCACGGGCCGCTTTGGGCCTATGATGGCAGTTTAATTTCTAAGCGACTGCCATGCGTATTTCCCCGCTTCCGCCACTGCCGTGCCTCATTGCATTCGAGGCTTCCATGCGCCACGGCAGCTTCACACGTGCCGCTGCCGAACTGCACCTGACGCAGAGCGCCATCAGCCGTCAGGTTGCTCAACTGGAGCGGTTTCTAGGAAAAAAACTCTTCATCCGTGAGCCACGCGCACTGCGCCTAACGGTGAGCGGACAATCCTACGCGGAGGAGGTACAGCGTTTGCTGGTCGCTTGTGCCGAAGCTACCGAAGCCGTGATGAAGCGCAAGGGCCATATCGAGCTGACCGTGGCCTGCTCATCCGGCGTTGCGGTGCTCTGGCTCATGCCCAGGCTCACGCGTTTTCGCGCCACCCATCCCGATTTCCACCTGCGACTGATCGTCAACGACAGCCTAGCTTCCTTGTCCGAAACCGAGTTCGACGTGGGTATGTATTACTTGCGAGAAGGGCCGCCAGCTGGCTTGGCTGCACGCAGGTTGTATGATGAGGAAGTCTTCCCGGTTTGCGCGCCGCACTACCTGGCCGGCCGAAAACTTACGCCGGCCGACCTACCCGAAGAGACGCTGCTTATGTTGGAGGACGGACAGCGCCAGTGGATGTCATGGCAGGTCTGGCTGGCTCAGAACGGGCTGACCGAAGCACGTACGGAGCACAAACTGGTGGCCAATCAGTACCCGATCCTGCTGCAGTTGGCAATGGAAGGTCAGGGTATCGTGCTGGCCTGGCGCCATATGATCGACGCCTGCCTGCGCGATGGGTTGCTAGTGCGGGCCTGCGATGCCAGTGCCAGCCTGGGCGGCGGCTACTACGCGGTATGGCCGCAGGACCGCACCGAACCCACGGCCGCACGCACCTTTCGCAACTGGTTGACACAGGAAAGCTCCGAAGGGATATAAACCTACAGTAAGCCTTACGTGCAGCAGGTTCAGGTTGGGACGAGTGCCATGCGCCTCGGCCGAGCCGCGCCTGTATTAATGTCTACAAGAGCAACAAAAGTCCGGATATCAATTGATAATACTGACCGCTAATATGTGAATGTGTTTTATTGTTCAACAAGTGCGGAGTATCAATTGCTAGACTATTTTCGGCCAGAAGCTGCGCTTCGTCTGAAGAATTTAAATGTCTGCTTTCGCTTGCGCATTGCAGACGATGAAGGAACCCATCTTGACCGACCAGTTGAATCCGCCGTCGGAAGCCGTCATTGGGTGCGTACGCACTTTAGAACTTGCTCCGCAAAAAACCTGATTGCTCCACAAAAAAGAAAAAGGCCCACCGAACGGTGGGCCTTTTAGATATTGGTGCTGGCTGCAGGACTTGAACCCGCCACCCCCTGATTACAAGTCCAGCGACAAAATCAATACTTTCAATAACTTACTGAATTTTCAGTTCCGCAATTTAGCAACTCCTGTAGTCTGCGAACGCAATGTCGGCGCGGGTTCATATGAAATTGCGGAACCATGAGGTCACCTATTTTTTTACATTTTAGACGCTGCGCGAATCACATTGGCCAGAAACCATCGCAGCATGCCCTCTGATCAGGCATTCGAACTCTAACCTTCAACTGGCTTCGCCCTTGGTAATCATTTCAACGGGAAGTGACGTTGATTTCGTAATCAATCTTACCTTGATACTTACAAAACTGATGACGGCGCCAATGCCGAGTGCCAGACCTGCCAGGATTAGCGCGACATGCATGCCCGCAAGGAGTTTTTCCGGTCCTCCTGCGACCAACGATCCGAATACCCCGACGCCGATGACGCCTCCCGTCTGGCGCGCGGCGTTTAACGCTCCGGAGGTAATACCTGTGCGTTGCTTATCGGCGTTGGCGAGAACGGCGGCCGTCATTGCGGGGACCGTCAGCGCCACACCGATGCCCGCCGCTAGTAGTGGACCAATGATGACGCTATAGGGAGTTCCGCCGTCGATGCCAGCCAGAGTCAGGTAACCGCAGGCGGCCAGCGCTTGCCCCATCACCATGGGGAGCCGCGGCCCGAACCGCGCGGTCAGCCGACCAGAAATCAAATTAGCGACGGTTACCAGTGCCGTCATCGGCAGAAAAGCTAGTCCAGTCATCAACGGTGAATACCCCTTCGTCGCCTGGAAGAATAGACTGAGCACAAACATCAGCCCGTAGTAGGCGAAGTTGGTGAGGAGTCCAACGATGCAGGAGGTACTCACCACTGAGGAGCGAAACAATGACAGCGGCAGCATAGGATCCGCACCACGGGCTTCTGCCAATATGAACAACGCGCCGGCCACCAGGGAACAGGTAAAACCTGACAGGACTAGCGGATGCGTCCAGCCGAGTGCGCCGGCCTCGACGAATCCGAGGGTGAACCCACCTAGCGCGAGAATCGCCAACACTTGCCCGGCGAGGTCCAGTCCACGGTTGGGTGTCTTTGAACCCGACGGGGCATAGGATAAAGTCAACCAGATGCCTAAGAGCCCGAGTGGCAGGTTGAGGAAGAAGATGCTCGGCCAACCGAAGCGATCCACCATGATGCCGCCAACGACCGGCCCGGCTGCAAGCGCCAAGCCGCCAACGCCAGCCCATATGCTCACGGCTCGGGCACGGGAGGCCGCTTCCGGAAAGCTGGCGCTAAGCAACGCCAACGAGGCTGGTACACAAAGTGCCGCACCCACTCCTTGGACGGCACGGCCCGCAATGAGGGCACCGATTGTGCCCGCCAAGCCGCAGGCCAGTGAGGCAATGGTAAACAACGCAAAGCCTATGACGAAGATTCGTTTGGCACCGAAGCGGTCACCAATGGCACCTGCCGTTAGCAGCAGACTCGCGAAGACCAGCGTGTAAGCGTTAATGATCCATTGCAAACCGGTCACGTTGGTGCTGAGCGACGCTTGGATCCTTTCCAGCGCAACGTTCACGACTGTGACGTCGAGAGTGACGAGGACCAAGCCTAGGCTGGTGGCTATCAAGGTCAGGCGTGGCGATGTTGATTGATTCGGTTTCAGATAAGACATGAGAGGAGAGTCCCGGAGATTGTTTTCTTGTTGAAAAATGGTCGTCACGAAAACCGCTGACTAATTCCAATCTCATTGTATTACCTTAAAAAATTATATAAACTGCCATTTTGTTTGATAACTACCTAGTAAATATTGGCAATGGACATCCTCAAGGCTATGACCATCTTCATCCGTGTAGTTGACACGGGGAGTCTGACGGCGGCGGCCGCGGAATGCGACCTTTCGCCAACCATGGTGGGCAACCATTTGCAGGCGCTAGAGGATCATCTCGGTACACGCCTCATCAATCGGACCACACGGCGGCAAAATCTGACTGAATTCGGCAAGGCCTATTACGAACGATGCATTGAGATCCTGGGTCTCGTTGGGGATGCCGATGCCCTCGCACTCGAAACACAAACCAGCCCCAAAGGGCGACTTCGTGTTACCGCATCTGCGACTTTCGGCACGGAACGATTGGTCCCCGCGCTCGCCGACTATACGGCGCGCTATCCCAAAGTGAATCTCGACGTGGTCATCACCGACACTGTCGTGGATTTGGCTGAGGACGGATTCGAGGCGGCGATCCGCCTTGGCAACCTTCAGGGTTCCGACCTGATTGCGCGCCCGCTTGCACCGTATAGATTGATGATTTGCGCCGCACCGAGTTATCTGGCGAAGCGCGGCGAACCACGACGGCCGGAGGATCTTGCCCAGCACAATTGTTTGGCCTATACCTATTCCTCGCGGTCCGAGTGGCGATCGGCACAGGCATCCTGGCGCATGACCGGTCCAGAGGGCGAAATCAGCGTACCGATTTCAGGCCGGATGCAGATCGACAGCGCTCAAGGATTACGTCAGGCTGCGCTCGCTGGCATGGGTATTGTCATGTTGCCTGAGATAATGCTGTCAAAGGATATCGAGGACGGCCTTCTCGTTCGCCTGCTCCCCGGATACACGCCGCCGACCCGGCCGTTGAACCTCATCTACCTACGTGATCGCCGTATGTCGCCCAAGCTGCGCAGCTTCGTTGATTTCGTGGCGGAGCGCTTCAGCTTGAAGTCGTGATTTATGGGTAAATGCAGGGACCGACAAAGAGGAAATTGATGGTATTTCTGCGGCACAGAACCAGTTGAGACCAAGCAACCGCGACAATGACTGCGCACCATGTTCGACATCGCAGGAGGAAGCTAGTCAAACCTGCAAAATGATTTTTGCGGAACAAAAGAAAAAGGCCCACCGAACGGTGGGCCTTTTAGAT
Organism: Collimonas fungivorans; assembly: GCF_001584145.1. Taxonomy (NCBI): domain Bacteria; kingdom Pseudomonadati; phylum Pseudomonadota; class Betaproteobacteria; order Burkholderiales; family Oxalobacteraceae; genus Collimonas; species Collimonas fungivorans. The sequence goes on along the minus strand of NZ_CP013232.1, from coordinate 984,252 downwards.
ATTGGTGCTGGCTGCAGGACTTGAACCCGCCACCCCCTGATTACAAGTCAGGTGCTCTACCAGATGAGCTAAGCCAGCTAAACTGCGAAGTCCGCAATTATACCTATTTAATTCGAGTTAGGGTAGGTCTCCCGCCTTTTTTTGGCGGTTCCGGATCTTTTTCCGGGTCCGTGCCGGACGAATTCTGTTTTGTGTCGCTGGATGACGACGGCACCGAGCTCAGGATCGGCGTTACCGTGGCGGTCGGCTCTGGATTGGCCTCTTGCTCGGCGGCGGCTTCGGTGTCCGTTTCAGCAGCCGTGGCCGATGGTTCGAACGCCATGCCCTGGCCGTTTTCGCGCGCATAGATGGCGATCACGTTTTCCACCGGCACCGAGATTTCCCGCGATACGCCGCCGAAACGGGCGCTGAAATTGACGAACTCGTTGTCCATCTTCAGGCCGCTGGTGGCTTCGAAACTGACGTTCAATACAATCTCGCCATTCTTGACGAACTGCATCGGCACGCGCGTGTGCGCATCTACCCTGGCCGCCAGATACGGGGTGTAGCCATTGTCGGTGCACCATTCATAAATGGCGCGCAACAAATACGGTTTGGTAGAAGTTTCTGACATGGGAAGCAACGGTACAAAAGCATGGGGAAATATGCACTGCCGCAGCGGCAGCGCATACCGGTAATCTACACGATCTTAACGACGCATGACTTTTTCGGACGGGGTCAGCGCTTCGATGTAGGCCGGGCGCGAGAATATACGCTCAGCATACTTCATCAGCGGCGCAGCCGTCTTCGACAGCTCGATGCCATAGTGATCCAGGCGCCACAGCAGCGGCGCGATGGCTACGTCCAGCATCGAGAACTCGTCGCCCAGCATGTATTTGTTCTTCAGGAACAAAGGCGCCAGCGTGGTCAGGCGGTCACGGATTTCCGAGCGTGCCTTTTCGTGGCTTTTCTCTGCTGCTTTGGTTTTCTCGTTCTCCAGCGTGTGCACGTGGATGAACAGTTCTTTCTCAAAGTTGAACAGCATCAGCCGCGCACGGGCGCGCATCAGCGGATCGGCCGGCATCAGCTGCGGATGCGGGAAACGTTCGTCGATGTATTCGTTGATGATATTGGATTCGTACAGAATCAGGTCGCGCTCGACCAGGATCGGCACCTGACCATACGGATTCATGGTCGAGATGTCTTCCGGCTTGTTGAACAAGTCGACATCGCGAATTTCAAAGTCCATGCCCTTCTCGAACAGAACGAGACGGCAGCGTTGTGAAAATGGGCAGGTTGTACCCGAATAGAGAACCATCATTTTTATAGTTCCTTAGAAACAAAAGGGTGAGACCCGATACGGCTCACCCCAAAACGCATACCCGCAAAATCGCGGGCATGAAAACTACTTGACGTCTTTCCAGTATGACGCGTTGAGACGCCATGCCAGAACGAAGAACATGCCGAGGAACAGCAGGACCCAGACGCCGAGGCGCTTGCGGGTGTTCTGAGCAGGTTCGCCCATCCATGCAAGATAGGACACCAGGTCAGCGACTGCAACGTCATATTCGACCTTGTTCATCTTGCCTGGCTTGACTTGCTCGAAACCGACAAACTTGTGTTCGGTCTTGCCCTCTTCATGCGGATCTTTCACGTCTTCGTATTTGGCAGTACGAATTCCTTCCAGTTCCCACAGGACGTGCGGCATGCCGACGTTAGGGAAGACCATGTTGTTCCAGCCAGTTGGCCGGGTGTCATCCTTGTAGAAAGTACGCAGATAAGTGTAAAGCCAGTCCGGGCCGCTGCCGGCGCCGGATGCCTTGGCGCGGGCGATCACCGACAAATCCGGAGGCGCGGCGCCGAACCAGGCCTTGCTGTCTTTCGGCGACATGGCGATGGTCATCAGGTCGCCCACTTTATCGCCGGTGAACAGCAGGTTGTTCTTGATCTGCTCGTCGCTCAGGCCGATATCGTGCAAGCGGTTGTAGCGCATCGACGATGCCGAGTGGCAGTTCAGGCAGTAGTTGACGAACAGCTTGGCGCCGTTTTGCAGCGCGGACAGGTTGTTGCTCTGTTCCGGCGCGGTATCGAGCGGATACCCGCCCTCTTCGCTGGCAAAAGCCAGCGCCGGAAGCAGCACCAGGGTCGCCACTAATTTTTTCAGCAATGTCATGTTCTTATCCTCTGGCTTAGTGCGGGTGATAGACAACACGGTCCGGCACTGGCTTGAATGTACCTGCGGCGCTCCACCATGGCATCAGCAGGAAGAAGCCGAAGTAGATGAAAGTGCAGACCTTGGACACCAGGCCGCCGATCGCCGAAGGCGGCTGCACGCCGAGGTAGCCGAGCACCACGAAGGTGATCGCGAACAGGATGTAGATGTATTTGTGCCAGCTCGGGCGGTAGCGGATCGACTTCACCTTGGAATGATCCAGCCAAGGCAGGCCGGCCAGGATGACGACCGAGACGCCCATCAGCACCACGCCGAAGAACTTGGCGTCGAACACGAACATGGCGCCGATGATGGCCAGACCGATGACCGAAGCGGCGATCTTGAGCACGCTGCTCAGGCTCGACTTCAGCCACAGCAGGGCGACAAAAGCGGCGACGCCGACTTGCAGGTAGACGATGAAGTCTGAAGTGACTGCGCGCAGGATCGAGTAGTAAGGCGTGAAATACCAGACCGGTGCGATATGCGGCGGCGTCTTCAGCGAATCGGCCGGGACGAAGTTGTTGTACTCCAGGAAGTAGCCGCCCATTTCAGGGCCGAAGAACACCACGGCGCTGAACACGATCAGGAATACGGCAACCGCCATCACGTCGTGCACCGAGTAGTAAGGGTGGAACGGCACGCCGTCCAGCGGCACGCCCTTGGCGTCCAGCTTTTCCTTGATCTCTACGCCGTCCGGGTTGTTGGAGCCTACTTCGTGCAGTGCGATGATATGCGCTACTACCAGGCCGATCAGGACCAGCGGGATCGCGATCACGTGAAACGAGAAGAAGCGGTTCAGGGTAGCGTCGGAGACCACGTAGTCGCCGCGGATCCACAACGACAGGTCAGGGCCGATGAAAGGAATCGCACCGAACAGGTTGACGATAACTTGCGCGCCCCAGTAGGACATCTGGCCCCATGGCAGCAGGTAGCCCATGAACGCTTCGCCCATCAGGCACAGGAAAATGCCGACGCCGAACAGCCATACCAGCTCGCGCGGTTTGCGGTATGAACCGTACAGCAGGCCGCGCACCATGTGCAGGTAGACCACGATGAAGAAGGCTGAAGCGCCGGTCGAATGCATGTAGCGCACCAGCCAGCCCCACGGCACGTCGCGCATGATGTATTCGACGGAAGCGAACGCCAGCGCGGCATCCGGCTTGTAATGCATGACCAGGAAGATCCCGGTGACGATCTGGATCACCAGCACCAGCAGCGCCAGCGAACCGAAGGCGTACCAGAAATTGAAGTTCTTTGGCGCGTAGTACTCGGACAGATGGGCTTTCCAGGTCGACGTGACGGGGAAACGCGCATCGACCCAGTTCAGCGCCTTATCGGCGATGGGAGCATCGGCCGGCAGCTGTTTTTCGTGGAATGCCATGATTAAGCCTCACCTTTCTCGTCTTTACCAATGACGATCTTGGTATCGGACAGGTACATGTAGCGTGGCACGTCGAGGTTGTTTGGCGCCGGCTTGTTCTTGAAAACACGGCCGGCCAGGTCGAAAGTCGAACCGTGGCAGGGGCAGAGGAAGCCGCCTTGCCAGTCGTCCGGCAGCGAAGGCTGGGCGCCAGGGGCGAATTTCGAGGATGGCGAACAGCCGAGGTGCGGGCAGATGCCCACCAGCACCAGGGTTTCTTCGTGGCCGGCACGGCCGCGGTTGTTCGACTTGTTCTTGCAGTAGTCAGGCAAGTCCATGGTGTAGGGCTTGAGCGACTCGGGGTCGGCCACTTCGGAGGCGGTATGTTCCAGCCCCTTCAGTTGTTCCGGGGTGCGTTTCATGATCCAGACTGGCTTGCCGCGCCATTCGAACACTTGCATCTCGCCGGGTTTAATGCCGGAAATATCCACTTCCACTGGTGCACCCGCGGCTTTTGCGCGTTCGGATGGCTGGAAAGTGGAGACAAAAGCCCCCGCCGTCGCCAAACCGGCTACACCGCCTGCCGCGCATGTAGCCACGAGCAATCCACGTCGACCGGAGTCGACCTGCTTTTCGATACTCATACCAACCCCAATCAGTCAAAATACGAAACTTGCACGGAACTTCTAGCAACCCTAGATTATATCGAAGCTGAGGCCTGTTTTAAAGGAAATACATGCACGCAGGTACAAAATCAGCTAAATCCATGGAAATTGCGGCTAAACCTGGCACAATTCCCTTCAGAAGCCGATTCTTGCACTGCAGCAAGCAAGTCCAGGGGTGGAAAATAACAAGAATTGACAAATTTATCCTTTTAATCCTGCCGGGATCGCAGTATCTTCCCGATTGTCAACATTAGTTATGGAGAAACAACACATGGGCATGATGCAAGAATTCAAGACCTTTGCACTCAAAGGCAACGTGATGGACCTGGCAGTCGGCGTGATCATCGGCGGCGCGTTCGGCAAGATCGTCGACTCCCTGGTGCAGGACATCATCATGCCGGTGGTCGGCAAGATTTTCGGCGGCCTGGATTTTGCCAACCACTACTTCCCGCTGAACGGCCAGAGCACTGAACTGACGCTGGCGGAAGCCAAGAAAGCCGGCGCTGTGCTGGCCTACGGCAATTTCATCACGATTGCCCTGAATTTTGTCATCCTGGCCTTCGTGATTTTCCAGATGGTGCGCATCATCAACAAGCTGCGCGGCGAAGTGCCTCCCGCGCCTGCCGCCGATCCGGAAAACACCGTGTTGCTGCGCGAAATCCGCGATTCACTGAAAAAATAACGGTGGCCTGCGCTCGTCGCCAAAGCCCGCTGCCTGCAGCGGGCTTTTTGTTTTCAGCGGCCCGGCGATAGCGGATTTGCGGGTTGCGGCGCAAGTTACCATGGGGTAATCTGCGCAATAACCGGCTTGGCTCTGCAACAACAAAATCCAGGCGCGGCACATAACGGCGGCACTGCGCATAAAGGAAGCCGAATTGCCCTCCCAAGACTTGCAACCGGAACAATTGAAAATCTGGCTTGCCGCGGTCGTGCGCAAGGACGCCGTCGCCTTCCGCGCCCTCTACGACGCCGCCTCGCCGAAACTGTTCGGCTTCGCGCTGCGTATACTAGTCAAGCACGAGTGGGCGGAAGAAGTGCTGCAGGAGAGTTTCGTCAGCATCTGGAACAACGCCGACAGCTACCAGGCCAGCCTGGCGGCGCCGATGACCTGGATCACCACCATCGTGCGCAACAAGGCATTCGATTTCCTGCGGCGCACGGACGGCGCGGTAGAAATCGATGCGGACACATTTGACAAGGAAGTCATGGACGCTATGGAAAGCGCCGATCCGACGCCGCTGGAGGCGCTGCAGCTGACTGCCGACGCCAAGGCGCTGGCGCATTGCCTGGCTCGGCTGGAAGCCATGCAGCGGCAAGCGATTGCCCTGTCGTTCTATCACGATCTCTCGCATAGCGAAGTGGCGGCGCAGCTGCAGCTGCCGATAGGCACCGTCAAGACCTGGATCCGGCGCGGGCTGGAGCGCCTCAAGAGCTGCCTCGGCAAGCTGGGGAGCGCCTGATGGATATCGAACGCAATCCTGTTTTGGTGGACAAGCTGGCAGCCGAATACGTGCTCGGCACCTTGCGTGGCGGCGCCTTGCGCCGTTTTGAAACCCTGCTGCGCCGTCATGCCGTGCTGCGCCAGGCTGTCGCCGAATGGCAGGACCGCCTGCACCCGATGGCGGAACTGGCGCCGCCGGCACAACCTCCAGCCGCAGTCTGGTCGGCCATCGAAACCAGGCTCGATTTGCCGCGCAAACCGCAACACAAACGCTCGGTCTGGCTCGAGCTGCGCGAAGACCTGAGCTTCTGGCGCGGCCTCGGCCTGGTTTCGACCACCGCCGCCATCATCCTGACCTCGCTGCTGCTGTCCCGGCAGCAGTTGCCGCCTGTCCCTGCGGCGCCGGCCGTATCGTATATCGCCATGCTGAGCAACGATCAGGCGCAGCCGATCGCCGTGGTGACCGGCGACGCGCCGGGCGGCCGCCTGCTGGTCAAGCTGGTGATTCCGCAGAAGATCGCAGCCGACAAGAGCCTGGAATTATGGGCAGTGCCGAAAGAAGGGCCGCCGCGTTCGCTCGGCCTGCTGGAAGCCAACGGCAGCATCAGCCTGACGCTGCCGGCCGACGCCACGCCGCAGACCGTGCCGCTGCTGGCGGTGACGCTGGAGCCGAAAGGCGGATCGCCGGATCCCAAGGGACCGACCGGCCCTATCCTGTTCAAGGGCGCCTGGATCAGGATATAGCAGCCATCAGCGCTCGCCGTCGCCGATGGTGATGATGCGCATCAGGAAGCGGTACAGGAAAAAAGCCGTGCCGTGCCACAGCCGCGCGCGCCAGGAACGGTGGTTGAAGGCATCGGCCGATATCGGCTCGCCGTCGGCGATCCCGCTTGCTATCTGTTGCCGCAGCGCGCGCGAAAAATCGGCATCCATCACCACCACGTTGGCCTCCTGGTTCACCAGCAGGCTGAAACCGTCGAAATTGCTGGAGCCGACGGTGGCCCAGTCGTCGTCGATCACCGCCACTTTTGCATGCAAGGCGGTCTTGCGGTATTCGACGATCTTGACGCCGGCTTTCAGCAGTTTCGGATAATACGAATGGCTGACCGCGTCTTGCAGCCGGAACTGTCCCACGCCCAGCAGCAAGGTGACGTCGACTCCGCGCAGCGCCGCCTGTTCCAGGCCGCGCCGCAATTTCCGGCTCGGGGCAAAATAAGGGCTGGTCAGCAAGGCGCTCTGGCGCGCATGGCCGAGCGCCTGCAGGTAGGCGCGCTGGATGGTGCGGCGGTTGCGCAGGTTATCGCGCAGCACCAGGCCGGCCGATGCCGGACCATGGGCGACGCCGCCGCCCTTGAAACGGGTGCGCTTGAATTGCTGGAAACGCGCCAGCAGCTTCATCTCGCCCAGGCGCAGCCATTGCGCCTCCAGTTCGATATGGATCACGTTCACCAGCGTACCGCTGATGCCGACCGCAAAATCCCAGCGCGGCGCCGGCAGCGGCTGGCGCAGGTCGTCGTCGGAAACCATGTCGTCGATGATGTTGAGGCCGCCGACAAACCCGACCTGGCGATCGACCACGCAGATCTTGCGATGCATGCGCGCCACGCCGCGCCGGAACCAGGGATTGAAACTGCGGTACATGACCCCGCTCGCCGTGAATTCCTGCTGCAGCGATACCGAGCGCTGGCGGCCTGTGCCCAGCCAGTCGGCGATCACTCGCACGGCAACGCCGCGCTGCACGGCGCGCGTCAGCGCCTGCTGCACCAGCTGCGCGGTCTGGTCGTCGGCGAAGATGTAGGTTTCCAGGTAGATTTCGATGCGGGCAGCATCGATGGCGGCAATCAGCGCCGGAAAAAAGGCAGCGCCGTTGTGCAACAGCGTGATGTGGTTATCTGCGCAAAGATTTACCGCGCGCATGCGATGGCTATGAGGAGAGACGACATCCGCCGGTCTTTCTGAAGTTGTAATTGATGCTGCAGTCATCGCAACTTGAGCGTCGCCACGATGGGTGCATGGTCGGACAGTTTTGCCCATTCCGCTCCATGCAGCACTTCCGCCGATTCTACCGTAAAGCCGCGCAGGTAAATCCGGTCCAGCCGCAGCCAGGGAAAAGCGGCGGGGAAAGTGCGCGCCGGCTTGAGTTTCGGCGTCCGCCCTATCAGTTGCTGCAGGTAGGAACCGACGCCCTGCATCATGCCCTGCGCCGCGATCCGCTCATCGAATATTTCGGTGACATCGAGCCGCGCCCGCAGCAATTCGCTGAGGCGGTTGCCCCAGTCGTTGAAATCGCCGGCGATGATCAGCGGCGCTCCCGGCGGCGACGAACTGCGCACCGCCTCGATCAGGGCCGCGGTCTGGCGCCGGCGGCCGCCGCCGAACAAACCCAGGTGCACCACATAACAATGGATATCGGTGAATTCGGTCTTGAGGACGCAGTGCAGGATGCCGCGCGCCTCGTAGGCGTGGTCAGACACATCCTGGTTGCTCTGCGAGCCGATTTCAAAACGGCTCAGCAAGGCGTTGCCGTGGTGGCCGTGGTCGTAGACAGCGTTCATGCCGTAGGCGGCGTGGTGCGAATCGCCAGCCAGGTAATCATGCTGTGCCTGTTCCGGCCAGTGCGCCGCATGGCGCGCCGCCATCAGGTCGTGCCGGCCCTGCACTTCCTGCAGGAAAAAGATATCGGCCTCCATCCGGCTCAAGGCCTGTTTCAAGGCGTGCACGCGCGGGCGGCTGCCCAGCGACGATACGCCTTTGTGGATGTTGTAAGTTGCGATGCGCAGTTTCATGACTCTTCAGCTTATTTGGCAGAATGCGCGACAAGGTGGCGCGGCAACTGCAGGATCGCTTCGGCATTCGACGGCGAAAAACATGCGTCCGCAGCCGCCCGGTACGGCAGCCACTTGTATTGCAGGTGTTCACGCGGCGCCAGGGTCACCGGAATGCCGTCCGGCACCAGCAGGCCGAACACATGCTCGGTGTTTTTTGTGACGCCGTGTGCATAACGGTGACGCCAGACCGGGTAGATTTCGTACACGTTGGCGACGCCCCAGTCGCGCAGGTTAGACAGCGGCACGGCGCCTGCTTCAGCGGCCACCACGATGCCGGTTTCTTCCTGTACTTCACGCGTTGCCGTCACGTCCAGGTCTTCCTCAGGAAAATCCTTGGAGCCGGTGACCGATTGCCAGTAATCCAGCTTGTCGGCCCGTTCCATCAGCAAGACCTGGAGGTCTTCCGTGTAAATAACCACCAATACAGATTCGGGAATTTTATACATGCGTATCTTTTATTATTGCGCGTTGGGCAGGCACAGCGTGCCCAGGTGCTGCCGGAAACAGCGCTTGCAGCCAGTTCCGCGTGGGCAAAAAATTGCTCACCCTACCCAATCTCAGAAAGCATCACTATAAACCTGTTTGGCCCGGACATAAAAAAAGCGCCGAGGTAAACTAAACCCCCGCGCTTTTTCTTTTGCTGCCTTTTACCTGGAAATCAGACTACCTTGGCTTCCGGCAGACGCAGGCGGATATGCAGTTCTTTCAACTGTTTTTCGTCGACTGCCGACGGCGCTTGCGTCAGCAGGCATTGCGCGCGCTGGGTTTTCGGGAAAGCGATGACGTCGCGGATCGATTCGGCGCCGCACATCATGGTGACGATGCGGTCCAGGCCGAACGCCAGGCCGCCGTGCGGAGGCGCGCCGTATTGCAGGGCGTCGAGCAGGAAGCCGAATTTCAGCTGCGCTTCTTCAGCATCGATCTTCAGGGCGCGGAACACCTTGCTCTGCACTTCTGCGCGGTGGATACGGATCGAACCGCCGCCCAGTTCCCAGCCGTTCAAGACCATGTCGTAGGCCTTGGCGATTGCCTTGCCCGGATCGGTTTCGATGAAATCTTCGTGGCCGTCTTTCGGCGACGTGAACGGATGGTGCAAGGCGTTCCAGCGGTCGCCGTCTTCGTCGTATTCGAACATCGGGAAATCGACCACCCACAATGGACGCCAGGTGTCGTCGAACAGGCCGACCTTCTTGCCGAATTCGCTGTGGCCGATCTTCACGCGCAACGCGCCGATGGCGTCGTTGACTACCTTGGCCTTGTCGGCGCCGAAGAAAATCAGGTCGCCGTCTTCTGCGCCGGTCAATTCCAGGATCTGCGCCAGCGCGGCGTCGTGCAGGTTCTTGACGATAGGCGATTGCAGGCCGTCGCGGCCCTTGGCTTTTTCATTGACCTTGATGTAAGCCAGGCCCTTGGCGCCGTAGATGGCGACGAACTGGGTGTAGGCATCGATCTCGGAACGCGGCATGGCGGCGCCGCCCGGCACGCGCAGGCCGACCACACGGCCGTTGTCCATGTTGGCTGCGCCGGCGAATACCTTGAAGTCGACGTCTTTCATGACTGCTGTCAGGTCGGTGAAGGCCAGCTTGACGCGCATGTCAGGCTTGTCCGAACCGTACAGGGCCATCGCGGTGGCGAAGTCCATCACCGGGAACGGGTTAGGCAGGTCGATATCCAGCGCGTTCTTGAACACCAGGCGGATCATGCCTTCGAACATGTCGCGGATTTCCTGTTCCGACATGAAGGAAGTTTCGCAATCGATCTGGGTGAATTCAGGCTGGCGGTCAGCACGCAAGTCTTCGTCGCGGAAGCATTTGACGATCTGGTAATAACGGTCGAAGTTGGCCACCATCAGCAGCTGCTTGAACAGCTGCGGCGATTGCGGCAAGGCGAAGAACTGGCCGGCGTTGACGCGCGAAGGCACCAGGTAATCGCGGGCGCCTTCCGGGGTCGACTTGGTCAGCATCGGCGTTTCGATATCGATGAAGCCGTTGGCATCCAGGAACTTGCGCACTTCCATCGTCACCTTGTAGCGCAGGCGCAGGTTGTTTTGCATCTGCGGGCGGCGCAAGTCCAGCACGCGGTGCGTCAGGCGGGTGGTTTCCGACAGGTTGTCGTCGTCCAGCTGGAACGGCGGCGTGACCGACGGGTTCAGCACTTCCAGTTCATGCGCCAGCACTTCGATCTTGCCCGATTTCAGGTTGCTGTTGCTAGTGCCGTCCGGGCGCAGGCGCACCACGCCGGTGATGCGCAGGCAGAATTCGTTGCGCACTGCTTCCGCATTCTTGAATACCTCGGCGCGGTCCGGATCGCACACTACCTGCACCAGGCCTTCGCGGTCGCGCAGGTCGATGAAGATGACGCCGCCATGGTCGCGACGACGATGGACCCAGCCGCACAGGCTGACGGTTTGGCCGAGAAGTACCTCAGTAGTGAGGCCGCAGTATTGGGTTCGCATGGACATGTTCAGGTTTTCGCAGTTCAGATGTTGTAAGTATGAATTAATTATAAGCAGGCGGTCGTGCAGAGGATCAGCATCAATTGCTGCCGGGCGGCGAATCGATCACCAGTTTCCTGCCGGGCTGCTGCTCGGGCGCGACCACGCCCATGGACACGATGTACTTCAAGGCTTCGTCGACGCTCATGTCGAGCTCGATGGTGTCTGCGCGCGGCAGCATCAGGAAAAAACCGGAAGTCGGATTTGGCGTGGTCGGCACGTAGACGCTGACGTAATCGCCGGACAGGTGGTTCTTGACGTCGCCGCCGGGAATCCCTGTCAGGAAGGCGATGGTCCACGATCCTTCGCGCGGGTACTGCACCAGCAGGGCCTTGCGGAAGGCATTGCCGGACGAGGAAAACAGGGTGTCCGAGACTTGCTTGACGCTGGAATAGATAGAGCTGACGACCGGAATCCGGGTCAGCACGCCTTCCCACACCGAGACGATCTGGCGGCCGATGAAATTGCGCGTCGCCAGGCCGGTCAGGAAAATCACCAGCAGGGTCAGGATGGTGCCGAGGCCGGGAATGTCATGCCCCAGCAATGCTTTCGGCCGCCATTGTTCAGGCAGCAGCAAGAGCGACTGGTCCATCGTGCCAATGACCAGGTTCAGCACCCACAGCGTGATTGCCAGGGGCACGAGAACCAGTAGACCGGTGATGAAATATTTACGCATGGCTTTCTTTGTCGGACGACGCGTACCGGGTACGCGCGCCTGCAGGTTACATGGATGACATTATGTCGCCGCGGCCGGCGTGCTGCCGCCACCGCTAGTGCTACTGGTGCTGGCGGCTGCCGTACTGGCGGCCGGCGCCGCGGTAGTGGCCGTGGTGGCCGCAGCCGCAGGTGCGGCGGCAGCGGTACTGCCGGCTGCTGCCGGTTCGGCCGCATTTGCCGGCGGGACGGTCGCGCCTGCGCCGCCACGGAAATCGGTCACATACCAGCCCGTGCCCTTGAGCTGGAAACCAGCCGCAGTGACTTGCTTCTTGAACGCGGCTTTGCTGCAGGACGGACAGACCGTCAGCGGCTCGTCGGACATCTTTTGCAGCACATCTTTGGCAAAACCACAGGCTTCGCAGCGATACGCATAAATCGGCATGGTGAAACTCCGCAAAAATCAGTACAAAAACAGTACAAAAACAGTACAAAACCCTGAATTATAAAGGTTTTTTTGCAGTGTACACCGGCTTCGGCAATAGCTTGTGGCGGCGCAGCACAGAATTGCCTGCGGCGCCACATTCGTATCATATCAAAACAGCAAGCCGACAGGCTCAGCGTGCCCGGATCTCGGTCCAGATGCGGTTGATGGCGCGCCTTTGCTTGCTGTTCAGGTCTTTCAGCATCTCCAGCTTGGCGAAACCGGCCTTGTCCGGGAAAATCACCGGGTTGTTGGCGATTTCAGGCTTGATGTACTTGGCGGCGTCGGCATTCGGATTACCCGAGCCGATCAGGTTGCTCAGCTCGGCGGCATTCTTGCCGTCCAGCATGAAGTTGATGAACTTGAGCGCCAGGTCGGGACGCGGCGCGGCTTTGTGGATCACCACGCTGTCCAGCGCCAGCACTGCGCCCTCTTTAGGCATGCCGTGGCGGATATGGAATTTGCGGCCGGCCTTTTGCGCATCGACATCGGCCTGGAAGATGTCATTCGAATAACCGTGGGCCAGCCAGATATTGCCGACAGTCAGTTCCTTGATATAGCTGCTGCCGTTGAACGCTGCCCAGTAAGGCTTGGCCTTGATGATCACGTCCTTGGCCTGCTGCCAGTGCTGCTCGTCGGTATCGTTGGCGGAATAACCCAGGTATTTGAGCGCCGCCGCCATCAGTTCATTGGCGGAATCGAGCACGGTCACCTTGCCTTTGATCTTGGCCAGGATCTTCGGATCGAAAATCGCCGCCCAACTGTCCACCGCGATGTCCAGTTCCTTCATCTTCTGGTCGTTGTAACCCATCACCGTCACGGTGTAGGCGTACGGCACGGAATATTTGTTGCCCTTGTCGAAATCAGTGTTGAGGTAGGCCGGGTTGACGTTTTTCAGGTTCGGCAACTGGCTCTTGTCGAGCGGCAGCAAGGCTTGCTGCTTGATCAGCGCGTCCAGCGCATTGCCGGTCGGCACGATGATGTCGTAGCCCTTGGCGCCGGCGGCCAGCTTGGCCAGCATTTCCTCGTTGTCGCCGTAATAGGTCTGCACCACCTTGCACTTGCAGAAGGCCTCGAAGCGCTGCACGGTTTCCGGCGCAATGTAGTTGTTCCAGTTATACAGGCGCAGCTCGTCGGCGGCCTGGGCCGAGATGCTGGCAAACAACATGGCGGCGATGGTAAGCAGTTTTTTCATGGCTATTCCGGATCTGATAAATAAATTGCAATCTGAAGCAACGGAGGACGGACTCAGGAAACAGCCGGCCGTCGCCACCTCGCGCACTACTTGCTATTTTTTACTTCTTCCATTGTCTGCTGCATGGCGGCTTGCATCTTGGGCATCATCTGTGCCATCTGTGTCTGCATGAGGACCATGGTTTTTTGCATGATGACGGGCATTTTCTCTATGTAGGCGGCGCCAGCGGGGCTTTTATAGAATGCTATCAGGCCCTCGATCTCTTCCTGCGTGAAGCTCTCACGATAAATTTGGCCGTAGAAGGCGCGCATCTTGTCCCAGCTCATTTCATCCCGCATTACCTGCAGCATCTTGGTGGTTGCCTTGTCGAGGATCTGCTGTTGTTTGACAGACAGCGTTTGGCCCTTGGTCGCCGTTGCCATTGATTGATGCATGACGTTATCAAGAGTTGGGAACAATGACTCAAGGTTTTTCTCTGCATGCATCGAGGTCAGCAGCTCGTCGATCGAAGCATCACTCGGCGTCGCCGCATGCACTGCAGTGGAAAGAAATACTGCAAAAAACAGGACTGAAAGGCGCCGCATGAATGGTCCAGTACAGGAAAATGATTCGGTTAAATTCAATAACAAGGGCAGCCGAAAGCCACCCCGCTTCACTCTAGCTTGAACGCAAAGCGTTGGGCGCAAGCTTGGACGCGATGATTATAAGTAGCAAGGTCAAGCCCATCAACAAGGTCGAAACGGCATTGACCTCCGGTGTGACGGCAATCTTGATCATCGAATAGATCTGCAGCGGCAAGGTGGAGGCATTGGCGCCGGCGGTGAAGAAGGTGATCACGAAGTCGTCGATCGACAAAGTGAACGCCATCAGGGCCCCGGCCACCACGCCCGGCATGATCAGCGGCAGCGTCACCAGGCGGAACGCCTGCATCGGCGTCGCACCGCAATCGCGTGCAGCCTCTGTCAGGCTTTCATCCATGCCGGATAGGCGCGAACGTACCACGATCGCCACGAAACCTATGCAGAAAGCGATATGCGCCAGGGCAATCGATACCAGTCCCAGGGTGATGTTGAGCATCACGAAGAAAATCAGCAGCGAAACACCGACCAGGATTTCCGGAATAGCGATCGGCGTCAGCACCAGCAAGGGCAGCAGCTTCAGCTTGTAGCGGTGCATGGCGAAACCGGCCATGGTGCCCAGCAAGGTCGAAGCGGCGCTGGCGACCAGCGCGATCAACAGGGAATTGCCGGCGGCGCGCAGCATCTCTTCGTTATGAAACAGCTTGCGGTACCAGTCCAGCGTGAAACCTACCCACTCGGCGTTGAGCTGCGAATCGTTGAAGGAATACACCACCACGATGATCAGCGGCACATACAGGAAGGCGTAGACGGCCAGCGCCACCAGCCACAGGCCGAGCGGACGGCGGATTACATTGCTCATGCTTCCCTCCTCGGCCTTGCCACCAGCACCGCGATGCCGGCGGCGATCAGGGCCGCCACCGTGAGGACGATGGAGAGCACGCTGCCGAACGGCCAGTCGCGGGTTTCCAGGAACTGCTGTTTGATGACGTTACCGATCATGTCGCTGCCGGTGCCGCCCAGGATGTCGGATACCGCAAAAATCCCCAGCGCCGGGATGAACACCAGCGCGGCGCCGGCGTAGACGCCAGGCAAAGACAGCGGAAACGTGATGCGCCAGAAGCGCTGCCAGGCCGAGGCGCCCAGGTCCTGGGCGGCGTCGACCAGTGCCGGATCGTGTTTTTCCAGGTTGGCGTACAAGGGCAGAACCATGAACGGCAGATGCACATATACCAGGCCGACGATCACCGAAAACCCGGTAAACAACAGGCGCACCGGTTCGATCCCGGCCAGTCCCAATATATAGTTGACGGCTTGCGTCAGGCCGGATTGCGGGCCGAGGATGATCATCCAGGCGTAGACGCGGATCAGGAAATTGCTCCAGAACGGCAGGATCACCAGCAGGATCAGCAGGTCGCGGTATTTCTTGGGGCTGCGCGCGATCAGCAGCGCCAGCGGATAAGCCATCAGCAGGCAGCAGAAAGTGGTGATCAGCGCGTACATCAGCGATTTAAGGAAGATCGCGGTGTAGATGAAATCGGAAGTGAAGCGCTGGAAATTCTCCAGCGTCAGGTTCAGCTTGCCGGCTTCGTCGAACACCGGAGCCAGGCCGCCGTAATCGCCTGCATACCGCACCGAGGCGAACACCATGATCAGGCTGGGGATGGCGAAAAACAGCAGCAGGTAGAACAGCGGCGGGCCGCTGATCAGCCAGCGCGCCATGCGGCCGCGTTTGGCTGCGACGCTGGGCGATTTACTCATACAAGAAATGCCCCGCGTCGAATTGCCAGGCGATGTCCACCATGTCGCCGACTTCGAAGAACTTGGCGCGGCCGGCGGCGGAGTTCGCCAGCAGAGCCTCGATGGTGGTGCCGCCCTCGGTCTGTACGATATAGACGGTGACGTCGCCCAGGTACAGCAACTCTTTGACGAAACCCTTGAAGTGGTTTTCAGCGGTGTCGGTGCTGATCTCGGCGCTGATGTGGATTTTTTCCGGGCGCAAGGCCAGGGTGCCTTTGCGGCCGACCGCGGCGTCTGCCGGCAAAGCGCTCTTGACCAGGCCCAGGCCTGGCACGTCCAGTTTCATGGAAGCGCCGTCGGTGCTGGCGATGGCGCCGTCCAGCAGGTTGCAGGTGCCGATGAAATCGGCCACGAAACGGGTGCGCGGATAGCTGTAGATGCGCGATGGCTCGTCCAGCTGCTCGACATTGCCGCGGTTCATGACAGCGATCCGGTGCGACAGCGCCAGCGCTTCACCCTGGTCGTGGGTGACGTAGACGAAAGTGATGTCGACTTCTTTTTGCAAATTGATCAACTCGATCTGCATCTGCTCGCGCAGCTTGGCGTCCAGCGCCGACAGGGGTTCATCCAGCAGCAGCAGCTTGGGGCGCGACACCAGCGCCCGCGCGACTGCCACCCGCTGCCGCTGGCCGCCGGACAATTCATGCGGGAAGCGCGCGGCGAAACCGGTCAGGCGCACGTCTTCCAGGGCCTCTTCGACCCGGCTGCGGATCTGGTCGGCCGGCACTTTGGCCATTTTCAGGGGAAACGCGATATTGGCCGAGACCGTCATGTGCGGAAACAGCGCATAGTTCTGGAACACGGTGCAGACCGGCCGCTGTTCCGGCGGAATGCCCACCAGGTCGACTCCGTCCAGCAGGATCTGGCCGGAATCCGGCAGGTCGAAACCGGCGATCATGCGCAGCAAGGTAGTTTTGCCGCAGCCGGAAGGTCCCAGCAAAGTAAAGAATTCGCCGGCTTCAATCGACAGGCTGATGTTGTCAACTGCGGCAAAGTCGCCAAAACGACGACTGACATTACGGATTTCGAGCAGCGCCATATGTCTTCAGGTCCAGGGGGTGCGAAAAACCGCCAATTGTAGCAAGGCGTCCGTCATTTATGTGAAAAAAGCCGGCCTATAGCTTCGGTAAAAACAACGGTCCAAGCCACGTAGGGTGGGCACCCTGTGCCCACGCGGGCATTCACTCCACGCACATGCCTATTTGGAGCCTCAAGTCCGTACTCCGGCCATCACGGTTACGCGTGGGCACCGGTGCCCACCCTACGCGCGCCGCCGCCATTCCATCCAGCGCTCTTTGCCGGCAAACACAGGCATGGAATCGTCCACCTCGCGCTCGTCGGCCAGCTCGAAATCGGCATGCAATAAGCGTTCCAGTTCGGCCCGGCCGATGCCGAACGGCGGCCCCTTCGGATTGTCATCGAAAAAGAAGAAACCGGCCAATGTTGCCCCCGCCGGCAACAGCTCGGTCCAGCGGTTGACGATATCGGCACGCTTGGCCGGCGGCAGCGCGCACAGGAAGGCGCGCTCGTAGATCAGCCCGAGCGGCCGCGGCGGCTGGTAGGTGAAGAAATCGGCCTGCAGCACCCGTTCCGACCATTTTCCCAGCACGGTGCGGGCGGCGTTCACGGCGGCGCCGGAAAAATCGATGGCGGTCACGTCCCAGCCGGCTTCCGACAATAAAGCCACTTCATAGCCGCTGCCGCAGCCGGGAATCAGGGTTGCGGCCGGCTGGCTGCGCGCCAGGTACTGCTGCAGCGCCTGCGGCACGCCGCCCATGTCCCAGGGGGTAAAGTCGCGGTCGAAGCGATCGCTCCAGAAATCGGGATGCGAGGGATCGCGGCTGGCGAACTTGGGAGCATTATCCGGCGTCGCCATGGCTTACCACCAGATCCTGTGTGCAAAACGCAGGTACAAGAGCGTCAGCAGCACGCCCGCCGCCAGGCCGCCGCCGACGTACACCAGCACGCCGAGGAAGTGGTTGGTCTGGCGCTGTTCCGCAATCAGCTTCCACATCAGTTCATTGTTTTGCTCGTTTTTGGGTTCGACCGCTTGCGTCAGCGCCTGGTGCGCCAGGCGCGGCAGTTGCGGCAGCAGCTTGCTATAGCGGGGCATCTCGATCTTCAACTGCTGGATCAAGCCGCGCCAGCCCATCTGTTCGCTCATCCAGCGTTCCAGGTGCGGCTTGGCGGTTTTCCACAGGTCGAGGTCGGGATCGAGCTGGCGGCCCAGGCCCTCGACGTTAAGCAAGGTCTTTTGCAGCAGCACCAGCTGCGGCTGCACCTCGACATTGAAGCGGCGCGAAGTCTGGAACAGGCGCAGCAGCACCTGGCCGAAGGAAATGTCTTTCAGCGGCCGGTCGAAGATCGGTTCGCAACAGGCGCGCACCGCCGATTCCAGCTCGTCGACCCGGGTTTCCTTGGGCGCCCAGCCGGATTCGATGTGGGCTTCGGCCACGCGTTTATAGTCGCGCTGGAAAAACGCCAGGAAATTCTGCGACAGATAATCCTTGTCGAAATCGTTGAGGGTGCCGACGATGCCGAAATCGAGTGCGATGTAACGGCCGAAGGTGGCCGGCGCCACCGACACCAGGATATTCCCGGGATGCATGTCGGCATGAAAAAAACCGTCGCGGAACACCTGGGTGAAAAAGATCTCGACGCCGTCGCGCGACAGCTTGCCGAGGTCGACGCCGGCATCGCGCAGGCGGTCCAGCTGCGAGATCGGGATGCCGTGCATGCGCTCCATCACGATCACCGACGATGAGCAGTAATCCCAGTACATTTCCGGCACCACCAGCAGATCGGAATTGGCGAAATTGCGGCGCAGCTGGCTGCCGTTGGCGGCCTCGCGCATCAGGTCCAGTTCGTCGTGCAGGTATTTGTCGAATTCGCCGACCACTTCGCGCGCCTTCAGGCGGCGGCCGTCGGCCCACAGTTTTTCCACCAGGCCGGCGGCGATATGCATCAGCGCGACGTCTTCGTCTATCGACTTTTTCATGCCGGGACGCAGCACCTTGACCGCCACTTCCTTGCCGTTCTTCAGCGTGGCGAAATGCACCTGGGCGATCGAGGCGGACGCCACCGGCACCCGCTCGAAGCTGGCGAACAACTCGTCCGGATGGGCTTTCAGCGATTTTTCGATCTGCGCGATCGCCAGGTCGGAACTGAAGGGCGGCACCCGGTCCTGCAGGCGCGCCAGTTCGTCGACCATGTCACCCGGCAGCAAGTCGCGACGGGTCGACAGCACCTGGCCGAACTTGACGAAAATCGGCCCCAGTTCTTCCAGCGCCATGCGCAAACGTTCGCCGCGCGGCGCTGAAATATCGCGCCAGAAAATCAGGGTATCGATCAGCTTGGAGATGCGCGGCGTGTCGAAGCCCGACATGGCGATATCGTCCAGGCCGTAACGCACGGCGACGCGGACAATTTTGAACAAGCGCAGGAATTTCAGGATCATGGGGTCTTCAGTTTGTTGATGCGTTTGGCGAGCCGTTCCAGGTCGTCGCGCAGCCTGGTGACATCATTCGTAAAATCGGATACCGCCTGCGGCCGCACCAGCATCGGCTGCTCTTCCAGGAAATATTCGGCGACGTTTTCCGCCAGCTTCTTGTGGGTCGCCAGCGCGCCGGCGATCAGCGTCTTGCCGCCGCCGACGATGCGCACGGCGGCGATGTCGCCCACCAGCTTGCTCAGGTCCCGCTCGGCATCCCAGCGTATCCCTTGGCTGACTTGCGAAATGGCGTTGGCGAAATCGGCGTCGCCCTCGATCTTCACGTAGGAAAAAGCACGTTCGCGGTTCTGCGCAATCAGCGGCAGGTCTGCCAGGTTGACGCGGATCGTGACGTTCACCGCCGTGTCCGGCGGCGGCGCCTGCAGCAGGCCGTCGGCGCTGACCTGCCAGGGCAGCTTGACGGCGCCGCCGTCGAAACACGCGACCTTGTCCGCATGCGCGGCCAGGATGCGCTGCGCCCACGGTTCCTGCGCCAGCAAATGGTTGACTGCGGCGGTAATCGGCGTGAAATTGATTGGAGATGTCATCGTCACAAAATAAAACCGCCCGTGACTATTCACGGGCGGTCCCAAGTTTATCAGTTTGTCAGGCCTAGGGCCTGCTAAAGCCTTGGCATTTATGTATTGATCTGCTGAATCCCCGCCAAAACCCAGCCGCCTTGTCCCGTTTGCGGCTTGGACAGGTTCCAGACTTCGGTGAACGGTTCCGCCGACGCTTCCGGCACTTCCTTGATCAGGCCGGTGAACTTGACGCTGGCCAGGTAATCGCTGCCTATGGTTTCGATGCCCATCAGCTCGCCATCCAGCTGCACCACGTCGGTATTGTTAGGCGATGCGCCGCGCTCCTGCAATTGCAGGCGCAGTTCGCCGAACATCTCGGGCGTGGTGAATTCGCGGATATCGTTGATGTCGGCCTTGTCCCAGGCAGCTTGCAGGCGGATGAAGTAAGTCTTGGCGCTGCGTACGAAGCCCGGCACGTCGAAATCGTCGGGAATGCCCCAGGGTGCGCTGTGTCCTGCCGGCGCCGAGGACTGGAACGACGGTCCTGAATTGATGCGCGAGCCGATTTCCGGCGTAAAACCTGAAGAGCTGCTGTCAAAACTGGCGGCAGGAGAATTGGCGCCGGAATAAGCAGCCGGCGCCGGCGCGTTGCTGTTCTTGCGCATTACCAATCGCACAACAAAAATCACCGCGACCGCCAGCAAGGCCATCATCAGGAAAGAACCGAATGCGCCACCCATGCCGAAATGCGACATCAACGCACCCAAGCCGAGGCCCAGCAAGGCGCCGCCGAGGATGCCCTTCCATGGGCTGGCTGGTTTAGGCGGAACGCCCTGCGGCGTGGCAGCCGGCGTGGCCGGACGGGCCTGGTTGGCATTGCCGAAATTCTGCGTCGGCTGGCTTGGCGCCTGGCGCGAAATCCCGGACGACTGCTTGCCGAACGAACCGCCGCCGCCCAGGCGGCGCGCGTCGGCGTTCGATATTGTCAACGACAAGGTGGTTGCGACCATCAGCAACACCAGCAAAAATCTCTTCATGCGAGCTCCTACAGTTTTATGCCGGTATGCAAGGCTGCCACACCGGCAGTTAAATTGAAATACTCTACCCGCGCCAGGCCGGCATCCGTCATCATCTGCTTCAGGGTGTCCTGATCGGGATGCATGCGGATCGATTCGGCCAGGTAGCGATAGCTTTCAGAATCATTGGCAATTTTCTTGCCTAGCCACGGCAATACCGAAAACGAATAAACGTCGTAGGGCTTTTTCAGCGGTTCCCACACTTTCGAGAACTCCAGCACCAGCAACTTGCCGCCCGGCTTCAATACGCGCCGCATTTCCGCCAGCGCCGCATCCTTGTGCGTCATGTTGCGCAAACCGAAGGCCACCGAGACCCGGTCGAAGTAATTGTCCGGAAACGGCAATTTCTCCGCGTCACATAGCAAGGTGGGGGTGGACAAGCCTTTATTCAAGAGACGGTCGCGGCCGACCCGCAGCATCGACTCGTTGATATCGGTCAGCCAGACTTCGCCGGTGGGCCCGGCGCGCTTGGCGAAGGCCTTGGCCAGGTCGCCGGTGCCGCCGGCGATATCGAGCACCTTGAAACCGGGACGTATCGCCGCCTGGGCAATGGTGAAAATCTTCCAGACCCGATGCAGGCCGGCCGACATCAGATCGTTCATGACATCGTATTTAGGCGCGACCGAATGGAAAACCTCGGCGACTTTGTGGACTTTATCGTCCTCGGAGACGGTTTCGTAACCGAAATGCGTGGTGTTGGTCATGGTGGGCAAGCTTGTTTTGGCAGACTTGCATTATACAAGTCCGGCCGGCGCATGCTCGGCTTGCCAAATAATCTACAGGATATTTCTCACTTGCCTGTGCCAGCGACATATGACACCTGGGCAACTAAGTGTGTAGGGTGGGTACGCTTTTGTGCCCACGCGGAAGCGCTACAGCGTGGGCACAAAAGCGTGCCCACCCTACTTCTTTGCACGCCATGCGCGATAGCGTCACCTTTACCCACAGAGAAGCCTGAAGAACCATAAATTCAGACTATGCCTTATCAGCCTTGCCCGCGGCATTGGCCAGCTTGCTCAGCATCTGGTCCATCAGCCAGGGCTTGCGGTCCTGGTCTTCCGCCAGTTCCTTGCGCCGGATGGCGTTGCGCACCACCAGCGAACCGATATAGCGCAGTGGCTCCGGCGGGAACTGGCCGCGCGGGCCGGCTGCCAGCGGGCTACGGCTCCAGGCGTTGTCGAGGCCCAGCACCAGCGACGACAGCAGCTGGCCGCCCATGTAGCTGGGGCCGACGCCGTTGCCGGAGTAACCGAAGCCGTAGAACACGTTCGGCATGTCATCCAGGCGTCCAAAAAACGGGAAGCCGGTGACCGAGCGGTCGGACGGGCCATTCCAGCTGGCGGTGATCGGTACGCCGGCCAGCGCCGGGAAAAACTCGTGCAGACTATCTTTTAGCTGCTGCTCGTAGGGCGAACGCTGGTCGAACACCGGCAGGATGCGGCCGCGCCAGGCGAAAGTGTTGCCGCCCTTGCCGAGCATCAGGCGGCCGTCTTCGGTGGTACGGTAATAGAACACGAAAGTGCGCGAATCGAGCACCGAGACGCCATCGGTCAGGCCGATGCGCTGTAACAGCTCGGGACATTTTTCGGTGATCACCATATCGCTGGAGACCACCGCCAGGGTCCGTTCGAACTGCGGGAAACGGCTGGCCATCCAGGCGTTGATGGCCAATACCACCTTGCCGGCCTGCAGGCTGCCGGCCGGCGTTTGCAAGGTGACTGTGGTTCCTGGCGTGAACGACAGCATCGGCGTTCTTTCGTAGATCCGAATGCCCATTTCCAGCGCTGTGCGGCGCAAGCCGCGCACCAGCTTGCCTGGATGCACAGTGGCCGCCATCGGCGAGAACACGCCGGCGAGATTACGCGCGGAGCCGGAGCGGCGCTGCACTTCAGCGTCCGGCAATTCATGATAGGAACTGATGCCCTGCCGCTGCAATTCTTGCAGCACCGGGTCCAGCACCCCCAGTTGCGCCTTGGTGGTGGCGGTATACAGGGTGCCGTCCTGGCGGAATTCGGCATTGATCTTGTGCTCGCGGCAGAAATTACCGATATGGTCGACCACCGCTTCCGAAGCCTTGACCAGGCGTACGGCTTCGACCTCGCCGAACAGTCGGCGCAGGGTGAAGAATTTGGTCGACCAGGTCAGCAGGCAGCCACCGTTGCGGCCGCTGGCGCCGGCGCCGCACAGGTCGCTTTCGATGATGGCGATGTCCAGCGCCGGGTCCTGCTGCTTGAGCTGGATTGCGGTCCACAAGCCGGTGAAGCCGCCGCCGACGATGCCGACGTCGGCTTTCTGCCGGCCTTGCAAGGCGGGGGCCAACTCACCGTCGGCGAACAGTGCATCTTCCAGCCAGAATGGGCGCATGGCTCAGTATCCTATCGCTCAGTGTTCTATCGATTACGCGGTTACCAACGCGCAGGCGGACATCAGCGTGGAAAAATGCGGCAGGCCGGGAGTCGCCATGCCTTCCATCTTGGCCTGGTCGTCCCACAGGCGCAGGCTGACGGCATCGGCAGCATAAGGACGGGCGATGAACTGCGCCGCGTCGGCGGCGGAAAACACGCCGCCCTGCAACTCCAGGCTGCGTTTGGAATCTTCGGACAAACGCTCCCGGTAGCCGGCGTCGGTGGCGCACAGGTAACGCTTGGCGTCGACATGCAGGCGAATCGGCTCCAGCACCGCCGGGCCGAACAAGCCGCGCAGATAAGGTATCGCGAAATATTGGTGGGTATCGTCGACGCCGCGCGCCGACGGCGTCTCGCCTTGCGGGTTCAGCAAGTGCCCGAGATCGTGCAGCAAGGCGGCGCAGACCAGTTCCGGCTGGGCGCCGGCCTGTTCGGCCAGGGTGGCCGATTGCAGCGCATGCTCGAGCTGGTTGACCGGCTCGCCGCTGTACATCTGGTGGCCGCCGCGTTCGAACAGTTCGCAGATTTGCGGGATGGTCAGCATATATTCAACTCCAATTCAGTTCCAAGGCAGAGAATAGGTTTTGGTGTTGCAGAAACTCTTCATCGCTTCCTGCACGCCTTCCTTGTAGCCGAGGCCGGAATCCTTGATGCCGCCGAACGGCGTCAGCTCCAGCCGGTAGCCGGGCACTTCGCGGACGTTGATGCTGCCAACCTGCAGTTCGCGCACAAAACGGGTGATGTAGTCGAGGCGGTTGGTGCAGACCGAAGACGATAAACCGTAGGGCGTCGAATTCGAGATGCGGATGGCGTCGGCGATATCGGTGCAGCGGATCACCGGCGATACCGGGCCGAAGGTTTCTTCGGCCACCAGCTGGCAATCGGCCGGCACGTGGTCGAGCACGGTCGGCGAATACAACGCGCCGTCGCGCAGGTTGCCGAACAAAAGCTTGGCGCCGTGCTGCTGGGCATCCTTGACCTTGGCTTCGAAAGCGCTGGCGGAACGGGCATCGATCACGGTGCCCATGTCGTTGCTAATATCCATCGGATCGCCGTATTTGATGGCCTTGGTTTTGCTCACCAGCAGATCGACAAACTCGTCGGCCACGGCCTGATGCACGATCATGCGCTTGATCGCGGTGCAGCGCTGGCCGGAATTTTTGTATGAGCCGGACACCGCCAGCGTCGCCGCTTCTTCCAGGTCGGCGTCTTCCATCACGATGATCGGATCGTTGCCGCCCAATTCCAGCACCTGGCGTTTGTACACTGCCTTGCCGGCGATGTATTTGCCGATAGGAACGCCGCCGGTAAACGTCACCAGGTCGACATCGGGATTGGTCAGCATCTCGTCGGCGATTTCTGCCGGGTCGCCGGTGACCACCGAAAACATTTCCGGCGGCAGGCCGGCTTCGTACAGGATGTCTGCCAGCAGCAGGGCCGACAGCGGTGTTTTTTCGGTCGGCTTGAGCACCATGCGGTTATTGGTGGCGATAGCCGGCGCGACCTTGTGCGCGACTTGATTCAGCGGATGGTTGAACGGCGTGATTGCAGAAATCGCGCCCAGCAGCGGTTCTTTCAAGGTGTAGACCTTGCGCTGCTTGCCGTGCGGCGTCAGGTCGCAGGAAAACACCTGGCCATCGTCCACCAGCGCCTGGTTGGCGGCGAACACGAACACATCGCAGGCGCGGCCGACTTCGTACAGGCTGTCTTTCTTGCACAGCCCGGCTTCCGCCGTGATCAGGTCGGAAATCGCATCGGTATTGGCGCGCAGCAGTTCCGAAGTACGCAGCATGATGCGCGACCGTTCATAGCGCGTAAGCGGCGAACGGAAGGCACGCGCGACCTGGAACGCATGGCGGATGTCCTCCACCGTGGCCTTCGGCACCGAACCGACCAGCGCGCCGTTGAAAGGATTGCGGATTTCTATGCGGCGCGGGTTGCCGACCAGCTTGCCGGCAATCCGCATGTCTTGGTGTAAAGGCTCGCCTTGCTTGAGCTTGCTCAGTTCGGTCAGCATCATGTCCTCAGGTCTGTTGGTCAGAGTGGAGAAAATCTATTGCACGTGTTGATGAATGCAGTTCATAGCGAGGAAGAACACATCGAAATTGCGCAGCCGGTGGTCCGCGGGTATGGCGCTCAGCTTGCGGTTGAACATCAGCGGCACCCGCTGTTCGGAGATGCCGCCGTGCGAACGCAGCGGCAGCTTCAGCTCGGACAAGTCATGGCGGCTGGCCGCGGTGCCGATCACGGTCAGGCGCTCGCTGACCACCACCAGGTCGCCGATGCGGTCAGGCGGCAGTTCAAAACGCTGGGCGGCTTGTTCGCGCGTCAACACCAGTTCGATGCCGGGAATGGCGCGGATCTTGTCGGCGATGTCAGCGACATTGGCAGCGGCCGGCAGATATACCGTAGCGTAGGAGCCGAGCGCGCCGTGGTGCACTACGTAAGGATCGGTAATCGGCAGGATGACGCGGGTCTTTTCGACGCCTACACGGGCATCCAGGACGTCTTGCAGATAGATCACGTTCGGCTTGCCGGCGCTGTCGGTCTTGGCGTTCATGCCGTGGTCGGCAGTCAGGCCGATCACGGCGCCCAAGGCGTCGAGCTGGGTCAGGTAATGGTCCATCATGGCGTAGAACGCGTTGGCGCCCGGCGTGCCTGGCGCATATTTATGCTGGATGTAGTCAGTGGTGGAAAGATACATGATGTCAGGCCGTTCGCTGGCCAGCAGCTTGACGCCGGCGGCGAAGACGAATTCGGACAGTTCGGCGCTGTATACCGAAGGCAAAGCCATGCCGACCAGTTCCAGCAGGTTTTCTATGCCGTTTTGTTCCAGCGTAGCCTGGTCGGCCTTTTCTGCAGAAAAGCAGATGCCGCGCATCTTGTGGCCGAGCAGGCCGCGCAGCTTGTCCTTGGCGGTCACCACCGCAACCTTGGCGCCGGCATCGGCGAAGGTCGCCAGGATGGTGGCGGCGCGCAGGTACCTGGCGTCGTTCATCATCACTTCCTGCTTGGTTTCCAGGTCATAGAAATAATTGCCGCAAATGCCGTGCACCGCCGGCGGCACGCCGGTCACGATCGACAGGTTGTTCGGATTGGTAAAGCTCGGCACCACGCAATCGGCGCTCAGCACCGTGCCCTGTTCCGTCATCTTTTTCAGGAACGGCGCGACGCCGGCCTGTATCGCCTGGTTGATGTATTCCTGCTCACAGCCGTCGACGCAGACCACGACCAGCGGCTGCTGCATCGATTGATAAGTGCGACCGTTGATGTTGAAAGATCCGCTGAAAGATCCGCTAAGAGTTTTGGTATTGGACATGAGATTGCCTTCGCTATGAGTCAGACTGGCTTATAGGTTTACTTCAAGGTGATTGGTGCGGCCGAGGCAGCTTTTTCCTGCGCCTTGTGCATGCGGTTGCGGCCGGCCACCGCGTGTTCGCGCATGATGTCGCCGGCGGCTTGCGGATCGCCGGCAGCGATGGCGTCGACGATCTTGTGATGTTCGGTAGTGGAGGTCGGCAAGCTGCCCTTTTGCGCCAGCGCCGAGCGGCGAAACAGGTTGAGTTCGTTGACCAGCCGCCGGTAGGTATGCAACAGCTTCTTGTTGGCGGTGAACTGCACCAACGCATCGTGGAAGGCCAGGTTCAGCTTCAGGTAGCCGTCGACATCGCCCAGCGCCACCATGCCGTCCATGCGATCGAGCAGCGTACGCAATTCCTGCACCTGGGCCGGCTTGATGGTGGCAGCCAGCTTGCGGCCGATCAGCTCATCCAGCGCGGCGCGCACTTCGTAGATTTCATCGGCTTCTTCAACCGAGATCTGGCGCACGAATACGCCGCAGTTTTTTTCCTGCTGCACCAGCCCCGCCTCTTCCAGCGCCCGAAACGCCTCACGCACCGGGCCGCGCGAAACGCCCATCATTTCCGCCAGCGAGACTTCGTTGAGCTTGTCGCCGGCGACCAGGTCGCCCGTCAGGATCATGCGCTCCAGCTCCTTCTGCACCAGCGAAGGCAGCGAATTTTTCTGGACCAGGGCGATGGTGTTCATGGTGCGGTTGGTAGTCATGGCTGATCTTTTTTCGAGTTGGTGATTGCACTTTAATTCAACAACGTGTAGATTGTCAACAAAATACATAAAACATGATGCAATAAAAAGCCGCAGCAAAAAGCGGCAGGACGTAAAAACTTGACCAGGTTTCAATATCGGCAGCAGTGGAAGATTTGCTCACCATCTGAGGAGATGACAATGAAACAGCAATTTGCACGAATCCTGCGCGCAAGCGCGGCAGCCGGGGCTGCAACGGCCCTGCTAGGCGCTGCCTTTGCCCTGACCGCAGCCAGCAGCCATGCCCAGTCCAGGACTGCGCTGCTGGTATATACCGCGCTGGAAACCGACGCCATGAAACAGTACAAGGACGGTTTCGAAAAAGCCAACCCGACGGTAGAAATCCGCTGGGTGCGCGACTCGACCGGCGTCGTCACTGCCAAATTGCTGGCCGAAAAGAACAATCCGCAAGCCGACGTGGTAGTCGGTCTGGCCGCCACCAGCCTGGCGCTGCTGGGCCAGGAAGGCATGCTGCTGGCGTATGAGCCAAGCGGCATGAAACAGCTCAATCCCGCCTACGTAGACAGCGCCCGGCCGCCAACCTGGGTCGGCATGGATGTCTGGGGTGCGACCGTCTGCTTCAACACGATAGAAGCGAAGAAGCTGAACCTGCCCAAGCCCACCAGCTGGGCCGACCTGGCCAAGCCGGTCTACAAGGGCCAGATCGTCATGCCCCACCCCGCTTCCAGCGGCACCGGCTACCTTGATGTAACAGCGTGGCTGCAAATGTTCGGCGAAGCCAAGGGCTGGCAATACATGGACGCGCTGCACCAGAACATCGCCCAATACACCCACTCAGGTTCCAAACCCTGCACCATGGCCGGCACCGGCGAATTCCCTATCGGCATTTCATTCGAATTCCGCGGCCATCAGGTGAAGCGCAGCGGCGCTCCTGTCGAATTGATTTTTCCCAAAGAAGGCCTAGGCTGGGATGTGGAAGCCAGCGGCATCATGAAAGGCACCAAGAACCTGGCAGCGGCCCAGAAACTGGTGGACTGGATGAGCAGCAAGGAAGCCAACCAGATCAGCTCCAACTGGTGGGCCATCGTCGCCTATCCCGGCATCGCCAAGAAAGTTGAAGGGATTCCGGACGATTACGAAAAGCTTCTGATCAAGCCCAACGATTTCAACTGGTCCGCCAAGAACCGCGAACGGATCCTGGCCGAATGGGGCACACGCTACAACTCCAAGGCGGAAAAGAAGTAAAGCCGCGCTATTCGTGACTAACCGGGGGAGTTTCATCATGTCTCAGCAGAATCCTAGCCCTTGCCTGGCGCCCAAGCCTTACCTGACGCTAGAAAACATCTCGAAATCGTTCGGCAGCTTTCATGCGCTGCGCGATATCAACCTGACCGTCGGCGAAGGCGAGTTCGTCTGTTTCCTGGGACCGTCCGGCTGCGGCAAGACCACCCTGCTGCGCATCATCGCCGGCCTCGAAAGCCAGAACCAGGGGCGCATCGTCCAGGCTGGCAAGGACATCTCATGGCTGGCGCCGATACAGCGCGATTACGGCATCGTGTTCCAGTCCTATGCGCTGTTTCCCAACCTGACCATCGCCGACAATGTCGCCTACGGCCTGGTGAACCGCCGCCAGAGCCGCAGCGCCACCGCCGAACGGGTGCAGGAACTGCTGACGCTGGCCGGCCTGCCGACCAGCGGCAAGAAATTCCCGGGACAGCTGTCCGGCGGCCAGCAGCAGCGGATCGCGCTGGTGCGGGCGCTGGCGACTTCTCCCGGTCTGCTGTTGCTGGACGAACCGCTGTCGGCGCTGGATGCGCTGGAGCGGGTGCGTCTGCGCAGCGAGATCCGCCAGCTGCAACAGCGGCTGGGCGTGACCACCATCATGGTCACCCACGACCAGGAAGAAGCCCTGACCATGGCCGACCGCATTGTGGTGATGAACCACGGCGCCATCGAGCAATGCGGCAGCCCGCAAGACATCTACCTGCAGCCGGGCTCGCCGTTCGTCGCGTCGTTCGTCGGCAAGGTCAACATCTTGCGCGGCGTTTCGCTGGGAGACAGCCGTTTCCGCATCGGCAAGCTGGATTTCCATTGCGAATCGCGGGTCGATCACATTGCCGCCGGACAGCCCGTGAAGGTATATTTGCGGCCGGAAGATTTTGTGGCGCGCAGCGTCGAGCAGCGCACCCACAACCACGCCATGGCGGAGGTCAAGAAAATTGAATTCCTGGGCGCCTTCAGTTACCTGACGGTCGTGCTGGAAGGCATGGAACAGCAGCCGGTGGTGGCTTCGATGTCGCTCAACCTGCTGAAGGAACTGGGATTGCAGGTCGGCAGCAAACTGCGTTACGGCTTGCTGCCGGAACGCATCCGCGTATACCAGGACGACGAACAAGCGCAGACGGTGGCGGCATGAGCAGGCCGGCCAGCGCACTCGGCATGATGTCGTCGTCGCCGGCCGGCGGCGCCAGACAGGCGGCGGCCGGCCGCCAGCAAAGCCACTGGCATGAACGCATCGCGCACGGCCTGCTGTTGCTGGTGTGCGCCGGGCTGGCGGTATTCCTGCTGATGCCGGTGCTGATGATCCTGGTCCAGAGCGTGCAGGACAAGGATGGCCTGTTCGTCGGCCTGCGCCAGTTCAGCGAATACATGTCGACCCCGGCATTGCGGCAGTCGGTGCTGAATACTTTGTTGATTGCAGTCTCGGTGACGCTGCTGGTGATCCCGGCGGCCTTCACTTTCGCCTACGCCCTGACGCGCAGCATGATGCCGTTCAAGCGCTTTTTCCGCACCCTGTCGCTGATTCCCATCCTGGCGCCGTCGCTGCTGGCGGCGATCTCGTTTGTGCAATGGTTCGGCACCCAGGGCGCGCTCAAGGGCTTGCTCGGCGGCGCCTCGATCTACGGCCCGATCGGTATCGTCATCAGCGAGTGTTATGCGGTGTTTCCGCATGCGCTGATGATATTGATTACCGCACTGTCGCTAGCCGACGGCCGCCTGTATGAAGTGGCGGAATCGCTGGGCACCAGCCGCCTGCGCAAGTTCTGGACCATCACTGTGCCTGGCGCCAAGTACGGCCTGATCAGCGCGGCGCTGGTGGTGTTCACTTTCACGGTCAACGATTTCGGCGTGCCCAAGGTCATCGGCGGCGATTTCAACGTGCTGGCGATCGATGTCTACCAGCTGGTCATCGGCCAGCAGAATTTCAACAAGGGCGCCGTGGTCAGCCTGCTGCTGCTGTTGCCGGCGCTGATGGCGTTCGCCATCGACTTCACCATACGGCGCAAGCTGCAATCGCAGCTGTCGGCGCGCGCCGTGCCGTTCGTACCCAAGCGCCACCGGCTGTTCGACGCCTTGATGTTCAGCTACTGCGGCCTGGTCTGCCTGTTGCTGCTGTCGGTGCTGGGCATGGCGGTGTACACCTCTTTCATCAAGCTCTGGCCCTACAACCTGACGCTGGTGTGGGACCACTATTACTTCGGGCTGATCCAGGACGGCATCCTGGAATCGTATTTCAACAGCCTGCGGCTGGCAGCCTACGTAGTCGCCAGCGGCATCGTGCTGATTTTCGGCAGCGCCTACCTGGTTGAAAAGACCCGCGGCATGGAAGCGGCGCGGCCGCTGATCCGGCTGCTGGCCATGCTGCCGATGGGTGTGCCGGGACTGGTGCTGGGCCTGGGCTACATCATGTTTTTCAACCACCCGGACAATCCGCTCAATTTCCTGTACCGCAGCATGGCGATCCTGGTGCTGTCGACGGTGGTGCACTACTTCACCTCCAGCTACCTGACCGCGGTCACCGCGCTGAAAGCCATCGACAACGAGTTCGAAGCGGTCTCGGCTTCGCTCAAGGTGCCCTTCTACAAAACCTTCCTGCGGGTGACGGTGCCGGTCTGCCTGCCGGCTATCCTGGACATCGGCCGCTACCTGTTCATCAATGCCATGACCACCATTTCGGCGGTGGTGTTCCTGTATTCGCCCGACACCACGCTGGCCTCGGTGGCGCTGCTGAACCTGGAAGCCGAGGGGAAGATCGGCCCGGCGGCGGCGATGGGCACCCTGATCGTGCTGACGTCCACCATCGTCTGCATCCTGTACGCGCTGACCACGCGCGTGCTGCTGAAGAAGGCGCAAAGCTGGCGCCAGACCTGAACCATTTGAACCGCAACCGCAACTACAACTGAACCCGCACCAGACCAAAGGAAATATCATGAGCCTGCAAAGCCGCGACCCGATTCTTCTGACTCCCGGACCACTGACCACTTCGCTCGCCACCAAGAGCGCCATGCTGCAGGACTGGGGTTCCTGGGATGCCTCGTTCAACGCCATCACCGGCAAGGTGCGCCAGCAGCTGCTGGACATCGCCAACGCCCATGAAACGCACGTGTGCGTGCCGATGCAGGGCAGCGGCACGTTTTCGATCGAAGCCGCGATCAACACCCTGCTGCCGCGCAACGGCCATATGCTGGTGCTGATCAACGGCGCCTACGGCAAGCGCATGGCGAAAATCGTCGAGATGATGGGACGCCAGGTCTCGGTATTCGAAACCGCCGAGGACGTGCCGACCACCGCCGCCGATGTCGAGCGCGTGCTGAGCAACGACCGCAGCATCACCCACATCGGCGTGATCCATTGCGAAACCAGCACCGGCATCCTGAATCCGCTGCAAGAGATTGCCGAGGTAGTGGCGCAGCACAAGAAGAGCCTGATCATCGACGCCATGAGTTCTTTCGGCGCGCTGGAAATCGACGCGACCAAGATCAGTTTCGATGCGCTGATCGCCGCCAGCGGCAAATGCATAGAAGGGCCGCCGGGCATGGGTTTTGCGATTGTGCGCAAGAGCGTGCTGGAAAAGAGCGCAGGCAATTCACGTTCGCTGTCGCTCGACCTGCACGACCAGTGGGCCTACATGGAAAAAACTACACAGTGGCGCTTCACGCCGCCTACCCACATCGTGGTGGCTTTTCACGCAGCGTTGAACCAGTTCTTTGCAGAAGGCGGCCAGCCGGCAAGGCTGGCGCGCTACACCAAGAACTACGACACCCTGATGGCAGGCATGCGCGAACTGGGGCTGATCCAGTTTCTGCCGGCGAAAATCCAGGCGCCCATCATCGTCACCATGCACGCACCGAACAGCGCCAGTTATGAATTCAAGGATTTCTACAATCGAGTGCGCGACAAAGGGTTCATCCTGTATCCGGGCAAGCTGACCCAGGCGGAAACTTTCCGCATCGGTTGCATAGGTTCTATCGGAGCGGAGGAAATGCGGCAGGCAGTGCATGCGATCCGCGACGCCCTGGCGGAAATGGGAATCAAGCCAAGAAACGCGAATATTGCTTAAACCGGATCTCAGCGCCATGAACGACGAGACACCACGCCGCTACGTCCTTACCCTGACCTGTCCCGACCGCACCGGGATCGTCGCCGCCGTCGGCAGTTTTATCGCCGACCATGGCGGCCTGATCAGCCAGGCCGCCCAGCATGGCGACGCGCTCCACAACCGCTTCTACATGCGGGTGGAGATACAGGCCGACACGCTGACGTTTTACCTGGACGAACTGCGTGAACGTTTCAGCCCCATCGCCAGGCAGTTCGAGATGGACTGGAACATCGCCGACAGCTCAATCAAGAAACGCATGGTGGTGCTGGTCAGCAAACTGGATCATTGCCTGAACGATTTGCTGCACCGCTGGCGCAATAACGACCTGCATTGCGAAATTCCCTGCGTAATCTCCAACCACAATGACCTGCGCTCTTTTGTCGAATGGCACGGCATCCCCTATTTTCATGTGCCGGTAGGGCCGGATAACAAAGAGCAGGCATATGCCGAAGTAGAACGCCTGTTCCGTGAGTTCAGCGGCGATTTCATCGTCCTGGCGCGTTATATGCAAGTGCTGTCCGACAGCATGACGGAGCGTTATCGCAATCGCATCATCAACATCCATCATAGTTTCTTGCCGGCGTTTGTCGGCGGCCGTCCCTATCACCAGGCATTTGAACGCGGCGTCAAGATGACCGGCGCCACGAGCCACTACGTAACCGCCGAACTGGACGCCGGACCGATCATCGAACAGGGCGTGGTGAATATCGACCACAGCAATTCGATCGAAGAGATGGTGCGACTGGGCAAGGATATCGAGAAAAACGTGTTGTCGCGCAGCGTCCGCCTGCATCTTGAGGACCGCGTACTGATTCATCGCAACAAGACGGTAGTTTTCAAATAATCGCCAATGCGTCCTGCGGCGCTGATTCAACCGAACAAGGAACCGATACGTCATGAGCATCCCCTTACCCACCCATGCCCAAGTCATCATCGCCGGCGGCGGCATCGCCGGCTGCAGCGCGGCCTACCACCTGACCCAGCTCGGCTGCACCGATGTCATCCTGCTGGAGCAAGGCAGCTTACCTGCGGCACTACCTGGCATGCCGCCGGCCTGGTCGGGCAATTGCGCGCCAACCGCAGCATGACCAAGATGAGCCGCTACGGCATCGACCTGTATGCCACGCTGGAAGCGGAAACCGGGCTGGCTACCGGCTGGAAGCAATGCGGCAGCATTACGCTGGCGCGCACGCCGGAGCGCATGACTTTGCTGCAGCGGACGATTGCCGCTGCCCGCAGCTTTGGCATCGAGGCCGAGTTCATCACTCCTGCCGAGGCGCAGAAAATGTGGCCGATGATGCGCATCGACGACCTGGTCGGCGCAGTCTGGCTGCCGGGCGACGGCAAGGCCAATCCGACCGATCTTACGCAGTCGCTGGCCAAGGGTGCGCGTAACCGCGGCGCCAGGATTTTCGAGGGCGTGCAAATCACCGGCACCATCATCGAGCACGGCCGTATCGTCGGCGTCGAAACCGACCGCGGCACGGTCCGCTGCGAGACCTTCCTCAACTGCGCCGGCCAGTGGGCGCGCGACCTGGGCAAACTGTCTGGTGTGAACATCCCGCTGCATTCGGCTGAACATTTCTACCTGGTGACCAAGGAAATCGAGGGCGTGCACACCGATCTGCCGGTGCTGCGCGATCCGGACGGCTATATCTATTACAAGGAAGAAGTCGGCGGGCTGGTGATGGGCGGCTTCGAGCCTGTCGCCAAACCGTGGGGCATGGATGGCATTCCGCCCAAGTTCGAGTTCCAGCTGCTGCCGGACAATATGGACCAGTTCCAGGTGCTGCTGGACGAAGCCGTGCATCGTACCCCCGTGCTGGAAACCACTGAAATCAAGCTGTTCCTGAATGGCCCGGAAAGTTTTACGCCGGACGGCAATTTCATCCTGGGCGAAGCGCCCGAAGTGCGCGGCTACTTTGTCGCCGCCGGCTTCAATTCGGCCGGCATCGCCAACGCCGGCGGCGCCGGCAAGCTGATCGCCGAATGGATAGTCGGCGGCGCCGCACCGGCCGACCTGCTGGACGTCGACATTCGCCGCTTTGCGCCTTTCAACAGCAACATGAGCTGGCTCAAGGACCGTACTGTCGAAGCGCTGGGCTTGCACTATGCGATGCGCTGGCCGCGCCATGAACTGGAATCGGGCCGCCCCTTGCGCCGCTCACCGCTCTACGACCGCCTGCAAGCCAAGGGCGCATGCTTCGGCAGCAAGCTCGGCTGGGAGCGCGTGAGCTGGTTTGCGCTGCCGGGACAAACGCCGGAACCGCAATACGGCTTCGGCCGTCCTAACTGGCTGGACGCCTGCATCGAAGAACAACTGGCGGTGCGCAAGGATGTCGTCATTTTTGACCAGACCTCGTTCGGCAAGCTGATGGTGCAAGGACGCGACGCCGCACAGCTGCTGCAACGCATTTGCGCCAACGACATCGCCGTCGCCCCTGGCAACATGGTGTACACCGCACTACTGAATGCGCGCGGCGGCTTCGAAAGCGACCTGACCGTGATGCGGCTGGAGGCCGACTGTTTCCTGATCATTACCGGATCGGCCCAGCCCTACCGCGACATCGGCCATATCAAGCGCCATATCCGGGAGAATGAACATGTGACGGTGACCGACGTCACCTCCGGCTATTGCACGCTGACCGTCACGGGCCGAAAGCGCAGCAGCTGCTGTCGCGCGTGACGCCGCAGAAACTGAACAAGGAAGCATTCCCGCAATCGGCCGTGATCGAAATCGATATCGGCTATGCCCGCGCGCTGGCGGCCAAGGTATCGTATGTCGGCGGCCCGGGCTGGGAATTGTATATCCCCACTGAAATGGGCGCCCACGTGTACGACACGCTATTCGAGGCCGGCGCCGATCTTGGCCTGCGCGACGGCGGCTACTACACCATCGACGCCTTGCGCATAGAAGCTGGCCGGCGTGCTTTCGGACTGGAACTGGGGCCGGATGAAAATCCGTTCGAAGCCGGCCTGGAATTTGCCGTCAAACTGAACAAGCCGGCCGAATTCGTCGGCCAGGCTGCACTCGGGAAAATCGCGCCGGAACGTCTTGCCAAACGCCTGGTGATATTCACGCTGGACGACCAGCAAGCGTTCGCCTGGGGCGGCGAGCCCATCGTCCTGAACGGCAAAGCCGTGGGCGAACTGACATCGGCGGCTTACAGCGCGGTGCTGCAGCGCATGGTGGTGATGGGTTATGTGCGCAGTGCGGAACCACTGACGCTGGAAGAAGTCCTGTGCGGCGAGTATCACATCAATATCGCCGGCAAGCTGTTTACTGCAACCGCGCAAGCGCGACCACCCTATCCGGCCATGATCAGGGCCGAGCTGGAACACCAGGAATTAAAATTGCGTAGCTAGCGGGCCCTTCATGCACAGCCATGACCGCCTGCGGTCTTGGCTGTCATCGATAGATCGCGTCCGGCTTCGCGGCCATGGCCGGCGGCATCCAGGCGCTGCAGATAATCTTCCCACATCGCTTCCTGGTCGCGGCCCAGCTTGTACAGGTAGGCCCAGGTATAGATGCCGCTGACGTGGCCGTCCGAGAAGGTCGGCTTGACGGCGTAGTTGCCGACCGGTTCCAGCGCAGCCATTTCGACATTGCGTTTACCGGTCTGCAACACTTCCTGCCCGGGGCCATGGCCGCTGACTTCGGCGGAAGGCGAATATACGCGCATCAATTCGAACGGCAGCGAAAAAACCGCGCCGTCGTCGAAAGCGACTTCCAGCTTGCACGATTGCTTATGCACTGTGAATGACACCGGGACAGGTGCGGGCGCTGATTGTTTGGAGCCGGTCATGGGGATGTACGAGTAAGGTTAAAACTGTTCGGATATCGCCGAGCGCAGCGCGCCCAGCAACGCCTGCCGCTGAATCAAACTGGCCGGCGCCGGCTGCCGCTGGCTCTCGGCCCAGACCGGGCTGGGGAAATGCGCATCGTCCGGATAACGCGGGATCACATGCCAGTGCAGGTGCGGCGTCATGTTGCCGAGGCTGGCCAGGTTGATTTTTTCCGGCTGCATGACAGCGCGCAGCACGGACTCCACCTTGCAGACCGCAGCCATCAAGGTGCTGCGATCGGCCACCGGCAGATCGGTCATTTCCTTCACGTGATCGTTCCAGATGACACGGCAGAATCCCGGATACTGCGCATCGTCGACCAGCACCACGCGAAATTTCTCCGCACGGTGGAGAATTTCTCCACCGTCGCCGCTGCACAGTTCGCAATCAGCCGAATGGTTAGCCATGGTCACACCAGGATCCGTTCGATGCCGCCGTTGTTGGCGCGTGCAACGTAATCCGGCAGCCAGTTCTCGCCCAGCAGGTGGCGCGCCATCTCGACCACGATGTAATCGGCGGTAGTGCCGGAATCGTCGTTGTAGCGCGACAAACCCTGCAGGCAGGACGGGCAGGAAGTGAGAATCTTGACGTCGCCGCCGAAACCGTCGGCGCGCAGCTTGTCCGCGCCCTTGTTCATTTCCTCTTCCTTGCGGAAGCGCACCTGGGTCGAGACATCCGGACGGCTGACGCCGAAAGTGCCGGATTCGCCGCAGCAGCGCTCGTTCTTTTCGATCTTGGTCCCGCTGTCGGTAGTGATCAAGGCATTCACCGTCTTCATCGGGTCCTGCAGTTTCATCGGGCTGTGGCACGGATCGTGATACATGTAGCGGGTGCCGCTGACGCCTTCCAGCTTGAGGTTCTTTTCGAGCAGGTATTCGTGGATATCGATGATGCGGCAGCCCGGGAATATCTTGTCGAACTGGTAGCCCTGCAGCTGGTCGTAGCAAGTGCCGCAGGAGACGATCACGGTCTTGATGTCGAGGTAGTTCAGGGTATTCGCCATGCGGTGGAACAGCACGCGGTTGTCGGTGATGATTTTTTCCGCCTTGTCAAAATCGCCCGAGCCGCGCTGCGGATAACCGCAGCACAGGTAACCCGGCGGCAGTACGGTTTGCACGCCGACCTGCCACAGCATGGCTTGCGTAGCCAGGCCGACTTGCGAGAACAGCCGCTCGGAACCGCAGCCCGGGAAATAAAACACGGCTTCGGTATCTGCGGTGGTGCTCTTCGGGTCACGGATGATCGGCACGATCTTGTCGTCTTCGATATCCAGCAGGGCGCGCGCGGTCTTCTTCGGCAGGTTGCCCGGCATCTTCTTGTTGATGAAGTGGATCACCTGTTCCTTGATCGGCGCCTTGCCGACCGTCGCCGGCGGTTTCTTGGTCTGCTTCTTGGCGAATTTCTTCAGTATGTCGTTGCCCAGGCGCTGCGCCTTGAAACCCCAGTCGGTCATGACCTTGCGGGTCATGTTGATGGTGGCCGGATCGGTGGCATTCAGGAAGAACATGGCGGCTGTGGTGCCGGGATTGAACGATTTCTTGTTCATCTTGCGCAGCAGGTTGCGCATGTTCATCGAGACGTCGCCGAAATCGATGTCGACCGGGCATGGCGTGACGCACTTGTGGCAGACCGTGCAATGGTCGGCCACGTCTTCGAATTCTTCCCAATGCTTGATCGAGATGCCGCGCCGGGTCTGCTCTTCATACAGGAAGGCTTCCACCAGCAGCGAAGTGGCCAGGATCTTGTTGCGCGGCGAGTACAGCAGGTTGGCGCGCGGCACGTGGGTGGCGCACACCGGTTTGCATTTACCGCAGCGCAGGCAATCCTTGACGCTGTTGGCGATGGCGCCGATATCGCTTTGCTGCATGATCAGCGATTCGTGTCCCATCAGGCCGAACGACGGCGTGTAGGCATTGCTAAGGTCGGCTTCGAAACCGGGCAGGTTCAGCAGCTTGCCCTTGTTGAAGCGGCCTTCTGGATCGACGCGCAGCTTGTAGCTGCGGAAATCCTTGATTTCGTCTTCGGTCAGGAATTCCAGCTTGGTGATGCCGATGCCGTGCTCGCCAGAAATCACGCCGTCCAGCGAACGCGCCAGGGTCATGATGCGCGCCACCGCGGCGTGCGCATCCTGCAGCATTTCGTAGTGGTCGGAATTGACCGGCAAGTTGGTGTGGACATTGCCGTCGCCGGCGTGCATGTGCAGGGCGACAAACACGCGGCCGCGCAAGACGCGCTTGTGCACCGCGCTGCATTCGTCGAGAATCAGCTTGAAGGAAGCGCCGTTGAAAATCTGGCGCAGCAGCGCCCGCACTTCCTGCTTCCAGGAGACGCGGATGGTGCGGTCCTGCACCACGTCGAATACGGTGGCCTCAGGTTGCTGCAGCAGGCGCTGGTCGAACACCAGGTCGAGTTTTTCCAGCCCTAATGCAGCCAGTTCGTCTTTTGCATCCTTGAGCGGTTTGTCCAGGTTGGCCAGCAGGTAAGTCCAGCGCGCCTGTACTTCGACCAGCAGCTGCTCGGCCTGGTGCACACGGTCTTCCAGGATTTCGGTAGCGGGGATATCGTCGCCGTCGGCATCGTCGCCCTTGCCCAGCGGCAGATTTCCCTTGAGCAGGAAATCGCGCAATTCATCCACCAGCTGCAGCTTGTTCTTCACCGACAATTCGATATTGATACGTTCGATGCCGTCGGTGTATTCGCCCATGCGGTTAAGCGGGATCACCACGTCTTCATTGATCTTGAAGGCGTTGGTATGTTTGGCGATGGCTGCCGTACGGGCGCGGTCCAGCCAGAATTTCTTGCGCGCTTCCGGGCTGACCGCAATGAAACCTTCGCCGACCCGGTTGTTGGCCATGCGCACCACTTCCGAGGCTGCCTGCGCTACCGCGTTCTCATCGTCGCCGACGATGTCGCCGAACAGCGCCATCTTCGGCAATACGCCGCGCTTGGATTTGGTGGTGTAGCCGACGGCGCGCAGATAGCGTTCGTCCAGATGCTCCAGGCCGGCCAGGATTGCGCCACCCTTTTTCGTTTCGGCATCGAGGAAATCCTTGATCTCGACGATCGACGGGATCGCATCGCGTGCCTGGCCGAAGAATTCCAGGCAGACGGTGCGCGTATGCTTAGGCATCTTGTGCAAGATCCAGCGCCCGGAAGTAATCAGGCCGTCGCAGCCTTCTTTCTGGATTCCTGGCAAACCCGCCAGGAATTTATCGGTCACGTCCTTGCCCAGGCCTTCCTTGCGGAATACGCGGCCGGCGATTTCCAGGATCTCGGTCTTGAACGGCTTTTCGCTTGGCCGGCCTTTTTCAGCCGGATGGCGCCATTCCAGCTGGAAGCGCGCCAGCGGCGTGTCGTGGATCTTGCCCAGGTTGTGGTCCAGGCGCGTGACATCCAGCCAGTCGCCGTTCGGGTCGACCATGCGCCAGCTCGCCAGGTTGTCCAGCGCAGTGCCCCACAGCACGGCTTTTTTGCCGCCGGCGTTCATGGCGATGTTGCCGCCGACGCAGGACGCCTCGGCCGAGGTCGGATCGACCGCGAACACGAAACCGGCTTTTTCGGCCGCATCGGAAACGCGCTTGGTGACCACGCCGGCGCCCGAATAAATCGTGGCGTACTCTTTATCGAGCCCTGGCAGGACAGCCATTTCGACTGCACCCAGATGCTCAAGTTTTTCGGTGTTGATGACTGCCGACAAAGGCGTCAGCGGAATCGCGCCGCCGGTATAGCCGGTGCCGCCGCCGCGCGGGATGATGGTCAGGCCGAGTTCGATGCAGCCCTTGACCAGGCCGGCCATTTCATCTTCGCTGTCGGGCGTGAGCACCACAAACGGATATTCGACGCGCCAGTCGGTGGCGTCGGTCACATGCGAAACGCGCGACAGGCCGTCGAACTTGATGTTGTCCTTGGCGGTGTAGCGGCCCAGGATCTTGTTGGCGCGCTTGCGCAGATCGTAGGTCTGGCGGAATTCGTCGGAGAAGGCGGCAATCGCCTTGCGTGCCGCAGCCAGCAACGCTTCGACATTCTCGCTGCGTTTTTTGGCTTCTTCATCGCTGGCCGCGTCGCGGCTAACATCGCCCTCGTCGGTGACGATACGGCGTTTGTCGACTTCGCTGAGACGATGATGCAATGCATCAATCAAGGCCTGGCGGCGCTTCGGATTGTCCAGCATGTCATCTTGCAAATACGGATTACGCCGCACTACCCAGATATCGCCCAGCACTTCGTACAGCATCCTGGCGGAACGGCCGGTCTGGCGTTTGCTGCGCAGTTCGTCAAGCAGGCGCCAGGAAGCTTCGCCAAGCAGGCGGATCACGATCTCGCGGTCTGAAAACGAGGTGTAGTTATAAGGGATTTCGCGCAAGCGCGTGGGAGTGGCGCCATGTGGCGCGTCTGACAATAATGCCTGGATTTTGACTGGGGCGTTCATTGGTCTATGAAAGTGGGCTACTGCGTTGACTGCTGCTACTGAACCCGCATTTTAGCTTATCGCGCTGCTTCACGAAGGCAAGATGCCGATTTGTGCAGTGCAAGGAACAGAACGGCTTTGGATAGCCAAATCCAATGAAATCAATAAATATAATCAATTTTTAATTATTAATAGTTTTTACCTACAATGAATCCGTACCCACTTTTTCCAGGAGCCATCATGTTTAGCCAGATCATCAGCGAAATCCTCGACAGCATTTCCTGCACATTGGCCGACTACGGCCAGTGCAAGGGCTGATTCACCCTACCCCCGGAGGCAAGCCATGACACCCGTTTCCTTATCGCGCAGAAACCCCTATTTCGGCATGTCTTACCTGCTGCGCCAACGCGCGTGGCCGCTGCGCATGCTGCCCTACCTGATCCTGTTGCTGCTGACGCCGACGATGTTCTGGGCGGGCTTGTCCGCACTCTGATCCGGGCCTGCAACCCGGCGCCTGGGTTGCCGCCTGGGGTCCCTTTTCTCAGGCCAGCCAGCCCGCGACCTGACGCCAGAATCCGTCCGGCACGTTCATCAGCAGCCAGACTACCAAAACATATCGGGCAAACTTGCCGATCGCCATATACATGACGGAGGGCCAGAACGGCAGCTTGAGCCAGCCGCCCAGGGTACAGATCGGATCGCCTATGCCCGGCACCCAGGCCAGCAGCATGGTCTTGGCGCCGTAGCGCTGCAGCCAGCTGAACCAGCTGCTGCCGCGTTCGCGCGAAAATGCCTGCTTGGCGCCGTAACCCATCCAGTAGTCGACCACGCCGCCCAGCGTGTTGCCCGCGGTCGCCACCAGGATCACCGGCCAGAACAGCGCGCCGTTGGCCTTGATCACGGCAAACACGGCCGGCTCGGACCCGAGCGGCAGCAAGGTGGCGGCGACAAAACTGATGATGAAGACGGAAGTCAGGCCGACCGTGGGTACGGCGAGCGTCTTGAGCAACCATAAAACTGCGGATTCGATCATGGGAACAATTCGGAAAGGCGGCAATTCGGCGCGCGCAACAACATGCGACGGAGTTTATAAACGTTGCGGCCGACAAAACCTGGTGACGATTAAAAGCCGTCCATTATAATGATCCGCTGTTTCTCCCGGCCTGATCCTGCCGCCGACTCCGCTCGGCGCTCCAATTTGACAACGACATGACCACAGATTATTTGCAGAAGATCCTCACCGCCCGCGTCTACGACGTCGCGGTCGAAACCCCTCTTGAACTGGCGCCTACGCTGTCGAAGCGGATCGAGAACCAGATTTATTTCAAGCGCGAGGATGTGCAAAGCGTGTTCAGTTTCAAGTTGCGCGGCGCCTATAACAAGATGGCCAGCCTGACCCCGGCCCAGCTCAAGCGCGGCGTGATCTGCGCCTCGGCCGGCAACCATGCGCAGGGACTGGCGCTGTCGGCGGCCAAGCTCGGCTGCCGCGCGGTGATCGTGATGCCGACCACCACGCCGCAGGTCAAGGTCGACGCGGTGCGGGCGCGCGGCGGCGAGGTCGTGCTGTTCGGCGACTCCTACACCGACGCCTACAACCACGCGCTGACGCTGGAAAAGAAACTCAAGCTTACCTTTGTCCACCCTTTCGACGATCCGCACGTGATCGCCGGCCAGGGCACCATCGGCATGGAAATCCTGCGCCAGCACGCCGGCCCTATCCACGCGATTTTTGTACCGATAGGCGGCGGCGGACTGATCGCCGGCATCGCCGCCTATGTCAAGGCGGTGCGGCCCGAGATCAAGATCATCGGCGTGCAAACCACCGATTCCGACGCCATGGCGCGCAGCCTGAAGGCTGGCCGCCGCGTCACCTTGCCGGACGTCGGCCTGTTCGCCGACGGCACCGCGGTCAAGCTGGTCGGAGAGGAAACCTTCCGCCTGGCGCGCCTGTATGTGGATGAAGTGATCCTGGTCGACACCGATGCCGTATGCACCGCGATCAAGGACGTATTCCAGGACACGCGCAGCATCCTGGAGCCGTCCGGCGCGCTGGCGGTGGCCGGCGCCAAGGCCTACGTCGAACGCGCCAAGGCCACGCGCAAGCCGGTCAAGGACCAGACCCTGGTGACCATCGCCTCCGGCGCCAACATGAATTTCGACCGCCTGCGCTTCGTCGCCGAGATGGCCGACATCGGCCAGCTGCGCGAAGCGGTGTATGCCGTCACCATCCCGGAACAGTTTGGCAGCTTCCGCCGTTTCTGCGAACTGGTGGGGCCGCGCAACGTCACCGAATTCAATTACCGCATCAGCGACGAGAAAGTCGCCCACGTGTTTGTCGGGGTGCAGACTTCCAGCGGTGAAGAAGCCAAGCTGATCGCCAAGAATTTCGAGAAACATGGCTTCAGCACGCTCGACCTGACCCATGACGAACTGGCCAAGGTCCACGTGCGGCACCTGGTGGGCGGCAAGAGCCCGCTGGCGGAAAACGAATTGCTGTACCGCTTCGAATTCCCGGAACGCCCGGGCGCGCTGATGCGTTTCCTGAATTCGATGGCGCCCGACTGGAACATCAGCCTGTTCCACTACCGCAGCCAGGGCGGCGACGTCGGCCGCATCCTGGTCGGGCTGCAGGTGCCAAAAAAAGAGATGAAGATCTTCCGCTCCTTCCTCTCCAGCCTAGGTTACCGTTACTGGGACGAGACCAGCAATCCGGTCTATAAATTGTTCCTCGGCTGATACGCCCGGCCACGCTCCTGATAAGCGCCATTCAGCGGCGCTTACAGGAGCGGCCTGCTTATCTGGCAAAATACTGCTTTTAAGCACAAGCAGAAGCCATGACTATCCCGAACACGCCTGACGCCTCGCCGCTGGGCAAACCCGC
The DNA here is from genome assembly GCF_001584145.1 of Collimonas fungivorans. Taxonomy (NCBI): domain Bacteria; kingdom Pseudomonadati; phylum Pseudomonadota; class Betaproteobacteria; order Burkholderiales; family Oxalobacteraceae; genus Collimonas; species Collimonas fungivorans. The sequence continues at coordinate 940,490 of NZ_CP013232.1, read as the reverse complement.
CGCCTACCAGACCCAGTACCAGCCTTCACTGCTGTTTCCGATTGCCCGCCTGGGCAAGCGCGAAGAAATCGGCATCAGCGGCACATTGCCGTTTTTCGGCGTCGATATCTGGAATGCGTATGAAGTGTCCTGGCTCAACCTGCGCGGCAAGCCGCAAGTGGCGATCGCGACTTTCACGGTGCCGGCGGACTCTCCCAACATCATCGAATCGAAGTCGTTCAAGCTGTACCTGAACTCCTTCAACCAGACCAGGCTAGCGGATAAAGACGCGTTGCTGCAGCTGCTGCGCACCGATATCTCCGCCGGTTTCGGCGCGCCGGTGCATGTCGCCCTGGCCACCGCCGAGGCCTTCGCCGAACTCAAGCTGCAAGAACTCCAAGGTTTGCTGCTGGACCGCCTGGATATCGAAGTCGACGAATATCAGCCGAATCCGGCGCTGCTGAAAAGCGACCCGGACCAGGTTGTGGTGGAAGAGACCTTGGTCTCGCACCTGCTGAAATCGAATTGCCTGGTGACCGGCCAGCCGGATTGGGGCAGCGTGCAGATCCATTATGTCGGCGCCGCCATCGACCAGGAAAGCCTGCTCAAGTACCTGATCAGCTTCCGCGACCACAATGAATTCCACGAACAATGCGTGGAACGCATTTTTATGGACCTGATGCGCAACTGTCGGCCACAAAAGCTGTCTGTATATGCGCGCTATACGCGGCGCGGTGGTCTCGACATCAATCCTTGGCGCAGCAATTTCTCCACATCGCAGCCACCGTTGAATTGGCGCCAGGCAAGGCAATAACTTACGATTTGCTACAGATTTTACGATTAGCTACAAAGCGTAGCAAAAAGACAGCATTTTAATAACTAAATAACAATAATTGGGTCGGGAATATTGACGTCCAGGGGATCAACGTCTACCGTACGACCTCGCCGTAAAGGATTCTTTTGTTTATGACAACTTTTTATCGTTTTTCCGCGCTCAAGCGGATCGCATTGCTCACCTGCATGACCGCACTGGTCGCCATGGCTGCCCCAGTCCAGGCGCAGGAAACCCCGGACACCACCGGCTGGTTCAGCAAAACCCTCACCCAAACCCAGGACCGGCTGAGTAATATCGCCAACAATGGCGATATGGAAGTGTATCTGTCGGGCTACGCCTACCATGGCCGCCGTACTTATACCGAAGAAAAGCTCCGGGAGCTGAATGAAAAAGCCTGGGGCCTGGGCGGCGGCCGCACCATCCGCAACGCCGACGGCAATGACGAATCGCTATACCTGTTCGCCATCCGCGACTCTCACCGCAAGCCGCAAATCATGGCCGGTTATGCCTATGAATGGATCTGGAACGTGCCCAAGACCCCGGTCGAAGTCGGCGCCGGCTACACCGCCATGCTGATGAGCCGCCAGGATTATTTCGGCGGCTTCCCGTTCCCGATAGCCCTGCCGGTGGTATCACTGGGCGTCAAGGGGGCCAAATTGATGGGATCTTACGTGCCTCGCCTGTCGCAGAATAAAGGCAACGGCGATGTCTGGCTGATATTTGCACGCTTCGAAGTTAAGTAAAAGGCGTAATCCGGTCCAGGCAAGACCATGACCGCAAGTTGGTGTTGTTGACCTGAATCAAGTCTATAATCCGGGTTGGGTGCCATTAAGACCGTAGCCCGGGCTACGCTGACTTGGGCCAAAATCGGGGAGACGCTGTCATAACAGCCATAACAGTTGCGGCCGCGCTAGGCGGCCAGCAGCGTTCAGACCCGAAATTGGCATGTTTCCGAAATGCTGCGGCTATATTAGTGGTGGCTTACTATGACTTAGACACAACCACCCGTATTGTGCCGCATACCAATTTGTATTATGACTAATCTTGCAAAAATCCTGCCTGCACAAAATGTAGCGCTGGATCTGGAAGTCTCCAGTAAAAAACGCGCCTTCGAACAAGCCGGTTTACTCTTCGAAAACAATTGCGGCATTGCCCGCTCTACCGTCTCCGACAACCTGTTTGCGCGCGAACGCCTGGGTTCCACCGGTCTCGGCCACGGCGTCGCCGTGCCGCATGGCCGTGTCAAAGGGTTGAAAGCGCCGCTGGCTGCCTTTGTGCGCCTGGCCGAACCGATTCCGTTTGAATCGCCGGACGGCGAACCTGTCAGGTTGCTGGTATTCCTGCTGATTCCTGACAACGTCACCCAGCAGCACCTGGAAATCCTGTCGGAAATCGCCGAGATGTTTTCCAGCGACGCCTTCCGCGCCCTCCTCAGCAGCGATCCCGATCCGGCATCGGTGCACGCGCACATTGTGGCCTGGCAGCCCATGGGCACGGAAAATGCGACATAATTTAGAATAAGACATCATCCTGTCTGAGTCGCCCTCCGGGCGATCTAACCCACCAACCACGTCAGACGCCGACCATGCCAGTTTCCACGCCCCTCTCGATTCAGCAGCTGTACGACGAAAACCGCGAATCGCTGCAGCTGGGCTGGTTTGCCGGTTTTCCCGGCGGCGAGCGGCTGATTTCCGGCGATGCGGCTTCGGCCGCCGACCAGGTAGGCCACCTGAACCTGATCCATCCGGGCCGGATCCAGGTCTTCGGCCACCAGGAAACCGAATACTACCAGCGCCTCTCGGCCACTTCGCGGGTCTACCAGACCGCTGAACTGGTGGCCGGCGCGCCGCCGGCCTTCATCATCGCGCAAGGACTGGCGACGCCGCCGGACATCCTCGAAATCTGCGATGAAAAGAACATTCCGCTGTTTTCGACGCCGCTGCCGGCCGCGCAGGTGATCGATTACCTGCGTGTCTACCTGTCGAAAAAACTGGCGCAACGGATCACCATGCACGGCGTGTTCATGGATGTGCTGGGAGTCGGCGTGCTGATCACCGGCGAATCCGGGCTCGGCAAAAGCGAACTCGGGCTGGAACTGATCTCGCGCAGCCACGGCCTGGTGGCCGACGATGCGGTCGAGTTTGCCCGCATCGCGCCCAACATGATCGAGGGCCGCTGCCCGCACCTGCTGCAAAACCTGCTGGAAGTGCGCGGCCTGGGCCTGCTCGACATCAAGACCATCTTCGGCGAAACCGCGGTGCGCCGCAAAATGCGCCTCAAGCTGATCGTGCACCTGGTGCGGCGCGCCACGCTGGAAGAAAACTACGAGCGCCTGCCGCTCGACGCCCACACCCAGGAAGTGCTGGGCCTGGCGATCCGCAAAGTCATCATCCCGGTAGCCGCCGGCCGCAATATCGCGGTGCTGCTGGAAGCCGCGGTGCGCAACACCATCCTGCAGTTGCGCGGCATCGACACGCTCAAGGATTTCATCGCCCGCCAGCGTATTGCGATGGACAGCGACAGCGATCTCTGACATCCGTTTGCCGGGCTTCCGATAAAAACCCCGACTTACGGTATCATTCGCTAATGCGTATTATCCTCATCACCGGCATTTCCGGTTCCGGCAAATCGGTCGCTCTTCGCGTGCTCGAAGATGCGGGTTATTTTTGCGTCGACAACCTGCCGCCTATCCTGCTGCGCGGCCTGGTCGCCACCCGCCTCGATGAAGGCGCGCAAATGCTGGCGGTAGCCACCGACGCCCGCAGCGCCGATTCGCTGGCCGGCCTGCCCTCCGATATCCAGCAATTGAAAGCCGAAGGGCACGACGTCAAGGTATTCTTCCTGACCGCCCAGACCGAATCGCTGATCGCCCGCTTCTCCGAGACCCGCCGCAGCCATCCGCTGTCGCACCGCCTGCGCCCCGGCCAGAATCCGGCCGACCGCCTGACCCTGACCGAGTGCATCCTGAACGAACGCGAGATGCTGGCCGAGATCGAGAGCATCGGCCACACCATAGACACGTCGAACATGAGCGCCAACCGCTTGCGCAGCTGGATCAAGGAACTGGTCGATACCGAACCGGCGCCGCTGACCTTGCTGTTCGAATCGTTCGCGTTCAAGCGCGGCGTGCCGCTGGACGCCGACCTGGTGTTCGACGTGCGCATGTTGCCGAATCCGCATTACGACGCCAAACTGCGTCCGCTGACCGGCTGCGACCAGCCGGTAATCGACTTCCTGGAAGCCCTGCCCAAGGTCGGCGACCTGCTGGGCGACATCCGCAATTTTGTCGAAAAATGGCTGCCCTCGTTCAAGGACGACAACCGCAGCTACCTGACGGTAGCGATCGGCTGCACCGGCGGCCAGCATCGCTCGGTCTACATGGTGGAGCAGCTGGCGGAATATTTCCGGGTATCGGAACGCGTGGTGCGGCGCCACCGCGAACTGGCCAGGCGCGCCGGCGACAATTAGCGCCTAGCTGACCCCATCCGCAGCCCACCTCCTCCGCAGTTGACGTCACCCTATGCCCGAAAATAATTCCTGGATACCGCTGTTCCCGCTCAACGCAGTGCTGTTCCCCGGCGGCGTGCTGCCGCTCAAGGTATTTGAAACACGCTACCTCGACATGCTGCGCGAATGCATGCGGAGCGAGCAGCCGTTCGGCGTGGTGCTGATCAAATCGGGCAAGGAAGTCGGCAATGCCGCCGAACCTGAGAGTGTAGGCTGCCTGACCAGGATCATCGAGTGGGACATGCAGGACCTGGGAGTGATGATGCTGCGCACCGAAGGCAGCCAGCGCTTCCGCATCGTGCAGCAGCGCGTGCTTGCCGACCAGCGCCTGGAGGCCCAGGTAACGCTGATCGAGGCCGATCCGGCGACACCGCCTGACGCAACCCATCTGCAATGCGCCGGCACGCTGAAACTGGTGATCGACGATATCAACAAGAAAGGCCGCAGCGCACACGGCGAGAATTTCGCCAGCCCGTTTGCGCTGCCGCTGCAATTCGACAATGCCGGCTGGGTCGCCAACCGCTGGTGCGAAATCCTGCCGATCCCCTTGAAAGCACGACAGAAACTACTTGAGCTGACCGACGGCCGCGAACGGCTGGGCATAGTCCATCAATACCTGCTACAGCACAACATCATCTGATAGGGCCTGCTAGGCGAACAGGTCCGCTTCGCGGAATACTTCCAGCAGCAATTTCTTGACCGGCGCCGGCAGCGGCGCGTTTGCCAGCTTTTCAACCGGATACCAAACGTAATTGGCCTGGGCAACGCCGTCAAGCCGCCGTTCGAGCGCAATCTGGAACGGCGATATCTGAAGTTTGAAATGCGTGAAGACATGGGTGAACGGCTGCAGCGGCTCGTACGACGCGACAGTGCCGAAAGCTGCGGCAGCGCGATTTAAAGCAGTATCGAAATCGGCTTTCGACAAAATTCCCGGCGCAATTTCCGGCAACGACAGCAAGCCGCCCCAGATGCCGCTGTCGGGACGCTGTTCCAGCAAAACCTGGCGCCGGTCGACAATCACCAGCATGCCGGTATGTTTTTCGGGAATCGCTTTTTTCGGTTTACGCACAGGCAACTGGCCGACCCGGTCGGTCGCCAGCGCGGCGCAGCGCGGCGCCAGCGGACAAGTCTGGCAGGACGGTTTGCTGCGTGTGCAGAGCGTCGCACCCAGGTCCATCAGGCCTTGGGTGTACGACTCCACTCCCTGTTCCGGCAACAAGGCCACGGCACGGCGCCACATCGCATCTTCGACAGGCTTGGCGCCGGGATAGCCGTCGATGCCGAACACCCTGGCAAACACGCGCTTGACGTTGCCGTCCAAGATGGCGGCTTGCACGCCGTAGGAAAATGCGGCGATGGCGGCCGCGGTGGAACGGCCGATGCCGGGCAAGTCTTGCAGCAGCAGCGGATCGCGCGGAAAGATCCCGCCATGTTCAGCCACTACCCGTTGCGCACAGCGATGCAGGTTGCGCGCCCGCGTGTAATAACCCAGCCCGCTCCAGTGCGCCATCACCTCTTCGCTGGGCGCCGCTGCCAGCGCCTGCACATCGGGGAAACTCGAAAGGAAGCGCTGGTAATAGGGAATCACGGCAGCCACCTGGGTCTGCTGCAGCATGATTTCGGACAGCCAGACGCGGTAGGCGTCGCGCGTCTGCTGCCACGGCAAGGCGTGGCGGCCATGCTGCTTCTGCCACCCGATCACCGCTGCCGAAAAAGACGGGTCGGCAAACTGGCCGGCCGCTTCGCTGCTACTGTCGATAACTACACGTTTCATCTATACCGCAACTTTCATGGGGGCCATTTCCGAGCCCAATGCATTCCTCAAATCGGCTTCCAGCGCCACCAGCGTATTTCTTTGCGCCGTCAATTCGTTCTGCAGCATTTCCACCGACTGGATTTTTTCTTCCAGGCTGTCGATCGCCACATGCACGCGCTCGATCGAATCGGTGCGCTGCTTGAGCTGCGACTTGTGGGCGCGGATCTGTTCTTCCAGCGGCGCCATCACCACCTTGAGCCAGGCGTCGACGTCGCGGTTGGCCTGCAGGAAACTCTGCTTGACGCGCGAGGCGATCGAATCGAAGAATTTCTGCATCAGCACTACCTGGCTGGTTTTCACCAGCGTTACCGTGCCGAACTGGCGATGATAAGCGGTTTCGATCACCTTGATTTCGTTGCGGTACTTGTCCAGCGAGAACGGCATCGGCGTCGACAGCGCCAGGCCGTGTTCGGTCGAGAACTTGCGGTACATGATGGTCATCATTTCAGAGATTTCATCGGTCTTCTGGCCGGACAGCATCAGGTTTTCCTGCGACTTGTCGAAGAATTCCTTGACCGCATGGCGGAAGCCGGCGGTGAACATGCTGCCTTCCATGGTCTCGCGCGTCTTGCGGATTTCTTCTTTCAGCAAACCCATGCCAAGCGTAGTGAAGACTCCGGCCGACAGGCGCGCAAACACCATGCGCGTGCCTTGCAGCTTGAGCAGGCTTTCGTCGAATTCCTTTTTCTCGATATCGATGCGCTTCATCATGTGGCTGATGATGGAGGTATTCTTGCCGCGCAAGCTCTTCAGCTCCAGCAACTGTTCGACCACGCTGCGGATATGCGCCGACATCAGGGCTTGCTTGGTGACAGTCAAATCATGGATGTCGCCGATCAGCTGCGAGCGGATGATGTCGCGCTTGGCCGGGATCAGTTCGCGCGACAAGGCGTTTTCCAGGGCTGGCAATCGGCTTTTCTTCAGCAGTTCCGGCTCGCCGTTGATCTTGCCGACCAGGCCTTTCTGGGCTGAAACCGGATATACCTGCGCTTCCGACAAGCCCAGCGTATGCGCCACGCTCGAGACCTGCTTGCTGATCTGCTGCTCGACTTCGAACGGCGAGCG